>NZ_CALXGI010000009.1 GCF_944387805.1 uncultured Pseudoflavonifractor sp. | reverse complement strand
GCTCTGCCCGCCCGCTCTAACACATCGTTGCATTATACAGGAAAATGAGATAAGTTGCAAGTGTAAAATGTTGTTTGACTGGGGAAAGGGAGGAATCCGGCAGGTTGTTTCCGGCCACGAAATTTTGAAAATATATTTTTTCTGAACCCGGCTGGGTAGCTGGGACGTCTAATGGTTGAGACCGGTCAAAACATCCGAGAGGGGGAGCGCAGTGACAGAGCTTGTTTTGTGTCGGGATAAGACTGTGGCTGCAGAGGATAATACAAGCTGGACAGTGTGGTGCTCCACTATGCCGACGGCAACAGCTGGATTTCGAATGATCCGTAATACCCTAAACCAACAATCAGGCCCCACACACAGAAACAGAAGCTGTGTGCGGGGCCCAACAATGTGTTGCCTGCAAAAGAAGAGCAAGGAGTGATTATACCCAGTCCAGAATAGTGTTGCAGAGATATTTTCCTTTTACCTTTCTGGCAATGTGTGAGGCGATGTCAAGTGCCTGGAGAGACTGACGGTCTGTGAGGTCAGTTAGAACTTTTAAAGCGGCCTCAGGAGCTCGAGGGAAAAGAGCGGCGGCCTGCTGCTCCGCCTGTTCCATGTCCTGCGCAAACTGTTCCTCCAGTGCGTGATAGACCGGAATGACCTCTGTGGGGGCGATGGCTTCATAGTTGCGCTCACAGAGCTGAGCGGTCTCTTGGAAAGTCCACCAGGCGTCCTCCGCTCTGAAATCACCGCACTCGCCACGCTGATAGGCGGCAGGGAGGCCGCATCCACCGGTATAACAGGGGATGAAAGGAGAGAGACAGACGTTTCCGAATGCAAACCAGATAGAACTGCCTAGCGCGTCAGGAAGAGCAGAGGAAAGATCGGCTAGCATACAGATTACAGTTCCGCTTTGAGCGATGCTGGTGCTTATTTCCATCCAAAACGGATTGTGATGAGGCCCGGCTTCGGGGCGGAGGGCCAGGTCATAGGGGGTTCCCGCCAAAGTATCCCGCATAAGTTCCATCAAATCAGAGCGAGTCACTGCCTGCAGCGGGCGGCAATCATATATTTGAGTATCCAGAGGGATATCCAGTCCGCAAAGCCGGTGAAGGGTCCCCCATTTGCGGAACGTATTGACAGGGTTAAGTGCACCGCCGTAGCCTGAGTTGAGTTCAGAATAATCTCCGCCAAAAGCAAAAGCAAAATTCAGAGGGGCTCCAGAATGGATACATCCTTTTTCCACAGCCAACTCATAAAGGCCTGGTGAACAGAGAAAGCGAGTAGAGTCGGCAAAGTCGATCTCTCCAATACCAAAACAGTTGGGACGGCACTCTGCCTTATCGTCATCTACCCGTCGGGCACACCAATATCCGCCTGGCCCTAATTCAAGAAAAAAGCCCTCCTGCGGATCGGCAACCGCCATACAGACTGTACCTTCTGCGCCGGGGATAGAGGAGACAGTAAAACCGTACCGGGCGATGAGATCACCGGCAAGCTGGATGGCTTCCCGAGCAGTTTTTCCCCGTTCAAGCATCAGGATAACCAAATCATCGGCCTCCAGCAGGTCACCGGCTCGCTGATAGTTGGCAAAAGCGTACACGCCCTGCATAGAGACGGCCACTCGCTGATCATTGACTCCATCTGCCCAGGAGACAGGACGGGTTCCGGTTTCGTAAGCTGCGGAAGAGTAGGTATATCCAAACGTGGTGGGAGCCTGAGGGATGGGAACGCCTTTGACTGTCATGAACTGGTCGGAAGGAGCCCAAGATTTTCTGGGAACATGATGTACGTGACCGGGGCAGCCAGGCCAATCATCATTGGCGGCCAACATAACATGACCGGTTGCACTGGCATCACGGCCGATAATGACAGAAAAACACATGAGGAGAACCTCCTTACATTACTGGCTTGCGAAGAAGTTTGGCGGACACAAAATACAACAGACCAGTTACCAGGAAGCAGAAGAACACTGCACCAATAGTGGACATGATGAACGGAAGCTGCTGGCCTGCAAAATACGTTACAACACCGAGCAGGAAGCAGACAATGGCTGTGGGATTGATGCCCTTCCAATACCAGTAAGGGCCATCCTTTGCCTGGAACTGAGTGATGTCATACTCTTTTTTACGGATGAAGTAATAGTCTACCACCAGAATGGCAATACAGGGAGGAAATACTGCTCCCAGATAGCCCAAAAATATCTGAAATGTATCCAAAAAGCTGTCAAAAAGCAGTGGGGTAAGTGCCAGAAGCAGGGCGCCGGCAGAAATAATACACATGGAAAGTTTAGGGGAAAGTTTGCGGCTGACATTGGCGGCGGAGAAACCACCGGAATAGACATTAATCATGTTTACTGCAATAGTGGAGAGTACAATAAGCAGATTGGCGATTTGTCCCATTCCGAGAGAAGAGCAGATATAGCTGAGATCAGCGGACATGGGGTCGAAAATACCGCCGTTGAGAACGGCTACTGCAATGGCGCTCACCGCACCGATCATGCAGAACCAGAGCATTCCAAAGGCCGCGCCTGCCATAGGTGCAACAGTGGCAGCTGTTTTGCTTTTGGTATAGCGGGTATAATCTGCCACAGCCATTACCCAGGCGAAGCCAAAGGCGGCAAAGGAATCCATGGCGGATCCGAAGGTGATGGACCAAGAGAGATTTTCAGACCTGGAGTCAAGCGTCCATGTAGCGATGCTGTCCAGAGAAAATGTGCGGAAGACCTGGACGGAAATCCAAACGCTGAGAATGATCAGACATATAACGGCCAGGTTTTGCGCAAAACCGATCCACTTGGCACCTCCGAAGATTGCAATAAGACTGGTAATGGCCAGAATAATTACAACAGAAAGGACAATCATCGGGGTGGAAGTGGGATCACCGTGGGTAAAGCTGGTGATGAGGTTGGACAAAGGAACAGCCGCGATATAAGTGTTGACACCGCACCAGCCGACAAATTGAAGTGCGTTAATAAAGGAGGGAAGTTTGCTTCCAACTACACCAAAGGGAACCCGTACCAAACCCATGGTGCTGGATGCCACGCGAAATCCCATAATACCCACAAGAGCGAGGATAAGGTATACCAGAGGATTACTAATAATGGCGGACAGGAATGCGCCGCTCAAGCCAAGGGCACCAATAATGGTTCCCATATACCATGAAGTGGGGTTTGCGTTGGCACAGATCCAGACAGAAGCCATCTCCTTGATACCATAGTAGCGAGCTTCCATGGGAACATACTCATCGATATCGTAGTCACGGACGGCAGGAGAAGAATTTTGTTCTGACACTGTATTCACATCCTTTGTTGAGATTGGACATAACTATCATCTGCCGAAATTCCAGACAACAGACGGTGTATGGAGTAGCGATGTGAAGCACTGCGCGCCGCTTCGTTATGCATATAATATACAGAATATGAGGCGAAGTGTCAAGCGAAATATAAAATAATATGCAAAAAATATATAATTTTTTAAGAAAATGAAACACTATTAACTGAAAAAGTGTACAAATAAAATTCGTGCAGAGGATGAATATGGTAAAAAAATTTATTATCTGAAAATGAGAAAAAAGAGAAATGAGAAAAGAAATTGTTCAATAATGCAGAAATAATAAAATATTTATCAAAAAGAGATTAAGCAAAACGAAAAGAGAAATGGTAAAAAATTTGACTATAAGGAAAAGGATGATAAACATATATATTCATAAAAAATGGATAGTCATGTACCGGCATAACGGCGGCACATGACTATCCACCATATATTATTCTCTCGAAGCCTTGTATTTTGGTACATCATGTCCGGAAATTAATCCGCGGCAGGGGCCTCCATATCAGCGCGGATACTGTTGGCCAGAGCATCGGTCAGCTTATGAAAAGCACTCAAAACCTGTTCACATTCATCTGGGCTCAAAAGCTGAAATGCGCGGATCTCTGCCTTATGAAGCCTGGACAAGAGTCTGTCTGCGTAAATCTTGCCCTTTGGTGTAAGGCGAATAAGATTGCTGCGCTGGTCATGGACGGTGCGTTGCCGGATAATGATACCTTCCTGCTCCAGACGGCGGAGAGAGGAGGAGAGCGTCTGTTTGGAATAGCCGAGACAAGCGTGAAGACTGCGCTGAGTGCAGTACTCATGCTTGCTGATTTCATTAAGTACGAACAGCGTGGTATCCTGAATTTTGTGATGGGAAGCCCATTCGTTATAAATAGCGTCCATTTGAAAATAACTGCTGTAATAGCTGTCAATATAACGGCTTAACCGCTTCTGGTCTTTGTCAGTCAAGACAAATCCCTCGTTTCCTATGTAAAAATTATTTGCTTTCCTAGCATGTGAGGAAAAATCTCTCTCTTGTGAGAATTTTGTATTTATTATAACTCATATGTTAGAAGAGCACAAGGAGAAGGTAGGACAAGTGGCATAAGCCTTGCTGGCAGAATTAATTGTGGAAATAGGTAGGGCATGAATAAAAACCAGAATATTTCGTTTATAATGAATATATATATGTAAATATTTTTGCTTATAGAATATTTATTCAAACTACCTATTGCATTTTTCTGCTGAGCGTGGTAGACTGTGTCCAACAAAGCAAACGGAGGGGTTCACCATGGCTGACATCAAGAAAGTTGTACTTGCCTATTCCGGCGGTCTGGATACATCCATCATCATTCCCTGGCTGAAGGAGAATTACAACAACCCTGAAATTATCGCTGTGTCCGGCGACGTGGGGCAGGGCACTGAGCTGGACGGCCTGGAGGAGAAGGCCATCAAGACCGGCGCCTCCAAGCTGTATGTGGAGGACCTGACTGACGAGATGGTGGACGAGGTCATCATTCCGTCCATGCAGATGGGAGCCAAGTATGAGGACTATCTGCTGGGCACCGCCTTTGCCCGCCCCATTATTGCCAAGCGCCTGGTGGAAATTGCAAAGAAGGAGGGCGCCGACGCCATCTGCCACGGCTGCACCGGCAAGGGCAACGACCAGGTTCGGTTTGAGCTGGCCATCAAGCGCTTCGCCCCCGAGATGAAGATCATTGCACCCTGGCGGGAGTGGGACATCAAGGGCCGTGACGAGGAGATTGACTACGCCGAGGCCCACAATGTGCCGCTGAAAATCTCCCGGGAGACTAACTACTCCAAGGACAAGAACCTGTGGCACCTGAGCCACGAGGGCCTGGACCTGGAGGACCCGGCCAACGAGCCCCAGTATGATAAGCCCGGCTTCCTGGAAATGGGCGTCAGCCCCATCCAGGCTCCCGACGTCCCCACCTATATTACTCTGGACTTTGAGAAGGGCTGGCCTGTGGCCTTTAACGGCGAGAAGATGAAGGCCAGCGACATCATCCGCAAGCTCAACGAAGTGGGCGGTGCCAACGGCATCGGCCTGCTGGACATCGTGGAAAACCGGCTGGTGGGCATGAAGGACCGCGGTGTGTACGAGACCCCTGGCGGCACCATCCTCTACCGGGCCCACGAGGTGCTGGAGATGATCACCATTGACAAGGACACCGCCCACATGAAGAGCAAGCTGGCGGTGGACTTTGCCGACCTGGTGTACAACGGCAAGTGGTTCAGCCCCCTGCGGGAGGCACTGTCCGCCTTTGCTGCCGAGACCCAGAAGCACGTCACCGGCACCGTGAAGCTGAAGCTCTACAAGGGCAACATCATCACCGCCGGCGTCACCTCTCCCGAGACCCTCTACTCCGAGAACCTGGTTACCTTTGAGGAGAGCGACTACGACCAGAAAGACTCCCAGGGCTTCATCAACCTCTGGGGCCTGCCCGACACCGTCCAGGCGCTGCGGGAACAGGGCAAACTGAAATAAGGAACCGCGTACAAAGCCGGAAGGCGGGCGCCTCCCACCGTGGGGACGCCTGCTCTCCGGCTCTGCCGCAACAGAGCGAAAAGTGAGGTAATGGCTTATGAAACTGTGGGCAGGCCGGTTTCAGAAGGAGACCGACACCCTGGTAAACGACTTCAACTCTTCCATCACCTTTGATGCCCGGCTCTATCAGGAGGACATCGAGGGCTCCATCGCCCACGCCGCTATGCTGGGCAAGCAGGGCATCATTGAGGAGCACGAGGCGGAGAAAATCATCGACGGCCTGAAGGCCATCCTGGAGGACATCAAGGCCGAACGGGTGGAGCTGACCACCGACAATGAGGATATCCACATGAACGTGGAGTCCCTGCTTACCGGCCGCCTGGGGGAGACGGGCAAGCGGCTCCACACTGCCCGCAGCCGGAATGACCAGGTGGCGGTGGATTTCCGCCTCTTTGTCAAGCGGGAGATCCCCATTATCATCCGCATGTGCCTGGACCTGGAAAAGGTGCTGGTGAAGAAGGCCCAGGCCAACCTGGAGACCGTCATGCCCGGTTATACCCATCTCCAGCGTGCCCAGCCCACCACCTTTGCCCACTACATGATGGCCTACGCCAACATGTTTCGCCGGGATGTGACCCGGCTGGAGGACTGCCTGGAGCGGATGGACGAGTGCCCCCTGGGGGCGGGCGCTCTGGCCACTTCCACCTACCCGGTGGCTCGGTTCCAGACCGCCGCAGCCCTGGGCTTCGCCAAGCCCACCGACAACTCCATGGACTCGGTCTCCGACCGGGACTTCGCCATTGAGTTTCTCTCCGCCTGCTCCATCCTGATGATGCACCTGTCCCGGTTCTCCGAGGAGATCATCCTCTGGTGCTCCTGGGAGTTCAAGTTCGTGGAGCTGGACGACGCCTACTCCACCGGATCCTCCATCATGCCCCAGAAGAAGAATCCGGACGTGGCCGAACTGGTCCGGGGCAAGACGGGCCGGGTGTACGGCTCTCTCATCACCCTGCTCACCGTCATGAAGGGCCTGCCTCTGGCCTATAACAAGGACATGCAGGAGGACAAGGAGCCGGTGTTCGACGCCATCGACACGGTGGAGATGTGCCTGCCTGTGTTTACCGCCATGCTGGACACCCTGACCGTGCTGCCCAATAACATGCGCAAGGCGGCCTCCGGCGGCTTTATCAACGCCACCGACTGCGCCGACTACCTGGTGAAGAAGGGCATGCCCTTCCGGGAGGCCTATATGATCGTGGGCAGGCTGGTGAACATGTGCATCAAGACCGGCGAGACGCTGGACACCCTGCCGCTGAAGGACTTCCGTTCCATCTCCGCCGCCTTTGACGAGGACGTGTACCACGCCCTGGAGCTCAAGACCTGCGTCAACGGCAGAAAGGTCTATGGCGGTCCGGCCAGGGAGGCCGTAGAGCAGCAGATTGCCAATATTCAGGCGTTTATCGGGGCGAGGGACCGCGGCTGAGCACGATTAGGATACACCTGTATAATAAGGCCTGCCTTCTGACCGGTATCGTGCGAAAAGGGGGGCGGCGCTCTTGTTCCAGATTCAAACCTTGCAGCAAAAAGGGAGTTTAATATGGAAGTAACATTTCTCAATCCCGGTGTAGATTATATGCTGGAAAGCATCATGGCATTTCAGAGAGATGATCAGCCCGGATTTTGGACGGAGCCGCTCTACCATTTTTATCCGCAGCTTGACAGAGCTTATGCCGCCGGCCTTTCTTTTTGCGGCAGGAGAGAGTACATTGAGAAAATAATGCGGGCGGTTTATGCTGAGCAGGAAGATACAATTAACCAAAAGGTGGACTTATACCGCAATTATTGGTCTGTATGCAAAGAACAGATCACCGCGGCATTGTCGGATGCGTTCGGTGTGGATTGCGGCAAGCTGTTTCAGGATCTGCAGTGCAACCTAAGCATGAATCCGGTTGCACCACGTTTTCTGAAAGAGCACCGATATGATGTTTTCTATCTGAACAGCGAAAAAGGCGCCATCGGCGGGAGCATCCATGAAATCATTCATTTCGTGTGGTTCTATGTATGGAATCGGCTGTTCCATGACAGTTATGACGAATATGAACGTCCATCCCTGAAATGGATTCTGAGCGAGATGGTTGTTGAGTCGGTGATGCGTGATAACCGCCTCAGTTCTGTCAATCCTTACTTTCCAAGAGAAAACGGCGGCTGTATTTACCCCTATTTCTTTGACATGGAGGTGGGCGGCAAACTGATTTTGGATACGCTGGACGAGATGTACAGAACACAGCGCATGGAAGATTTTATGAGAAGCAGCTATGCCTATTGCAGGCAGCACGAGGGAGAAATCAGAGAACATATCCGCAGAGCGGAGCGGTGAGACAGCTTTCCGCTGAGCAGTGCAGACTGCCGACATCAAGACGTTTATCGAGGCGAGAGAAGCATGAAAGCCAATGTGTATATTGATGGCAAAGAGGGTACCACCGGCCTGCAGATCTATGACCGGCTGTCCGGCCGGGAGGACATCAATCTTCTGCTGATAGATGATGACAAGCGAAAGGACATTACAGAGCGGAAGAAGTACCTCAACGGTGCGGACATTGTCTTTCTCTGTCTGCCCGACGGGGCGGCGGCGGAGGCGGTGGGGCTCATCGACAACCCCGGCACCCGGGTGATCGACGCGTCCACCGCCCACCGCACGTCAGCCGGGTGGGTGTACGGCTTCCCCGAGCTGCTGGCAGGCCAGCGGCAGCGGATTAAGTTCGCCAAGCGGGTGGCCAATCCGGGCTGCCATGCCACCGGCTTTCTCAGCATCGCCGCGCCGCTGGTGGCCATGGATATCCTTCCGGCGGACTATCCCGTCACCTGCTTTTCCCTCACCGGCTACTCCGGCGGCGGGAAGAAGATGATCGCCGAGTACGAGGGAGAGGGGAAGGCGGAAGGCCTTTACAGCCCCAGAATCTACGGCACGGGTCTCAAGCACAAGCATCTGCCCGAGATGCAGGCCCTGTCCGGGCTGGAGCATCCGCCCGTGTTCAGCCCCATTGTGGACGACTACTATAAAGGCATGGCCACGGGGATTCAGCTCCACAACGCCCTGCTGAAGGGGAAGCCCACAGCCCAGGACATCTGCGAGCTGCTGGGCCGCTACTACGAGGACCAGACCATGGTGCGGGTGGCTCCCTGGGGAAGCGAGAGCGGCATGCTGGCGGCCAACGCCTTCTCCGGATACGATAACCTGGAGATCTCCGTCACCGGAAACGTGGATCAGACCCTGATTGTTTCCCGCTTTGACAACCTGGGCAAGGGAGCCAGCGGCGCTGCGGTACAGAACATGAATCTCATGCTGGGGCTGGACGAAACCACCGGCCTTGCTGTAAAATAAAGGAACACTCCGGCGCATCCACGCCGGCATTGAAAGGGAAGTGTGAACAATGAAGCAGATTTCCGGCGGCGTCACCGCACCTATCGGCTTTACAGCGGGCGGTATCCGCTGCGGCGTGAAGAAGGGCCTGGCGGACGGAAACCAGCCCGTGGTCCCCTCCATGACCGACTATCTCTCCGGCAAGAAGGACCTGGCCATGATTCTCTCGGAGCAGGAATGCACCGCGGCGGCGGTGTATACCATGAACCGGGTGAAGGCCGCGCCGCTGTACGTCACCATGGAGCACCTGGAGGACGGCGTAGCCCGGGGCGTCATCGCCAACTCAGGCAACGCCAATGCCTGCGCCCCTCAGGGGCACGAGAACGCCAAGAAGATGTGCGAGGCGGCGGCGACCGCCACCGGCCTCAAGCCCTCCGACTTTGTGGTGGCCTCCACCGGCGTTATCGGCCAGACCCTGAACATCGCCGCCATTGAGGCGGGGGTGCCCGTGCTGGCGGGACAGCTGAAGAAGGAGGGCGGCTCCGACGACGCGGCCCATGCCATCATGACCACTGACACGGAGAAGAAGGAGATCGCCGTCACCACCGTCATCGGTGGCAGGACCGTGACCATCGGCGCCATCGCCAAGGGCTCGGGCATGATCCACCCCAACATGGGCACCATGCTCTGCTTTGTCACTACCGACTGTGCCATCACCCACGAGATGCTCCAGGATGCCCTCCATGAGATTGTGCCCCGCACCTTCAACCGGGTCACCGTGGACGGGGACACCTCCACCAACGACATGTGCGTGGTGCTGGCCAACGGTATGGCGGGCAACCCTCTCATTGAGTGGAAGGACGACAGCTATACCCTCTTTGTCCAGGCCCTGCACCATGTCTGCGAGTACCTGGCCAAGTGCATCGCCGGGGACGGCGAGGGCGCTACCCGGCTGGTGACCTGCCATGTGTGGCAGTCCCGCAGCGAAGAGAGCGCCGAGCGCCTGGCCAAGGCGGTGGTGGGCTCCCCCCTGGTGAAGGCGGCCATGTTCGGCGCCGACGCCAACTGGGGCCGCGTGCTGTGCGCCATGGGCTACTCCAAGGCACCCTTCCGGCCCGAGTACGTGGACGTGAAGTTTGCCTCCGACCTGGGTGAGATTCTGGTGTGCCAGAAGGGCGCGGGCTTGGACTTCGACGAGGAGAAGGCCAAGAACATCCTCTCCCGGGACAGTGTGGTCATCGACGTGTGCCTCCACGAGGGGGAGCACGAGGCCTCCTGCTGGGGCTGCGACCTGACCTACGACTATGTGAAAATCAACGGGGATTACAGAACCTGATAAACCCCATGGAGGCGAAGGCAATGTCCGATACCCACGTGGAGCGGGCCAAGGTTCTGGCCGAGGCCCTGCCCTATATTCAGAAGTACTACGGCAAGACCGTGGTGGTGAAGTACGGCGGAAACGCCATGATCTCCGACGAGCTGTGCCACGCGGTCATCTCCGACATCATCCTGCTCCACCTGGTGGGCGTCCACGTGGTGGTGGTCCACGGCGGCGGGCCGGAGATCAGCGATATGCTGAAGAAGATCGGCAAGGAGTCCCGCTTTGTAGACGGCCTGCGGTACACCGACCGGGAGACCATGGACGTGGTCCAGCAGGTGCTCTGCGGCAAGGTAAACAAGAATCTGACCGCCATGATCAACCACATGGGAGGCCGGGCCATCGGCCTGTGCGGCCTGGACGCGGGCCTGTTCATGGCCCGGCAGCTGGACGAGAAGTACGGCCTGGTGGGTGAGGTCACCCATGTTAACCCCGCCATCGTGAACGACAGCCTGAACGACGGCTATATCCCGGTCATCTCCACGGTGGCCCAGGGGGAGGACGCCGAGACGGCCTACAACATCAACGCGGACACGGCAGCGGCCAAGCTGGCAGTGGCCCTGAAGGCCGAGAAGCTCATCCTGCTCACCGACGTGCGGGGCCTTCTGCGGGATCCCCACGACGAGGACACCCTGCTGCCCGTGGTGGAGCTGTCCCAGGTGCCCGGTCTGGTGAAGGACGGAGTTATCACCGGCGGCATGATTCCCAAGGTGGACTGCTGCGTGGAGGCGGTGCGCTCCGGCGTGAAGAGCACCATCATTCTGGACGGGCGCATTCCCCACTCCATTCTCATCGAGCTGCTGAGCGACGAGGGCGTGGGTACCATGCTGCTTTAAATCAAAAAACGGCGAAGCCGTTTTTTGAGCGGGATGCAGCCCGCTGTGCGCAGAATTTGCCGTTGTCAGCGGACAAATTCCACACTTGCGGGCTGAGCGGAGTTTTCTCCGACGCGCATGTCGCCGGAGAAAACAGACCGGATTTTTTCGCGTCTGCGGACGCGAACTCTGCGAGGCTTTGCCATGCTGCGGCAGACTCGCCAAGGGAGAGAGTCAAATGACCCATGAAGAGCTGAAACAATTGGACCGGCAGTATGTCATGCAGACCTACGGCCGCTTTGACGTGGATCTGGACCACGGCAGCGGCGCCACGCTGTACGACCTGGCGGGCCGGGAATACATCGACTTTTCCAGCGGCATCGGCGTCAACTCGGTGGGCTACGCCCACCCCAAATGGGTGAAGGCGGTGGCCGACCAGGCCGGCAAGCTGGCCCATATCTCCAATCTGTTCTACTCCCAGCCCTATGCCCAGCTGGCCGAGCAGCTCTGCCGCCGGGCAGGCATGGCGGACGCCTTTTTTGCCAACTCGGGCGCCGAGGCCAACGAGGGCATCATCAAGCTGGCCCGCAAGTACAGCTTTGATAAATACGGCAAGGGGAGGGGAACCATCATCACCCTGAAAAACTCCTTCCACGGCCGCACCATCACCACCCTGACCGCCACCGGTCAGGACGTGTTCCACAACTATTTCTTCCCCTTCATCGACGGCTTCCGGTACGCCGAGGCCAACAACATGGAGAGCGTGGCCGAGGTGGCGGGGCACGACGTGTGCGCCGTCATGCTGGAACTGGTCCAGGGTGAGGGCGGCGTGCTGCCCATGGACCAGGAGTTTGTCCACGAGCTGGCGGTGCTCTGTGCCGAGCGGGACTGGCTGCTGCTGGTGGACGAGGTCCAGACCGGCGTGGGCCGGACGGGCACCCTCTTCGCCTTTCAGCAGTACGGCATCCTGCCCGATGCGGTGTCCTTCGCAAAGGGTATCGCCGGCGGCCTGCCTATGGGCGGCTTCATGGCGGGGGAGAAGTGCCGGGATGTGCTGGGGCCGGGCACCCATGCCACCACCTTCGGCGGCAACCCCATCTGCGCCGCCGCTGCGCTGGCGGTGCTGGACATTCTGGACGAGGATACCCTGGCCCGGGTCAAGGAAAAGGGAAATTACCTCTGGGCCCGGATGGAGAAGATGGGCCTGGACTGCCTGGGCGCCACCCGCGGGCTGGGGCTGATGATCGGCGTGGAGGTGACCGGCGGACACACCAACAAGGAGCTGGCCGCCAGGCTGATTGAGAACGGCCTGCTGGTGCTGACGGCGGGCAAGGCGCTGCGTCTGCTGCCCCCGCTGGTCATCACCCGGGAGGAGATGGACAGGGGCCTGGAGATAATGGAGAAGACCCTCAAGGAACTGTAACGGAAGGAGTATTGAAAGATGCAGAAGGACCTGCTGAAGCTGCTGGATCTGACCAAGGAGGACATCATTAAAATCCTCAACGTGGCCGACCAGATGAAGTACAACCAGAAGCACGGACTGACCCACAACTACCTCCAGGGCAAGACCCTGGCCATGATTTTTGAGAAGAACTCCACCCGCACCCGCGTCTCCTTTGAGACCGGCATGTTCCAGCTGGGCGGTCATGCCCTGTTCCTCTCCGGCAAGGAGAGCCAGATTGGCCGTGGTGAGCCCATCGAGGACACTGCCCGGGTGCTGAGCCGGTACTGCGACGGCATCATGATCCGTACCTTCGGTCAGGATGAGGTGGAGACCCTGGCCAGGTATGCCTCCATCCCGGTCATCAACGGCCTGACCGACTTTGCACACCCCTGCCAGGTACTGGCCGACCTGATGACCATCCGGGAGCACAAGGCCCGGCTGGAGGGGCTGAAGATGTGCTTCATCGGCGACGGCAACAACATGGCCAACTCCCTCATTGTGGGCGGCCTGAAGTGCGGCATGGACGTGTCGGTGGCCTGTCCCGAGGGGTATGACCCGGACCGGAAGGTGCTGGACTTTGCCAAGACCGTCACAGACGGCAAGTTCCAGCTCTGCCGGACGCCGGCGGAGGCCGCTGTGGACGCCGACGTGATGATCACCGACGTGTGGGCCTCTATGGGACAGGAGGGGGAGAAGGCCGCCCGCGAGGAGGCTTTTGCCGGCTTCCAGGTCAATGACGCGCTGATGGCTCTGACCCACGAGGGCTGCATGGTGCAGCACTGTCTCCCCGCCCACCGGGGCGAGGAGATCACGGCGGAGGTCTTTGAGTCCCATGCCGACGAGATCTTCGACGAGGCGGAGAACCGCCTCCACGCCCAGAAGGCAGTTATGTTCCTGCTCATGGGCGGCGAGCACGCCTGATAAGACGATTAAAAAACAGCCCTGACGCTGAGCGCCAGGGCTGTTTTTTAATCGAAAGGGCGTTCCCTTGAATTTAGGATTTTCCGTTCAGACAAAGCATATATACGTCCAGACCGTCTCTGTTTTCCACAAAAGAAAAATGATGTTTTTCCGCAATTTTCTTTGTTGCAGTCTGTGATGGCAGGCATTCGATTATCAAATGGTCTGTTCTGTTCCGCGCGTCCTTTATCAAGGCTTCCGTCAGCTCGCTGGCATAGCCTTTGTGCCATTGGCTTTTGCGGAGCACCCAGCCGATTTCGTAGGAAGCGGTGTCGTAGGGATGATAAATGACATACCCGATAAACGCCTGGCGGCAATCCTCCACAGCATAGACCTGCGGCGGATCTGCCATCCCGCAACGGCGCAGAAAAGCTATGGCCGCTTCTCTTGTATATGGCGCCTCCAGGTATTTCATCACTTCTTTGTCAGAGAGAAGATCCGACAAGGCGTCCAAATCATCCGCCTGGAACCTTCGAATTCGCAGTCTTGCTGTGTGCATAACAGTTCTCCGTCAAATTTTGAGTTGTTTATATTGAATAAATATAAAACAATTAGCTAAAACAATCAGCTGGAGCTTGGCCACTGCCATGCTCCAGCTGTGCCCGATGGATATCATGATAGGCGTGAGGTGATTTGGGGCTTACTTCTTTCGAATAAAGAGAATACCCAAGGTATTGGGGCCGCAGTGGGTGGATACGGTGCAGCCCGCCCTGGTCACCAAAATTTCCTTGAAGGGGGCGTATTCGGTGATAGCGGTCCGCACCTGTTCCACGGTGCCCTGGGGGGCAGTGGAGTAGGTAATGAAAATGCGGTCAAGCTCCAGATCAGTCCGGCCCTGGAGCCGGTCTTTCACATACTCCAGCACGCATTTTTCGAAGGAACCCCGGTATTTTTTCGCAACGCCCATCTTGCCGTCCTTCACCTCAATACAGGGCTTGAGCCGAAGCAAATTGGCGCCCAGCATGGTTACGGCGGAGCACCGGCCGCCCTTGACCATGTAATCCAGCCGGTTGAGAATGAAGCTGGCTTCTACGCGGCCAGTCAGCTCCTTCAGGTAGGAGATAATCTCCTCGGGAGCCATGCCGCGCTGGGCGGCAAGGGCGGCCTCGATAACCACCAGGCCGTGGCCGGTGGACAGGTTGCGGGAGTCCATCACATAGACGTTGTTAAACTCCTGAGCCGCAATGCAGGCGTTCTGATAGCAGGAGGAGAATTCGGCGCTGATGTTGATGTGAATCACCGCGTCGTGGGCGGGGGAGAGGCGGGCGAACACATCCCGATACTCGCCCACGCTGACCGCAGTGGTGGAGGTAATGTTCCCGCCGGCATCCACATGGCGGAAGATATCGTCAGGTGTAATCTCCAGTCCGTCCCGGTAAGGCGCGCCATCCTTGACTATGGTGAGGGGAAGAATCTCAACCTGATAGCGGCTGATCAGTTCGGGGGAGAGGTCACAGGTGCTGTCGGACGTAATTTTGATGGACATAACGGCTCCTTTCCAGCAGGCGGGAGACTGTGGGTACGCTGTCAAATAGAAATTAAGAGGCCGGACAGCTGAGAAAATGGCTTGAAGTATATCAAATTTCTTCTATTATTTTAGCTGTCGGGAACTGGATTGTCAATCCGCCGCCGGGACGGAGCAGACAAATTAAGAACAAATTGAAAAATCTTATCGGAACCCCTTTGCAAAAGAGAAAAGTTATATTAAAATAAAGTGAATTACAATGCTTCCCTGCGGGGGAAGAAATATGGCAATGAAAGGGTCGAGTTTATGACGGAACCTCAGTATAAGCGGGTACTCATTAAAATCAGCGGTGAGGCGCTGGCGGGAGATGCGTCCCGGGGTCTCAACTTTGACGTGATTACCAGCGTGTGCAGTGTCATCAAGAAGTGCAGCAGCGAGGGCGTCCAGGTGGGCGTTGTCGTGGGCGGCGGCAACTTCTGGCGGGGCGTGAAGGACGGCAGCGGCAAGATGGAGCGCACCCGCGCCGACCATATGGGCATGCTGGCCACCACGCTGAACTGTCTGGCACTGGCCGATGTGCTGGAGCAGATGGGTGTGGAAGTCCGGGTGCAGACTGCCATTGAGATGCGCGCCATCGCCGAACCCTATATCCGCTCCCGTGCCATCCGGCACCTGGAGAAGGGCCGGGTTGTCATCTTCGGCTGCGGTACGGGCAATCCCTTCTTCTCCACTGATACCGCTGCGGTACTCCGGGCGGCTGAGATTGACGCTGACGCCATCCTGCTGGCCAAGAATATTGACGGTGTCTACTCTGCCGACCCCAACAAGGACCCCACCGCCGTGAAGTACGACTCCATCACCTATGATGAGATCCTGGCCCGCCACCTGCAGGTGATGGACTCGACTGCCACATCACTCTCTATGGATAACAAGATCCCTGTCATTCTCTTCGCTCTCAAGGACCCGGAGAATATCTACCGGGTGATTATGGGAGAAAAAATCGGAACAATTGTCAAGGAGGCACAGTGAGATGAACGAAGCCAACAAGGAATTTGACGCAAAGATGCAGAAGACAGTGGACGTGGTGAAGAGTGACTTCGCCAGCGTCCGTGCCGGCCGCGCCAATGCCGCCGTACTGGACAAGATCACTGTGGATTATTACGGCGTGCCTACTCCTCTGAATCAGGTGGGCAGTATTTCCTCTCCGGATCCCCGCAGCCTGGTCATTCAGCCGTGGGATGCCAAACTGCTCAAGCCCATTGAGAAGGCAATCCAGACCTCTGACCTGGGCATCAATCCCCAGAATGACGGCCGTGTTATCCGCCTGAACTTCCCTCAGCTCACTGAGGAGCGCCGCAAAGAGCTGACCAAGCAGGTCCGCAAGTATGCCGAGGCGGGCAAGGTAGCCATCCGCAACATCCGCCGGGACGCTATGGACAAGTTCAAGTCCATGGAGAAGAAGTCCGAGATCACCGAGGACGACCGGAAGGAACTGGAGAAGGAACTCCAGGATCTGACCGACAAGCGCTGCAAGCAGATTGATGAACTGACTGAGAAGAAGGAAGCCGAGCTGATGGCCGTGTAACGGCCTGGCCGGCAAGCGAACGTATACGCACGGCGCCTGGGTCTGTCCGGGCCAGTGCCGAGGATTGCCACGCCAGCATGTTGTGGACGCCTTCCGGCGCCGCCGGGGTTAGCGTCTGCGCCCTGTGCCGGCGTGGCAATCCGCGTCTCCCGTCTCCGGCGCAGTTAAAGGATAAAGGATAGAGGATATCATGCCATTTTTTAAGCCAAAGGAAGACACCGCCACTCTGGTGGATTTTGAACACCTGCCCCGGCATATAGCCATTATTATGGACGGCAACGGCCGCTGGGCCAAGAAGCGCGGCCTGCCCCGCACGGCGGGTCACGCCGCCGGCGCGGAGAATTTTCGCGCCATTGCCACTTACTGCAAGGAGATCGGCCTGGAGTACCTGACGGTCTACGCCTTCTCCACCGAGAACTGGAAGCGGCCTGCAGAAGAGGTCTCCGCCATTATGGGACTGTTGAAAAAGTATCTGCTTGAGGCAATCAGCAAGATGGAGCGGGATCGGGTCAAGATGTGCTTTTTCGGCGACCTGTCTCCGCTGCCCCAGGAGCTTCAGGACTTGTGTGAGCAGACGCGGGAGATCTCCAAGCACTACGAGGGTGTGCAGGTTAATATCTGTCTGAACTACGGCGGGCGGGACGAGCTGGTACGGGCGGCCAAGGCCTTTGCGCTGGACTGCGCCGCCGGGAAGGCTGACCCCAACCACCTGACGGAAGCCCAGTTCAGCAGTTATCTCTTCTCCGCCGGGGTGCCTGACCCCGACCTGATTATCCGGCCCAGCGGGGAAGAGCGAATCTCCAATTTCCTGCTTTGGCAGTCGGCCTATGCGGAATACTATTTTACAGATGTCCTATGGCCGGACTTCAACCGAGACGAGCTTCACCGGGCGCTGGCCGCCTACCAGCACCGTCAGAGGAGATTTGGAGGTGTCGACAATGGTTAAACGAATTGCGGTGGCGGTGGTATGCATCCCGCTTCTGTTCGTGGTGTTTTTCGTACTTCCGGAAATTGCCATTCCTATTATGATTTCTGTGTTGTCCATGCTGGCCCTCCATGAGGTGCTCTGGTCCACGGGCTTTGTGAAGAACGCCTGGATTTCCGGATTGTCCATTGCTCTGTCCGGTGTGGTGCCCTTCTGGGTATATATCGGCCAGGGCATGCGCTCGGCCCTGTGCGGCATCTTTATCTATTTTGTCTGTATCTTCGTGGTGGCCATCTCCAGCCACTATACGGTGACTCTGGAGAAGATGGGCGGGTCCTTCTTCTTTGCCATGCTCATCCCCTATTTCCTGTCCACATTTGTGCGCATCGACCAGATGCCTCTGGCGGACTACCTGATCCTACTTCCACTGGTAGCGGCCTTTACCAGCGATGCCTTTGCCCTTTTTGCGGGCATGGCCTTTGGAAAGCACAAGCTGGCCCCTGAGCTCTCTCCCAAAAAGACTGTGGAGGGGGCGGTAGGAGGCCTGCTGGGCGCTGTGGTCTGCTGCCTGATCTACGGCGCAGTGATGCAGTTTGGCTTTCAGCTGAAGGTCAACTATGTGCTGCTGGCAGTATACGGCCTGCTGGGCAGCCTGGTGTCTCAGCTGGGCGACCTGTCCTTCTCCTATATCAAGCGGCAGTATGGCCTGAAGGACTTTGGAAACATCTTTCCCGGCCACGGCGGCGTGCTGGACCGGTTTGACAGCGTCATTTTCTGTGCTCCCCTGATTGAGATCCTCATCTACTGGCTGCCTGCCATCAGCGCGTGACAGGGGAGGGAGCGACCACCATATAAGGAGTAGAGCGGATATGAGAAGAATTTCCCTCCTGGGCTCAACCGGCTCCATCGGAACGCAGTCCCTGGACGTGATCTCCGCCTGCGGTATGACTGTATCGGCCCTGACCGCCAACCGGGATGTGGAGCGGATGGAGGAACAAGCCCGCCAGTTTAAGCCTGAGCTGGTGGTGATGATGGACCGGTCTGCGGCCGACGAGCTGCGGGGGCGGCTGGGGGAGACGGACGTCCGGGTGGCTTCCGGCCCTGAGGGCCTGGAGGAGGCGGCCGCCCTGCCCTCCGCCGACACGGTGATCACCGCCGTGGTAGGTATGGTGGGCCTGAAGCCCACCCTGGCAGCCATTACCCAGGGCAAACGCATCGCCCTGGCCAACAAGGAGACTTTGGTCTGCGGCGGCGAACTGGTCATGTCGGAGGCGGAGCGCTATGGCGCGGAGATTGTCCCTGTGGACTCGGAGCACTCTGCCCTGTTCCAGTCTCTCCAGGGATGCCGGGACAGGGGAGAGGTCCGCAGGCTGATTCTCACGGCCTCAGGCGGCCCCTTTTTCGGGTACACCAGGGAACAGCTGGAGCATGTCACCCTGGACCAGGCCCTGAAGCATCCTAACTGGTCTATGGGCGCCAAGATCACCGTGGACTCCGCCACTCTGATGAACAAGGGCCTGGAGTTTATTGAGGCTATGCGGCTCTACCACATGCCGCCGGAGAAAATTTCCGTGGTGGTGCATCGGGAGAGTATAGTTCACTCTCTGGTGGAATACTGTGATAATGCCATGATCGCCCAGCTGGGCAGCGCGGATATGCGCCTGCCCATCCAGTACGCCCTCACCTGGCCCGCCCGGACTCAGGCAGTGGCAAAGCCTCTGGATCTGCTGGCCTGTCCGCCCCTCCACTTCGCGCCGCCGGACATGGAGGCATTTCCCTGCCTGGGGCTGGCCATCGGCGCGGCTCGGACGGGGGGCACCGCTACGGCGGTGCTCAACGGCGCCAATGAGGCGGCGGTGGGGCTGTTCCTGAAGCGGGAAATCGGTTTTATGGATATTCCCCGCCTGGTAGAGCGGGCCCTCGGCCGGGTAACACCGGTATACGGCGGCGGTCTGACGGAGATTCTCAATGCCGACAGGGAGGCCCGGGAGGCAGTGCTGTCCGCCGCAACCCAACGCTAGGAGAAGCATTTTATGATCATCGTTTATATCCTCATCGCAATTCTCATGTTTGGGCTGCTTATTGCGGTCCATGAGCTGGGACATTTTGTGGCGGCCAAGGCTGTGGGCGTCAAGGTAAATGAGTTCGCCATCGGCATGGGTCCCCGTATCTTTCACCGGCAGAAGGGGGAGACCGAGTACACCATCCGTCTTTTTCCCATCGGCGGCTTCTGCGCCATGGAGGGAGAGGAGGAGGACTCAGGCGACCCCCGTGCTCTGGGAAATAAGCCCGCCTGGCAGCGGCTGATTGTGCTGGCCGCTGGGGCATTCATGAACTTTGTCACCGGCGTGCTGATTTTTGTCATTCTCTTCGCCGGCACCACCAGCTATATCAGTCCGGTTATCTCCAGCTTTATGGACGGCTTTGCCGCCCAAGGCGAGGACGGACTGATGGAGGGAGATCGGATTGTGGAGGTGGACGGCCACGCCATCTATCTCCAGGAGGACATCAGCCTGTTTTTTAACCGCGCCGGCGAGGTGATGGATGTCACTGTGGTGCGGGACGGAGAGCGGGTAAAGCTGGAGGATTTGTCCATGCCCTGGCTGGCCATGGTGGATGAGAACGGCAACCCGGTGCTGGATGAGAATGGGAACCAGATTCTCAAGCGGGGCATCAATTTCACCATAAAGGAAGCCAATGTATTTGACCGGCTGCGGCTGGCCTGGTATAATTCCATTGACACCATCCGGCTGGTGTGGGTCAGCCTGGGCGACCTGTTCACCGGCGCGGTGGGTATCCGGGATATGTCCGGAGCGGTAGGCATTGTGACCATGATGAGCGACGTAGGAACCCAGGCTCAGGAGTCGGCCCAGGCCAGCGGGCAAAACTGGGTGGCCGCTGTGGCCAGCAGCATTGCCTATTTTGTGGCCTTCATCGCCATCAATCTGGCGGTAATGAACCTGCTGCCCATTCCCGCCCTGGACGGCGGACAGATTCTGTTCCTCATCGTGGATAAAATCTACAATCTCTTCTCCAAGCGGCATATTGCTCAGAAATATTTGGGCTACATCAACGCGGCGGGCTTTATTTTCCTCATGGGATTGATGATTTTAGTGGCCTGCTCCGATGTGCTCAAGCTGTTTGGAAAATAAAAGGCGGAGACAGCGGTCTCCCGGCAGGCACCTCTCCTCCTGTATGGGAGGGGAGGTGCCTGTCCCTAGACATATGGTGACAGGGGAGATACTTATGACAAAGCAGATCGTGGTGGGCGGCGTGCCAGTGGGCGGCGGCGCACCGGTGACAATTCAGTCCATGTGCAATACCCGCACTGACGACGTGGCTGCTACGGTGGAACAGATTCTCCGCCTGGAGGCCGCAGGCTGCCAGATCATCCGAGTGGCTGTGCCCGATATGGCGGCGGCCAGGGCGGTAGGCGCCATCCGGGATAAGATTCACATTCCCCTGGTGGCGGACATTCACTTTGACTACAAGCTGGCCCTGGAGTGCGTGGCCGCCGGGTGCGACGCGGTGCGCATCAACCCCGGCAACATCGGCGGGGAGGAACGGGTGAAGGCTGTGGCCAACGCCTGTAAAGCAAAAGGACTTCCCATCAGAATCGGCGTCAACGGCGGCTCGCTGGAGAAGCCGCTGCTGGCCAAGTACGGCGGCGTCACCGCTGAGGCCCTGGTGGAATCCGCGTTCGGCCACATTGAACTGCTGAACCGGTACGACTTTGACGATATCTGTGTGTCCCTCAAGTCCTCCAGCGTGCCCATCACCATGGCGGCCTACCGGCTGATGAGTGAGAAAAGCAATTATCCTTTACACATTGGCGTTACCGAAACAGGTACGCCGCGCATGGGCATACTGAAATCCGCAGTGGGCATCGGCGGCCTGCTGGCCATGGGCATCGGCGATACCATTCGGGTGTCTCTGTCCGCCGACCCCATTGAGGAGGTGTACGCCGCCCGGGATATCCTGAAGGTGTCCGGCGTACGAAAGGAGGGTCCGGAGCTCATTTCCTGTCCTACCTGCGGCCGCACCCGCATCGACCTCATCGGCCTGGCCCGGCAGGTGGAGGAGCGGCTCCAGGCCGTGACCAAACCCATCACTGTGGCGGTGATGGGATGCGTGGTCAACGGGCCTGGCGAGGCCGCTGCCGCTGATGTGGGCATCGCGGGAGGAGATGGCGTGGGCCTGCTGTTCCGCCGGGGGGAGATTGTGAAGAAGGTGCCCCAGGAGCAGCTGGTGGACGAGCTGTTCAAGATGATTGACGAGCTGTAAAGAGAGCGGGCCGGAGGATGATTTCCCGGCCTGGAGCGAAACCGTGTGTGGGAGCGTTGGTGCTATGCCTGAGCAAAAGATACCCTTTTTAAAACTGTTTTCCGCCTGGCAGCCGGAGGGGGAGCTGGCAGCCCTGGCCGCCGGGTGCAATGTCACCGGGGCGGTCATCGACCGGACGACCCGGTCCATCTCTGCCCGGGTGGAGTGTCCGTCCCACCCTGCCGATGACCTGCGGCAGCGGTGGGAGCACTCCCTGGCCGATACATATCAGGTGGGCCGGGTGGTGCTGGAGCTGCTGTGCCCCCAGAGCGAGGCGGCAGCGGAGTCTGGGGCTGCTTCTGCCGCTGTGGAGCCGCAGCCGGAGCCTGTGCCGGCGCCGCCGGTGGAGCAAGCGCCTCCTGCTGCAGAGAGCGTGCCCGTCCCCCAGGAACCGGCCCATCAGGAGACCGAGACGGAGGCGGCCTTCCGCCGCACCGAGGAGATCCGCCGCCAGGCTCTTCAGAAGCTGAAGGTTTCCCGTCCGTCCGCCAAAAAGGCGGACAGCAAAAAGAACACAGGTAAGCTCATTTTTGGCCGCCGGGAGATCAAAGGCGAGGTGACTGCCATGAAGAGCCTGAACCTGGACATGGGCACGGTCACTGTTAAGGGCGATGTCTTTGCTGTGGAGCACAAGGAACTGAAGAAGCGGGGAGCCTGGGTTATCGGCTTTGATATGACCGACTACACCGGCTCTATCCACGTCAACAAGTTCTGTCCCGGAGACGAGGGCAAGCCCATCGTGGACAGCGTGAAGGAGGGCATGCACCTTCTGGTTCAGGGCAAGCTGACGGTGGACCGTTTCTCCGGCGAGATGGTGCTGGAACCCTACGCCATTATGGAGGGGAAGAAGGAAACCAAGCAGGACAATGCCCCGGAGAAGCGTGTGGAGCTTCATCTCCACACCACCATGTCCACTATGGACGCCCTGACGCCCGCCAAGGCGGTGGTCAAGCGGGCGGAGGGCTGGGGCCACCGGGCCATCGCCATCACCGACCACGGCGTGGCCCAGTCCTTCCCGGACGCCTGGCATGCCGCCAAGGACATCAAGGTGCTCTACGGCGTGGAGGCCTATTACATCAACGACGTGGATGACCGGGTGGTAATCCACGGAGAGCAGGAGCAGGACTTCACCGGTGAGGTAGTCTGCTTCGACATTGAGACCACTGGCCTGGACAACCGGCGGGATGTGATCATTGAGATTGGTGCGGTCATCCTGCGCAACGGCGAGATCGCCGAGACCTTTGATACCTTTGTCTCCCCCGGCCGCCCCCTGAGCCGTGAAATTGTGGAGCTGACCAGCATCACCGACAAGATGCTGGAGGGAGCCCCCTCTCAGGAGGAGGCCATCCGGGCCTTCCTGGAGTTCGCCGGGGACCGTCCCCTGGCCGCCCACAATGCCGAATTCGACATGGGCTTTATTGCTGAGGGCTGCCGCCGGTACGGCATCCCCTTTGAAAAGACCTCCATTGACACGCTGATTCTGGCCCAGAACCTGCTGCCCGACCTGGGCAAGTACAAGCTGGACATTGTGGCGGAGCACCTGCGGCTGCCGCCCTTCAAGCACCACCGGGCCGACGCAGACGCCGGCATGGTGGCCTATATGCTGGTGCCCTTCTTCAAGATGCTGGAGGACTTGGGCATCCACACCCTCCAGTCCATCAACCCGGAGATGACCCGCCTGCGGGTCAAGGGAAAGGCCCGCCGCCAGCCCAAGCACCTGATTGTGCTGGCTAAGAACAATATAGGCCTGCGGAACCTGTACACCCTCATCTCCAAGGCCCACCTGGAACATTTCAAGCGGTATCCCATCATGCCAAAGAGCCTCATTAACCAGCACCGGGAGGGCCTGATTTTGGGCTCCGCCTGCGAGGCGGGCGAGCTCTTTGAAGCGGTGGTCAAGCACAAGGACTTCAATGAGCTCAAGCGCATCGCCTCCTGGTATGACTTTCTGGAGATCCAGCCCCTGTGCAACAACGCCTTCATGCTCCGCAAGGGCATGGTCCGGAGCGAGGAGGAGCTGCGGGACTTTAACCGCACCATCGTGGCTCTGGGCAAGGCGCTGGACAAGCCGGTGTGCGCCACAGGCGACGTCCACTTCCTGGACCCGGAGGATGAGATTTACCGCCATATCCTGCTGGACACCAAGGGCTTTGAGGACTGCGACGCGCCGCTGCCCCTGTACTTCAAGACCACCGAGGAGATGCTGGAGGAATTCTCCTACCTGGGCAAAGAGGACTGCTACAACGTGGTGGTCCGCAACACCAACCTGGTGGCCGACTGGTGCGACCGCATCAACCCCCTGCCCAAGGGCCTGTTTGCCCCCAAGCTGGAGGACTCCGCCGGCGAGCTGTCCCGGCTGGTGTGGGGGAAGGCCAAGTCCCTCTACGGCGAAGAGGTGCCTCAGATTGTGTCTGACCGCATCAACGCCGAGCTGGGAGACATTCTGAAGCGGCACTACGACGTGATCTACATGTCCGCCCAGAAGCTGGTGCAGAACTCTCTGGAGCACGGCTATCTGGTGGGCTCCCGCGGCAGCGTAGGCTCTTCCCTGGTGGCCTTCATGTCGGGTATCACGGAGGTAAACTCCCTGCCGCCCCACTACCGCTGTCCCAACTGCAAGCACTCTGACTTTGAAATCGCCAAGGAGCTGGGGGCGGGCTGCGGCGCGGACATGCCCGACGCAGTGTGCCCGGTCTGCGGCGCCCAGTACGCCAAGGACGGCTTCAACATCCCCTTCGAGACCTTCCTGGGCTTCGGCGGAGACAAGGTGCCCGATATCGACCTGAACTTCTCCGGCGAGTACCAGGCCAAGGCCCACCGGTATACCTTTGAGCTCTTCGGAGAGACCCACGTGTTCCGGGCCGGCACCATTGGCACGGTGGCAGAGAAGACCGCCTTCGGCTACGTGAAGAAATATCTGGAGAAGCGGGGCATCCATGTGCCCCGTGCAGAGGAGAACCGGCTGGCACACGGCTGCACCGGCGTCAAACGCACCACCGGCCAGCACCCCGGCGGCATGGTGGTCATTCCCCAGAACCGGGAGATCTACGATTTCTGTCCCGTTCAGCACCCTGCCGACGACCCCAACACCGACATCGTCACCACCCATTTCGAATATCACTCCATGGAGTCCAACCTGCTGAAGCTGGACATGCTGGGACACGATGACCCCACCATGATCCGCATGCTGGAGGACCTGACCGGCGTCAACGCCCGGACAGATATTCCTTTGGACGACAAAAAGACCATGTCCCTTTTCACCTCCTCGGAGGAGCTGGGATTTGTGGACGATCCGGTACTGGGGCCCACCGGCGCAGTGGCTATCCCCGAGTTCGGCACCTCCTTTGTCCGGGGCATGCTGGAGGACACCAGCCCCAGCGAGTTTGATATCCTTATCCGCCTGTCCGGCTTTTCCCATGGCACCGATGTGTGGTTGGGAAACGCCAAGGACCTCATCGTCAACCAGGGCATCCCGGTCGGCCAGGCCATCGGCTGCCGCGACGACATCATGCTCTTCCTTATCTCCTGCGGCATGCCGGAGAAGCGTTCCTTTAAAATCATGGAGTCGGTCCGAAAGGGAAGAGGCCTGCCTGAGGGCGCAGAAGAGGAGATGAAGGCCGCTGGCGTGCCAGACTGGTACATTGGCTCCTGCAAAAAGATTAAATACCTGTTCCCCAAGGCCCACGCCGTGGCCTACGTGATGATGGCCTTCCGCATCGCCTGGTTCAAGGTCCACCGGCCGCTGGCCTTCTACGCGGCCTATTTCTCTATCCGGGCCAAGGCCTTTGACGAGACCTATATGTGCCGGGGAATGGATGTGGTCAAGGCAAAAATGAAGGAGATCAAGGCCAAGGACAAGGAGGCCACCGCTGTGGAGCAGGACATGCTCACCACCCTGGAGGTGTGCTACGAGTTCTATCTCCGCGGCTTCACCTTTGAGCATGTGGACCTGTACAAGTCCCACGCCATCAACTTCATCTTCAGCGAGACCAACGACAAGGCGCTGATTCCGCCCTTCTCAGCCATTCCCGGCCTGGGCGAGACGGCGGCCTGGTCCATTATGGAGCAGCGGGAGGGGAAGGAGTTTATCTCTGTGGAGGAGTTCTCCGCCGCCTGCCCCAAGGTTTCCAAGACTCATATTGAAATGCTCAAAGCCGCCGGCGCCATGGATGGAATGCCGGACACCAGCCAGATGACTCTGTTCTGAGGCGGGGCTTTCTCTGTGGCTGCGCAGGTGACCGGTGAGCTCCGGCCGCCTGCGCAGCATTACTATTTGCCGGGATGTGCGGGAAGGAGGCCGGGAAAAGAATCTTGACTTTAACATGGTAATGTGCTAATATGAAAAAGCAAAAATCGGGTATAGGAGGATTCTGCGTGAATTACACGGTACATACCCCCGAGGGCACCCGGGACCGGCTCTTTGCCGAGTGCCGGGAGCGGCGCCAGGTCCAGCGGGCGCTGACGGCGCTCTTCCGCCGCCGCAGCTATGCGGAGATCATCACCCCCGAGGTGGAGTTCTACGACCTCTTTCTCCAGTCGGGCAACCCCTTACCCCAGGAGGCCATGCTGAAGATTATCGACCGCTCCGGCAAGATTATGGTCATGCGGCCTGACTGTACCACCCCTATCGCCCGGGTGGCGGCCACCAAACTGCGCACCTTACCCCTGCCCCAGCGGCTCTACTATGACCAGACCGTGTTCCGGTCCGGGGACGCCCACCGGGGCGGCAGCAGTGAGATTGCCCAGTGCGGCGTGGAACTCATTGGTGCGGCGGGCAAGAAGGCCGACCTGGAGATGGTGGCTCTGGCTGTGGACGCGCTGAAGGCCGCCGGCCTGGAGCGATTCCATGTGGAGCTGGGCCATGTGGGCTTTTTCCGGGAGCTGACTGCCCGGGTGGATATGCCGGCGGAGGCGGCGGAGCAGATGCGCTCCCTCATTGAGGGCAAGAACTTCGCCGCCCTCAACGACCTGCTGGAGCCCTATGACGGCCAGCCCGCCGTCCGACCCCTCCGCCGCCTGCCCTATCTCTTCGGCGGGGCCGAGGTGCTGGATGAGGCGGAGACCCTCTCCGGCGGCAGCGACGCCCTGGACTACCTGCGGGACCTGTACGGCGAGCTGAAGCATGCAGGCTACGGAGACCACATCCGTTTTGACCTGGGCCTGGTCCATCAGATTGACTATTACACCGGCGTGGTCTTCCGGGGCTACGTGGAGGGAGCGGGAGACGCGGTCCTCTCCGGCGGCCGGTACGACAAGCTGGTGGGCGCCTTCGGGCGGCCCGCTCAGGCCACCGGCTTTGCCGTGGACGTGGACGCGGTGGCGGCCTGCCTGCCCGCGGCCGCTCCTGTCAGGCTGGAGATGCTGATCCACTATGGAGACGGGGAGTTTGCCCGCGCTCTGGCAGTGCTGGATGTCCGGGAGCCCGGCTCCTGCGAGCTGTCCCCCTGCCGGGCCCTGGAGTCCACCCTCAGCCTGGCCCGTGAGAAGGGGGCGTCTGTGGTGCTGGTGCTGGAAAACGGCGGAGAGAGGTTGGTGGAGGTATGAGTCAGAATCTGAGAATCGCCCTGACCAAGGGCCGCCTGCAGGACAAGGCCGTGTCCCTCTTTGAGGCCATGGGACTGGACTGCACCCCCATCAAAAACCCGGGCCGCCGGCTCATCCACACCATCCCAAACTACCCCCTGGACGGGGTGCTGGCCAAGGCGCCCGACGTCATCACCTACGTGGAGCACGGCGTCTGTGACCTGGGCATCGCCGGAAAGGACACCATTCTGGAGCAGGGCGGCGCCTTTTACGAGGTGCTGGACCTGGGCTTCGGCAAGTGCCGCTTCGCCCTGGCGGTGAAGGAGGGCAGCGATTTCTACGGCACTTATAAGACCCGGCGCATTGCCAGCAAGTACCCTAACGTGGCCCGTGCCTTCTTTGCCAGGAAGGGCATGGATGTGGACATCATCAAAATCGAGGGCAGCGTGGAGCTGGCCCCCATCCTGGGCCTGGCCGACGCCATCGTGGACATTGTGGAGACAGGCGCTACTCTGAAAGAGAACGGCCTGGTGCCCATTGAGACCGTGGCGCCGGTGAGCGCCCGGCTGATTGTCAACACAGCCAGTATGAAGCTCCGCAAGGCGGAGATTCAGGATTTTATCGCCAGATGTGAGCGGGAATTGGAGAAAAAGTGATGCTGGAGATTATTCGTGCCGATGGAACGGCGGAGCGAAACAAAATCACAGCCATGCGGGCCAGAGCAGCCCAAGTGAGTGCAGATGTAGACCGCGCGGTGGCTGATATTCTAAGAGATGTAAGGGAGAATGGCTTTGCAGCTGTAAAGGAGTACTCCCTTCGGTTTGACAAGGCGGAACCCAGGGAAATTTCCAGAGAAGAGCTGGACGCGGCCTATGCCGCCTGCTCCCCGGAGCTGATCGCCGCCATGGAGCGGTCCGCTGCCAACATCCGGGACTACAATGAGCACCTGCTCTCCCGCACCATGGAGTGGCGTTCGCCTGACGGCGGCGTAGTGGGCCGGGTGGTCCGGGGGCTGACCCGGGTGGGTATCTACGTGCCCGGCGGTACGGCGGCCTATCCCTCCTCGGTGCTGATGAATGCGGTGCCTGCCAAGGTGGCGGGGGTGGAGGAGATTGTGATGGTCACGCCCCCCACCGAGAACCTGAACAGCGCCGTGCTGGCCGCAGCCAAAATCGCCGGGGTGGACCGGGTCATCGCCGTGGGCGGCGCCCAGGCAGTTGCCGCCCTGACCTACGGAGCCGGGTTCATTCCCAGAGTGGATAAGCTGGTGGGGCCGGGCAACGCCTTTGTGGCGGCGGCCAAGCGGATGGCCTACGGCAAGCTGGACATCGACATGGTGGCCGGCCCTTCTGAGGTTCTGGTTATTGCCGACGGCAGCGCCAACCCGGTGTATGTGGCCGCCGATCTGCTGAGCCAGGCCGAGCATGACCGGCTGGCCTCCGCCATGCTGCTCACCACCAGCATGGAGCTGGCCCAGGCGGTGGATAAAGAGATTATCCGCCAGACCGGATATCTGAGCCGCAGCGAGATCATGGAGGCCTCCCTCCGGGACTTTGGCTGCGCCATCGTCTGCGACACTCTGGACGACTGCGCCGCTCTGGCCAACGAGATCGCCCCGGAGCACCTGGAGATTGTGACCAGGAACCCCCGAGCCCTGCTTCCGTCCATCCGCAACGCCGGCGCGGTATTCCTGGGGGCCTGGTCCCCGGAGCCACTGGGGGACTATATGGCGGGACCGGACCACGTTCTGCCCACCAGCGGCACCGCCCGCTTCTTCTCGCCCCTGAGTGTGGACAGCTTTCTCAAGACCATGAGCGTCATTGCCTACGAGAAGGAACAGCTGGCGCCAGTGAAGGACCAGATCATCGCTCTGGCCGAGGCGGAGCGGCTCACCGCCCACGCCAACGCCATCCGGGTGCGCTTTGCAGAGGCGCCATCCAAGGAGGAATGTTGATGGAGACCCATGTGTACAAGGCGGGGGACGCCCCGGTCCGGGCCTATGCCATGGAGCGCAAGACCAAGGAGACCCAGATCAGCGTGAACCTCTGTCTGGACGGGGGAGAGGTGAAGATATCCACCGGCATCGGCTTTTTTGACCACATGCTCCACGCCCTGGCCTTCTACGCTGGCTTTGGTCTGGAGCTGGAGGCCAAAGGCGACCTGGAGGTGGACGGCCACCACACGGTGGAGGACACCGGCATCGTCCTGGGCCAGGCCTTCTGCCGGGCCATCGGCGGACGGAAGGGTATCCGCCGCTTTGCCAGCGCCTATGTGCCCATGGACGAGGCTCTGGCCTTCACCGCGCTGGACATCTCCAACCGGCCCTTCCTGGTCTACGATGCGGAAATGCCCCAGGAGCGGATAGGGGAATATGACGCCTGCCTTACCGAGGAGTTTATGCGGGCCTTCGCCGTCAACGGGGGAGTGACCCTTCATATGAAGGCCCTCTACGGCCGCAACTCCCACCACATCACCGAGGCCCTGTTCAAGTCCCTAGGCCTGGCCCTGAAGGACGCGGTGAAAATAGAGGGGAGCGGCGTCACCTCCACCAAGGGGGTATTATAATGAAACCCGAGTTGGGAATTGGATATTGTGGATTGGCCTGCTGCCTGTGCAGTGAGAATGAGACCTGTGCTGGCTGCCGAAACGGCGGCTGTGAGGAAAAAAACAGCTGCAAATGCTATCAATGCTGCGTGGAGCAGGGCTTTGCCGGCTGCTGGGAGTGCGCCGCATTTCCGTGCAGTGGAACCATTCTGGACAAGAAGCGGATTCGGGGCTTTGCCGCCTTCGCGGCTCAATATGGAGCGGAAAAACTGATGAAGTGCCTGGCGCGCAATGAGAAGGCCGGAGTGATTTATCACAACCCCGGCACGCTGACAGGCGATTATGACCGGGTGGGAGACGAGGCGGAGCTTTTTCGCCTTTTGCTCGAGGGACCGGATAGATGAGAAACGTATGTCCCGGAATCTTGGGCTGCCGAACAGGGGGAGAAGAATAGATGGGCTATACCGCAATCGTGGACTACGGCGTAGGCAATCTGAAGAGCATTGCCAACGCGATGAAATACCTGGGGCTGCCTACCCAGGTCACAGACGACGCCGGAGTGCTGGAGCGTGCCGAGGCAATTATCCTGCCCGGCGTAGGGGCCTTTCCCGACGCGGCGGATCGCCTGCGCCGGTCCGGACTGGACAAGGCGGTGGTGGCACAGGCAGAGCAAAAGCCTGTCCTGGGTATTTGCCTGGGCATGCAGCTGCTCTTCGACATGGGCGAAGAAGTGCGATGCTGTAAAGGACTTGGACTTGTCCATGGCCGCGTCAAGCGAATTGAGACCGACCAGAAGCTGCCCCATATCGGCTGGAACAGCCTGACCTTTCAGAACGACGCCCCTATTTTTCGGGGGCTGGAGGACGGCGCGTGGGTCTACTTTGTTCACTCCTACTGCGGCGTAGCCGCATCGGAAGAGGACGTGATCGTCCGGACAGAGTACGGCGTGTCGGTAGTGGCGGCAGTGCGCAGCGGCAATGTGTACGGCTGCCAGTTCCACCCGGAGAAGAGCGGGGAGACCGGCCTGCAAATCCTGAAAAACTTTGGGGAGCTGAACCGATGAAACTTTTTCCTGCCATTGATATGAAAGACGGTAAGGTCGTAAGGCTTTACAAAGGAGATTTTGCAACGGTTCACCAGGTTGCTGACAATCCTCTCACCGTGGCCCGTGCCTTCTACGGCGCCGGCGCCCGCCACATCCACATGGTGGACCTGGACGGGGCCCGCAGCGGCATACGGGTGAACTTCCCCATGATCTATCAGGTCATTCAGAACTCCGGCCTCAAGGTGGAGCTGGGCGGCGGCATCAAGACCGAGCTGGACGTAATCACTGTGGGCGAGTCCGGCGTGGACCGGCTGGTCATCGGCTCTGCGGCGGTCACCAATCCCGGTCTGGTGTCCTACGCTCTGGGACTCTACGGGGACCGGGTGGCCGTGGGCATCGACAGCCTCAGCGGCAAGGTACGCACGGCCGGCTGGGAGGAAAACTCCGGCCTGGACTACCTGGAGTTTGCCGCTCAGATGGAGTCGCTTGGCGTAAAGAATATTATCTTTACAGATATTGCGACGGACGGAATGCTGTCCGGCCCCTCCTATGAGCAGCTGGCGCAGCTCCAGAAGACGGTGTCCTGCAACATCACCGCCTCGGGCGGTGTGTCCTGCCTGGATGACATTAAGCGCCTGCGGGACATGGGGCTCTACGGGGCCATCATAGGCAAGGCCTACTACGCCGGGACCATCGACCTGGCGGAGGCGGTAAAGGAGGCTGGAGATCAATGCTAGCCAAACGGATTATTCCCTGTCTGGACGTGCGTGACGGCCGGGTGGTCAAGGGAGTCAACTTTGTCAATATTCGGGACGCGGGGGACCCGGTTGAGCTGGCCAGGTATTACTCGGACGCAGGAGCAGACGAGATTGTCTTTCTGGATATTACCGCCACCAGCGACAACCGAAACACGGTGGCCGACGTGGTGGAGCGGACGGCGGAGCAGGTCTTTGTGCCCCTGACTGTGGGAGGCGGCATCCGCACTCTGGAGGACTTCCGGTTGCTGCTCCGGGCCGGAGCGGACAAGATTTCGGTGAACTCTGCGGCGGTGAAGGACCCCACCCTTATCTCCCGGGCAGCGGAGCGGTTCGGCTCTCAGTGCGTGGTTTTAGCCATTGACGCCCGCGGCAGGGGGGACGGCACCTGGGAGGTGGTGACCGCCGGCGGCCGCAACCCCACCGGGCTGGATGCGGTGGAATGGGCCAGAGAGGGCCAGCGGCTGGGGGCGGGGGAGATCCTCCTCACCTCCATGGACGCCGACGGTACCAAGGCAGGCTTTGACCTGCCTATGACCAGAGCGGTCACCCAGGCGGTGAGCATCCCGGTCATCGCCTCGGGAGGCTGCGGCAGCCTGGAGCACTTCGCCCAGGTCTTTGAGGAGACCGGCTGTGACGCGGCCCTGGCGGCGTCCCTCTTCCACTTTGGCGAGCTGACCGTGGAGGAGGTCAAGGAATACCTGCAGGGCCGGGGTATCCCGGTTCGCCGGTCAGAGAAGAGCGAGTGGATGGGAGGCCGGCTGCATGTTTGATTTGGAAGCGCTGTTTCAAAAGTCGGAGCTGATTCCGGTGATTATCCAGGACGCGGACACCCTGGAGGTACTGATGCTGGGCTTCACCAACAGGGAGGCGGTGGAGCTGACCATCAAAACGAAAACCGCCTGGTTCTGGAGCCGCAGCAGGCAGAAACTGTGGAACAAAGGGGAGAGTTCAGGCCATTTCCTCCATGTGGAGCGGATGGTTACCGACTGCGACACCGACACCCTGCTCTACTTCTGCCATCCCGTAGGTCCCACCTGCCACACCGGGGCCAAGAGCTGTTTTTTCCGTGAAATCGCAATGGAGGAATGACAAATGAACGACGAAGTTTTAAAGCGGCTTTACCAGGTGGTGCTGGACCGGAAGGCCAACCCGCGGGAAGGGTCATATACCTGTTATCTCTTTGACAAGGGCGTGGATAAAATCCTCAAGAAGGTGGGTGAGGAGTGCGCCGAGACCATTATCGCCGCGAAAAACGGCGTGGAAGCAGACACGGTAAACGAGTGCTCCGACCTGCTTTATCATCTGATGGTCCTGCTGGCGGCGCAGAATATCCCGCTGGACGCGGTGCTCGCCGAACTGGACCGCCGCAGCGCTAAGATTGGAAACCTCAAGCAGATGCGGGTCACCGACCACAATACTTGATACAGAAGAAAAAGGCCATATCCGTTATATTCCGGATATGGCCTTTTGTCTGAGTTTGTAGTATACTAATGCCGGATGTAAGCTCTGCCTCAAAGGAGGAATTGCAAGATGAACGCCTTTACCTATCATATACCCACCAGAGTTATTTTCGGTGAGAACACAGAGAGACAGACTGGCCGGGCGATTCGGGATGCGGGGGGAACCAAGGTTCTGATCATCTGCGGCCGCAGCGCATTGAAAAGCGGCCTGATGCAGCGTATCGTTGAGTCCCTGGACGAGGCCGGACTGCCTTGGGTGGCAGTAAGCGGCGTACAGCCCAATCCTCGCCTGAAGCGGGCCCAGGAGACTGTGGACACCTATGCCTACCGAGGATTTGACTTTGTATTGGGTGTGGGCGGCGGCAGCGTGATTGATACTGCCAAGGCGGTGGCCCACGGTCTTGCCAGACCCGACGTGCCCATCTGGGACTATTATAGCGGCAAAGCCAAGGTGACAGCTTCTCTGAAGAAGGGGGCTGTTCTTACTATTGCGGCAGCAGGCAGCGAGATGTCGGACTCAGCAGTCCTCACCAATGAAGAGAATGGGCAGAAGAAGGGAATTAACACGCCCTTCAACCAGCCGGATTTTGCCATCATGAATCCCGCCCTCACCTGTACGCTGCCGCCCCGACAAACGGCCTGCGGTGTGGCTGATATCATGATGCACACAATGGATCGCTATTTCAGCATCCAGACTGACAACGCTCTCACCGACAGCATTGCCGAGGCGCTGCTTCGTACGGTTATTGAATATGGCCGGGTAGTCATGGACGACCCTGACGATCTGAAGGCCCGGTCTGAAATTATGTGGTGTGGCAGCCTGTCCCATAACGGTCTGACCGGTTTGGGACAGCCCAAGGATTTCTCTGCGCACGCGCTGGGTCATGAGCTCTCCGGCATGTTCGATATTCCTCACGGCGAGAGCCTGACCATTATGTGGCCTGCATGGGCTCGGTATGTATACCGGAACGCCCCTGGACGCTTTGCCCGTTTCGGACGCAATGTCTGGGGAATTCAGGAGGAGAATGAAGAGCGGGCCGCTCTGGCGGCTATCCGCGCCGCAGAGCGGTACTTCTGCGAGGTGCTGAAGCTGCCCGTCTGTTTCAGCCAGGCCATGGGAGTGCAGGATGAAACGACCCTCCGGGATCTGGCTCTGCGTGCCACCTACTATGGAGACCGCAGAGTGGGCCAGCTTCACCCCATGGAGAAGGATGAGATCTATCTGGTCTATCAGATGGCCAACCACTAAAAAATGCAGCGGCGCCCAACGGGCGCCGCTGCAGCTGTGCTGAGGTCAGCCTTTCCAGAAGATGACCTTGTCTGGATCATATTGGTCCACTCTGGGCCGCACTTCGGCGGGCCAGCCCAGTGATACAATTCCCACGGGGAGCAGGTCATCCCCCAGATGGAAGTAGCGGGAGAAACCCTCAATCCGTTCCGGCTTGGGGGCCACGGCGCACCAGCAGGCTCCCAGACCCTGGTGTACCGCCTCTATCAGCAGATTTTCAATAGCGGCGGCGCAGTTGACATACAGATATCCCTCGCTGGCCTCGGCGGTGCGGTTGCCCATGACCAGAATAGCTGCCTGAGCCTGGCGCATCATGCCTGTGTAAGGCTGGAGGGACGGGATGTCATCCAAAGTTTTTCGGTCGGTGATGACCAGAAAGCGCCAGCTCTGGGTGTTGCGGGCGGAGGGGGCGTTCATGGCGGCCCGGAGCAGCTCGGTTAGCACATCGTCCGGAATAGGGCGGTCGGTATAGCGTCGGATGCTGCGGCGGTCAAACAGTTCTTTCAGCATGGGATATTCCTCCTTGTATGGTAAGAAGCAGGCAATGCCGGACCTCTCATGCGGGGCGCGGCTATTACTGAGACGAATCTTTTATCAGAAAACGGCATACAGAATAGCTGCCTTTTGTCCCGCTCTGACGGCTCCGAATGGAAAGGAAAGAAGAGAAGCCTTCGCGCTCATTTTAGCACAGCGAGATGAAAATGAAAAGACGGACCGTGCACGGCGGCAAAATCCAGTGAAAAAAATTGACAAGCGCACGGCCCTGGGGTAAACTAATAAAATAAGCATGAAAATTGGCTTGACGGAAAAATACAGCCAACCAAAATAGAGTGAGTGTGATGAAACGATGAGAAAGCAGAAAGTATCCAGCGCCGTTATTCGGCGGCTGCCGCGGTATTACCGCCATCTGAATGATCTCTTTCAAGCCGGGACCATCCGAATTTCCTCCAATGCGCTGGGAAATTCCATGGGCCTGACGGCATCTCAGATCCGTCAGGATCTGTCCTGCTTCGGTGAGTTCGGGCAGCAGGGATACGGCTATAATGTAGAGAAATTGAGGGGGGAGCTCTCCGATATTCTGGGGATGAACCGCGCTCATACGGCGGTGATTCTGGGCGCCGGCAACTTGGGCCGGGCGCTGATTGAGAATTTTCATTTTGAAAAGAACGGCTTCCAGTTGACCGCCGCCTTTGACGTTAACCCCGCTATCGTGGGCAGTACGATCGGCACGATGATCATCCGTCATGCCGATACGCTGGAGGCGTACCTTGCAGAGCATCCTGCCAGCGTAGGCGTGCTGACGGTTCCCGGCCGGGTGGCCAACGGCCTGGCGGAGCGGCTGGCGGCGGCTGGTGTGAAGGGCATCTGGAACTTTACCAATATTGAGCTGAACCTGTCAGATCGCAATAATGTAATCATTGAAGACGTGCATTTTGCCGACAGCCTGCTGGCTCTGAGCTATATGATTTCCGACGCAGATGACGCCCGGGAGTAACCGAATGAGACGAATCACAGCAGCTTTGCTGGCCATGCTTTTGCTGGCCGGCTGTGCAGCGGCAGTGGCGGCAGGCGGAAGCGCCTCCGATCCGTTGCTGACCCAGTCTTATATTATCAATACCTATATTCCTGAAACTGTGACACAGGCAGATAAAGAAATTCAGGCTGGATTGGGCAAGGTCTATGATGACGCATTGAAGGAACTCAAGGCTCAGGCGGAGCTGTACCAGGCCCGGGCTAACGCGCTGGCAGGGGAGGGCGGCGGGTATGCGGCCTCCTTTACCGAACAGCGGTTCAAGCGGGGGGATATCATTACCCTGGATACCGGTTCCAGTGGAATATTGCTGGCCGGGTCCGCCACCATCTCGTACTCCTCCGGCGGCGTGGTGGACATGACCACAGCCGCTGACATAGCTTCAAGCGCGGCCATGACGGCGCAGCACCGCTATCTGGCTGCGGAGAATACCATGTGCCAGCTGACCATTACCTCGGATACCGCCGTGCTGGCGCCCCAGGGATTTTACTCCGTCGTGAAAAGCAGCGCCACAGATTACAACGAGCTGGCCAATGCCCTGAAAGAAATGGGCCTGTTCAAGGGCGGTGACACAGCCTATGGTGATGGACTGATGCTGGAGAAAACCCCTACCCGCATTGAGGGATTGATTATGTTCCTCCGCCTGCTGGGTGAGGAAGGGGCGGCTCTGGCCACCACGGAGCCCTGTCCCTTTGTAGATGTGCCCGAGTGGTGTCAGAGTTATGTGACCTATGCCTATGCCAAGGGGTATACCAAGGGCGTGGGTGCGGACAGCCCTGAGCTGTATTTCGCCCCCTATGTCACCATTACTGCCGGGGAGTACATGACCTTTGTGCTCCGTGCCCTGGGCTACCAGGACAGCGGTGAGAGCCCGGACTTCCAGTGGGATTCGGCGCTGCTCCGCAGCCTGGAGCTGGGGTGCATTACCGATGGGGAATACAAACTGATGGTAGAAGAGCCCTTCCTCCGGGCTCAGGTGGCCTATGTGTCCTACTATGCGCTGGATGCTAAGATGAAATCCGGCGGGACCCTGCTCAGCTACCTTGCTTCAACGGGAACACTGGATTCCGCTGAGGTTAATCAAGTGCGCTCCAATGTGGCAACAGAGCGAATTGCATAAGCAGAGCCCCCGGCAGCCGCCGGGGGCTCACTTTTTGCCCGTGCAAGACGCCGGAGCGGTGCCGCACCAATCAGAAGGCGGGGCATAGTATGAAGTGAGGCCGCGCAGGAGAGGCCGCCAGGGCAGGCTCCGGCAGCCGGTCTCCATTTTATTTCAGGAGGTACTTCATTATGGGGTGCTGTAATAACGGTTCCGGCTGGGGCGGCTGCGGCTGCCTGTGGATCATCATCCTCATCATCATCCTGTGCTGCTGTTGCGGCGGCGGGAACATGGGCGGCTGCTGCGGTGGCTGCAACAACGGCTGCGGCAATAACTGCGGCTGCTGAGCGATCGGACTGAACATAAGAACAGAGGGCCGGGCGCATCTGCGTCCGGCCCTCTGTCGTGAGAACGCGGGAAGGATGGAGAAACTCAGCCGCCCAACTGGGCGATACCCTTGCGGATCCGGGAGAGTGCCTCGTCCCGGCCCAGAATGTGACACAGCTCCACCGCGCCGCCGGGAGTGACGGCCTTACCGGACAGGGCAGTGCGCACCGGCCACATGATCCGGCCGTTCTTCAGCTCCAGCTTCTCGGCCAGGCCGATGAGGGCGTCGTGGATAGCATCATAGGTCCAGTCGCTCAGGCCCTCCAGCACAGGGAGCACCTGCTTGAGCGCCTCCAGGGAATTTTCCTCGTTGGTTTTCATCTTCTTGTGGCAGTAGAGTTCATTGGAGTACTCAGGCAGGGCGTCAAAGAAGTCCACCTGGGGAGCGATGTCCAGCAGGGTGTCGCACCGGGGCTGGACCAGAGGGGCGATGAGCTTCAGGTCAATGCCTGGGGTTTTGACGGCCTCCCGGAGATAGGGCTCGGCCAGGGCGTAGAAGTCCTCGGGGGAGAGCTCCCGCAGGTATTTGGCGTTGAAATAGCGCAGCTTCTCAATATCGAAGATGGCAGGGGACTTGGAGATGCCGCCGATGTCAAACACCTGGGCGAGCTCCTCCAGGGAGAAAAACTCCCGCTCGCTGTACTCGCCGCGGGGGGACCAGCCCAGCAGAGTGACATAGTTGACCACGGCCTGGGAGAGGAAGCCCTGGGCGATCAGATCCTGATAGGAGGGGTCGCCGTGGCGCTTGCTCATCTTGTTGTGGGCGTCCCGCATGACAGGGGAGCAGTGGATATAGGTGGGCACCTCCCAGCCGAAGGCCTGGTAGAGCAGGTTGTACTTGGGAGCAGAGGAGAGGTACTCGCTGCCCCGGACCACGTGGGTGATGCCCATCAGGTGGTCGTCAATAACGTTGGCGAAGTTGTAGGTGGGCAGACCATCGGACTTGATGAGCACCTGGTCATCCAGGGTGTCATTGTCCACGGTGATGTCGCCGAATACGGCGTCGGAGAAGGTGGTAGTCCCGCCGGCAGGAATCTTCTGCCGGATGACGTGGGGCACGCCGGCAGCCACACGGGCTTTGGCCTCCTCCAGGCTCAGGGAGCGGCAGGGGTCGGCGGAGCGGTCAAAGCTGCCGCTCTCCTCCTCGCTCTCGGTCTTCTCGCAGAAACAGTAGTAGGCGTGGCCCCGCTCCACCAGCAGCTCGGCGTACCTGCCGTAGGTGTCCCGGCGCTCGGTCTGGATATAAGGGGCGACGGGACCGCCGATATCGGGGCCCTCGTCCCAGGTCAGACCGCACTCCCGCAGGGTCTTGTAGATGACCTCAGTGGCGCCCTCCACCAGGCGCTCCTGGTCGGTATCTTCGATGCGGAGGATAAAGGTGCCGTCCTGATGGCGGGCGATGAGCCAGGTGTAGAGAGCGGTGCGCAGGTTGCCGATGTGCATATAACCGGTGGGGGAGGGGGCGAAGCGGGTGCGGACCTTGCCCTTGGGGATGCGGGCCTCCATGTCGTCAAACCATTTCATATCCATGGTGATGCCTCCAGTGGTAATAATTGTGAGAATTACGCCGACAGGCGGAAGTTCTTCTGATCTTTACCATTCTAAAGGTAAGGGTAAAACTTGTCAAGCGGTACGCCATGTGGTATGATAAACTGGTATGTAAATATGCGCTCCAGAAGAGAGAAATAGTTTCTGGCGGCGCAGTCGAGGTGTAAAACAGAAATGGAAACGACAAAGAAAATAATGCTCTCCGGAATCCAGCCCAGCGGAGACCTGCACCTGGGCAACTACCTTGGCGCCATCAAGAACTGGGGCGCCCGGGCGGACGAGTTTGACTGCTACTATTTCATGGCGGATATGCACACCATTACCGTCCGCCAGACTCCCGCTGACCTGCGCCGGCGCACGCTGGAGCAGCTGGCTCAGTATATTGCCTGCGGGCTGGACCCGGAGAAGAACACGCTGTTTGTCCAGTCCCATGTCCACCAGCACGCGGAACTGGCCTGGGTGCTGTCCTGCTACACCATGTTTGGCGAGCTCTCCCGTATGACCCAGTTCAAGGACAAGTCCGCCAAGCACGCCGACAACATTAACGCCGGCCTGTTCACCTATCCCTGCCTGATGGCAGCGGACATCCTGCTCTACCAGCCCGACTTTGTGCCCGTGGGCGAGGACCAGAAGCAGCACGTGGAGCTGACCCGCAACGTGGCCCAGCGGTTCAACCATATCTATGGCGACGTGCTGAAGATGCCTGAGCCCTACATCCCCAAGATGGGCGCCCGCATCATGAGCCTGAACCAGCCCGATACCAAGATGAGCAAGTCCATTCCCGAGGGCTGCGTATTCCTCATGGAGAAACCGGAGGACATCATGCGCAAGTTCAAGCGGGCCATCACCGACAGTGACACGGAGCACTGCATCCGGTATGACCGGGAGAACAAGCCCGGCGTGGCAAACCTGATGAGCATCTACTCCGCCGTAACCGGCAAGACCTTTGAAGAGATCGAGGCCGAGTTTGACGGCAAGGGCTATGGCGCCTTCAAGCCTGTGGTGGGTGAGGCGGTGGTAGAGCTGCTCCGGCCTATTCAGGAGGAGACCCGCCGGCTTCTGGCCGATAAGGCCTATCTGGAGGGCGTCTACCGCGCCGGTGCGGAGAAGGCCTCCTATGTGGCGGAGAAGACCCTGCGCAAGGTCTATAAAAAGGTGGGCTTTCTGCAGCGCTGAAGCCGCAGTTGATTCCGTCTAAAGGAGAAGAACATGAATATAGAACTTCGCGAAATCGGTATGGTGGCGGCTGCTCTGGGCGTGGCGCTGATTGTCGCGTTTATTCTGACGCCGGTGGTCAAATCCCTGGCCCAGAAGGTGGGCGCGGTGGACGTGCCCAAGGATAACCGCCGGATGCACGACCATCCTATTCCCCGCATGGGCGGCCTGGCCATCTTTTTCGGCTTTCTTGTCAGCACTCTGTTCTTTGTGGAGATGACGCCTCAGCTGCGGGGCATGCTGCTGGGCGCCGTGATCATTGTAGTGCTGGGCATTTTTGACGATATCTACTCCCTGAAGGCATCCCTAAAATTTGTGATCCAGATTATTGCAGCCCTGGTGGCTGTGATGTCGGGGAATGTGATCAGCACAATCTCCAATCCCAACGTGTTTTCCAGCAACCTGTACTGGGATTTGGGGTGGCTGGCCTATCCGGTCACTATCATCTGGATTGTGGCCATTACCAACGCCGTCAACCTGATTGACGGACTGGACGGCCTTGCCTGCGGCGTGTCCACCATCAGCTCCATGACGCTGCTGGTTATCGCCATGTCAGTGGGGGAGATGCCCATTGCCCTGATGGTGGCGGCCCTGTGCGGCGGCTGCCTGGGCTTCCTGCCTTACAACCTGAACCCTGCCAAGATCTTCATGGGAGATACCGGCTCCACGTTCCTTGGCTTTGTACTGGCGGTGATCTCGGTGCAGGGCCTCTTCAAGCTATATACCATTATCTCGTTTGTGGTGCCTTTCCTCATGCTGGGCCTGCCTATCTTCGATACCTGCTTCGCTTTCATCCGCCGTATAGCCCATGGACAGAGCCCCATGCACGCCGACCGCAGCCATGTGCACCACCGGCTTATCGATATGGGCTTTTCCCAGAAGCAGGCGGTGGCTGTGCTCTACATCATCAGCGCTATCCTGGGCCTGTCCGCCGTGGTATTGACCACCGAGGGCCCTGTAAAGGCCATGCTGCTGCTGATGGCGCTGTGTGCCGCCGGTGCGGTGGCCGGACAGATCTTCATCCACAATAACAATAAGAAGAACAGGGGTACCCCGCCCCAGAGCCAGGCGGAACCTGAGACACAGACAGGGGAGGAAGAGAAGAAATGAAGCCTATCCGTGTCATGACCATTTTCGGCACCCGGCCGGAGGCCATCAAGATGGCCCCCCTGGTGCAGGAGCTCAGCCGCCGCGAGGGTATCGAGTCCCAGTGCTGCGTCACCGCTCAGCACCGGCAGATGCTGGACTCCGTGCTGGAGATTTTCCGCCTGAAACCGGACTATGACCTGAATATTATGGAGCCCCGGCAGACCCTGTCCACCATTACCACCAAGTGCCTGCTGGGGCTGGAGGAGGTGTTCCAGAGCGCAAAGCCCGATCTGGTGCTGGTCCACGGCGACACTTCCACCACCTTTGCCGGTGCTCTGGCCGCCTTCTATCATCAGATTATGGTAGGCCATGTGGAGGCCGGCCTGCGCACCTGGGACAAATATTCCCCCTATCCGGAAGAGATGAACCGCACTCTGGTGGGAGATATTGCGGACCTCCATTTCTGCCCCACGCCGGCCAACCGGGCCAATCTGTCCCGAGAGGGAATTCAGAACGGGGTATTTATCACCGGCAATACCGTGATTGATGCCCTTCAAACAACGGTTGTAAAGGATTATCACTTCTCAACTGACCTGCTCAACCATCTGGACTATGCGGGCAAGAAAATCATCCTGGTCACCTGCCACCGCCGGGAGAATTACGGCCAGCCTATGGCCAATATCATGACCGCCCTTCGCCGCGTGGCGGATGCCCACGAGGACGTGGAGCTGGTGTACCCGGTGCACCTGTCTCCCGTGGTGCGGGAGGCGGCCGCCAAGTACCTGTCCGGCCATCCCCGGATCCACCTCATCGACCCGCTGGACGTGGAGGAGATGCACAATCTGATGGCCCGCTGCTATCTGGTTATGACTGACTCCGGCGGACTGCAGGAGGAGGCACCCGCACTGGGCCGTCCGGTGCTTGTCCTGCGCCGGGAGACCGAACGGCCTGAGGCCGTGGAGGCAGGCACCGTAAAGATTGCAGGCACTGAGGAAGAAAATGTGTTCCGGCTGGCCCACACCCTGCTGACCGATGCCGAGGCCTACGGCGAGATGGCCCATGCAGTCAACCCCTACGGCGACGGCCAGGCCTGCCGCCGCATTGCCGACGCCATCGAGTGGAAATTTGGCCTGCGGGCCCAGCCCCCTGAGGAATTCAACGCCCTGGGACGATAAGACGGAAAGTAACACACAGGCACGGTAAGGAGGTGGGGGCGTGGAGGGGAGAAACCGGACGATTTTTGTGGTTCTTATCGCCATTGTGATTGTAGTGGCGGTATTTTCCAGCTTTGGCCTCAATCTGTTTGCACCTGCAGCGCCTGAAATTACCCTTCCGGTGGTCACAGATCCGGCAGAGGATGAGGACAGCCAGAGCGGGCAGCCGGCAGATACGGACCGGTATGTTCGGGTTGAAGTGACGCCGGAGACAGTGCAGAACGTGATCCGTACCATGGTTCCCCTCCAGCCGGAGAGCTATTTCCGGACCATCACAGTGGAGACTTCCCTGGGAAATGGGGCTATGGGAACCACAGTCAACCGGGTCTGGCAGGATGCCGGGTGGACCCAGGTGGAATCCACCTGGCCCGGCGGAACCGTGGAGTACACCATTGCGGGAGGCGGAATTGTCTACCGCTGGTATGGCGGCGACAGCACCTGGACTGAGTGGGAAGCGGGGACCCGGGATATCAACATGGCCCAGCGGATTCCCACCTATGAGGACGTGCTGGCACTGAATGCAAAGCTGATTACCTCCGCAGGCTATGAGGAGCGGAACGGGGAATCCTGTGTCTACGTAGAGACGGCGGAGAACGAGTTGGGCAATCGGGAGCGCTACTGGGTGTCAGTGTCCAGCGGTCTGCTGATTGGCGCGGAGACCTGGTGCGGTGACGAACTGGTGATGCGCATGTCCTCCGAACCGGTGGAGATGCCGGTGCCGGCAGATACCGCCTTTACGCTCCCTGACGGCACTGTGCTTCACGCCGTAGAAGGCTGAGCGGGCTCATTCCAGCCCCAGCAGCAGAAGCAGTCCCAGGGTAATCATCAGCTCCACGTCATCTCCGTCTATGAACAGAAAGAGGAGGATGAGCAGGAGCAGCACATCGCCGCTGTCCAGATGATCCAATTTAAGGCTTTTGAGCAAGGAGTGCAGTGCGCCTGCGTCCTTTTCCTCTGTGGAAGGCGCATCGCTGAGGGGAGAGGAGAAGCTTTCGGTATGGCCGGCCCCTGCCCGCTGGACAGGGGGACTATCCTCCTCTGAAATGCGGGTATAGCCGCCGGCGCCGGGGATGTATCGGTTATACATCCTCTTCTTCGCCCCCTTCCTTCTTAAAGACCTGAAAGGCGACCCGGATGACCCGGGAGAGCTTGGCGATCTGGATGGCCTTTTCCAGCTTGGCCTGGCGCTTCTCCTTTAGGAAGGGCTTCAGGGCGTTGAGGAGTGCGGTGCGCCGATCATCCTCGGCACTGTATGCGGAGAACAGACGGAGCGCGATTTGGACCAGCTTAGGGTCCAGACTGCCCAGGGCGGAGAGGGGATTGTCCCCGCTGCTGTTCTGAGACTCATTCTGGGTCTTGCTGCCGGTCAGGCTGGACAGCAGGGCGGCTACCGCGTCTGAATTTGACGTCTGATTGCCGCTTCTCCCGGCCGCCTGGGCCTCGGAAGACGGTTCCGCATGCGGACTGTTTTGAGCGCTGTCCTGTGTGTCAACGCCAGAATCATCCTCTTGGTCTGACAAAGAACGGGCGATGGACATGATTTGCCCCATAGCCTCTGGATTGCCCAGAATTGCATTTAGTTTCTCCTCCAGATCGGCCATGGTTCACCCTCCGTTCCCTGGGAAACCCGGCAACCGCCGAGTTTACTTTTTGGAAAAGGTACTGTTGATGCGCCCGACAATCTCGGCGCCTTCCGTGCTCTTCATCAAGTGTTCCACCATATCGGTAAGGGCTCTGGCATCCCCCTTCATGGCAGCGTCAGCGGCGCCTTTCAGGCTGCCGCCTGCCTGGCGGTTGAGCATCTCCATCAGGGACTTGGTGTCCGGAGAACGCATAATGCGGGCCAGCGCCTCCTTGTTTTTGAGCAGCGCTGCCGCCTCCGGGGATTTCATCAGGTCGCTCAGATTGGATTTTGGTGCAGCCATGGCGTATCCCTCCAGTTAATATTGTATGTATGCAGTCCGTTGAACTTCACTCTCATTCTATGCCCGACAGGGGAGATGGTGCATTGATGAAACTGTTGGTTTTTTCCGATTCCCACGGCAATATTGAACACATGCGCCGGGCGGTGGAGCAGGAGCATCCGGATCAGATTCTCCACCTGGGGGATGTGATGCGGGACGCGGTAGAGCTGTCCCGGGCCTATCCGAATATCCCTCTGGAGCTGGTGCCCGGCAACTGCGACTACGCCACCGACGTGCCCGTCCAGAAGATTTTGTATTTTGAGGGCCGCCGGATTCTGATGACCCACGGACACATCTACCATGTCAAGCTGGGGATAGGCCAGGCGGTCAGGGCGGCTGTGGAGGCCAAGGTGGATGTCCTCCTCTTCGGCCATACCCATGAGGCCTTCTGCTGTGAGCAGGACGGCCTGTGGGTCATGAACCCCGGTACCATCCGGGGCGGTCTGGTGCCCACCTGCGGCATCATTCGCCTGGAGGGGGAGCATACGTCCTGCGAAATCATTGAAATTCCAAGGGGGTAAAGGTATGCTGCTTGCCGTTGACGTTGGCAACACCAATATGGTGTTCGGCATTTATGAGGGAGACAAGCTGGCGGGCAGCTTCCGCCTGAAGACCGATGCCAGCCGGACCGGGGACGAGATCGGCCTGCTGGCTACCCAGTATTTTGAGAAATTTGGTCTGGACGCCAACAGGGTGGAGGATGTGATCATCGCCTCGGTGGTACCCTCTGTGATGTATGCCCTTACCAGCGCTATGGTTCACTATTTCAACCGCAAGCCCCTTGTCATTGACAACGGGGTGGACCCCGGTCTGCCCTACGCGGTGGGCGGGGATGAACGGCTGGGCGCTGACCGCTCGGTGGCCTGCGTGGCCGCTCTGGAGAAATACGGCGCCCCGCTGGTGGTACTGGACTTCGGAACCGCCACCACGGTGGACGCAGTCAGTCGGGAGGGTGGCTATCTGGGCGGCTGCATTACGGCTGGCGTGCGCATCTCCACGGAGGCCCTGTTCCAGAAAGCCGCTATGCTCCCTGATGTAGAGCTTGCAGTACCTGACAAGGTTTTAGGCTGTACAGTTGTTGGCCAGATCCAGGCGGGAGCGGTTCTGGGATATATTGGCGCCATAGAGTATCTCATCCGCCGCACCAAGCAGGAGATGGGGTATCCGGAGGGGGAGATCAAGGTGGTAGCCACCGGCGGACTGTCCCGGTTGGTGGCGGACAACACGGACCTGATTGATCTGGTGGATGAGAACCTGATTCTGGACGGCCTGCGCATTATCTACCGGCGTTATCAAGGGGAAAAAGCATAAAAGCAACACGGGGGAGCGCTGCTCCCCCGTGTCTGTTTACAGGCTTTTTCTGATTTTCCAGATGGCGTTTTTCTCCAGCCGGGACACCTGGGCCTGAGAGATGCCGATTTCAGCCGACACCTCCATCTGGGTTCTGCCCTCAAAAAAGCGGAGGCTCAGGATGTGCCGCTCCCGGTCGGAGAGGTGGGAGATGGCCTCCTTCAGGGCGATCTGTTCCAGCCAGCTCTCATCGGTGTTCCTGCTGTCCTTTACCTGGTCCATAACGCAGATAGCGTCGCCGCCGTCAGAGTAGACCGGCTCATAGAGGGAAACGGGGTCCATGATGGCGTCCATGGCAAAGACCACATCCTCCCGCTTTAAGTCCAGCATTTTGGCGATCTCCTCCATGGTGGGCTCCCGCTGATGCTCGGCGATAAACTTTTCCTTGGCCTGGAGCACCTTGTAGGCGGTGTCCCGCATGGAGCGGGAGACGCGCATAGAGCTGTTATCCCGGAGATAGCGCCTGATTTCACCCACAATCATGGGCACGCCATAGGTTGAAAAGCGAACATCCAAGTCGGTGTTGAAATTGTCGATAGCCTTGATGAGGCCAATGCAGCCCACCTGAAAGAGATCGTCCACATTTTCTCCCCGGTTGCTGAACTTCTGAATGACAGACAGCACCAGCCGGAGATTTCCTGCGATTAACTCTTCCCTGGCGGCCATGTCCCCCTCCTTGGTGCGCTTGAGCAGCGCCACGGTCTCCTCATTTTTCAGCACCTTGAGCTTGGACGTGTTGACGCCGCAGATTTCCACCTTTCCCTGCAAGACGATACCCCCCTGTGAATGCGCTGATTACAGTATCTCCCGGCCCGATGGATTCATACGGGCACTCAGGGAAGTATATTTTTTATTGTGGGACGGTTTTCCCTTGCTTTTGTCAAACAGATGTCAGAAAAGAGAAAGGCTGAATTTCCAAAACGGATTTGGAGATTCAGCCTTTCGTCTTATTCAACCTCAAAAATATTCAGTTCGTCTGCGGACAGAGGTTCGGTATAGGGATTGAGCATGGTGTTCACAATATCCAATACCTCATCAGGATAAAGCTGATAGAGCCAGTCCAAGCCCTTGTAAGACACCTCGCCGTTTCCCGGGAGTGTGGCGGTGGACAGCCCGTTTTCCGGGTCAAAGCCCAAAGCGGGCTCCACAAACCAGAGCATCTCACGGAAACGCAGGTTTGTGTCCACTGTGTCAGAGACAATCTCTATGTAAGAGGGGAGATTTTGAGGGTTGGCCAGGGCCTTTTTGGCGATGGCGGCAAGGAGCTGCTGCTGGGTCCTGGTCCGGCCAATATCGGAGTCCGGATAGGGGATGGTGCCGTCGCTGTTCTTGCGCAGACGGCAGACCTGCAGCGCCTCCTCGCCGGTGAGGTGCTGGAGGCCGGGCTCAAAGTGGATATGCAGGTCCTGGTCCGGCGCATCATAGCTCATGTGGACGGGAATATCGAACTCCACCCCGCCCAACAGGTCCACCAGCTCCACAAAGCCCTCGATGTCAATGATGACATGATAGTCGATTGGAATGCCCAGCAGATTGGATACACAATTTTCCAGTTCCTCGATTCCCTTGCGGTACAGGGAATTGATTCTCAGGGAACCGGCGTTCACCAAGGTGTCCCGAGGGATGGACACCAGGCCGGCAGTCTGGTTGACGGTATCGTAGGTGAGGACCATGATGGTGTCCGTATTGCCGCTGACCTGATCCGTGGCCACCAGAAGGAAGGTGTAGCAGTAAGGCTTCCGCTCGTGGGTGCGGCTGCCCTGCTGATCCGGAGAGGGACTGCCGGATACCTCTGGACTCTGGCTGGCCGGGAGGCTGCTCTCAGGTTGAGACGCCGACGAAGGAGGCGGGGCGGGCGTGGGCTCCTTTGCCAGCAGTTTGTAGGCACAGTAGAAGATTACAATGATAGCAGCGATAACGGCCAGAATGATATAGAGAATCTTCAGTACCTTCCGGGCGATGGCCTGCGGGTTGTGTGAGGGGCTGCTGCGGGAAGGCTTCATAATGCTACCTCCTGAATTGAATTATCTCTCTCTGAGGAGGCCGTCCGGTGGGCAACAGGACAGGTGAACGGCGCTGTTTGCGGCGTTACCGCAGGTCCACGGGAGAGTGGAAGCAGTGCTTGGCAGCTTCCAGGGTGACGGAGAAGATGCGCACACCCACATTGGAGATGATGACCAGCTGGGTCTGGTCCAGGGCGTCGCCCCAGTCCTCCATCTGGCAGACTGTGCCCACCATGCTGACATTTTTGGTGCCCTCGGTGGTGCGGCAGAAGCCCTTGACCCGGTAGGTGGAGGGGGCAATCTCCTCCAGGAACTGCCGCAGGGCCTGGAGGGTGACGGCCTCCTGGGTGGAGAGCGTGATGGTGACGGGGCGGCTGCTCTCGGTGTTGGAGCTCTCCTGAGGTGCAGCTTCTTCCTGAGGGCCTTTGGCGAGAATGTCCCGCAGGGAGACGTTGGCATAGGTGGCGCGGTAGATGTCAGCCCTGGGGTTGATCTCCCGAATACTCTGCTCTACCTGCGTCAGCTGCTCCTCTGTCACCAGATCGGCCTTGTTGAGAATGACTGCCCGGCTGTACTCCACCTGACGGCGGAGAGCCAGAAGCAGCTTGAGGTACTTGGGAAAGTAGAGGGCGTCCACCAGACAGATGGCGCCGCAGTAGTCGTAGACCGCGCCGGAGAGGGCGGCAATCTGGTCCAGAATGGAGGAGATGCTGGAGGGGTCGGCCAGACCGGAGGCCTCCACAAAGACATAGTCCAGATCCCGTCCGGCCATATCGATGAGAGAGTCCACAAAGGAGTCCTTGATGCAGGCGCAGAAGATGGAGCCGTTGTTGAGCTCAATCATGCTGGCGCCGGGGATGTCGTGGCGGATAAGGGCGCCGTCTACACCGGTGCCGCTGAATTCATTAACAATCAGACCGATTTTTTCCTGGGAGAATTCCTGAAGCACATGGTTGAGAAAGGTGGTCTTACCAGCCCCCAGAAAACCGGTGAGAAGAACAAGCTTGCTCATATCTGTCATCCTCCGTAACCATTAAAAATTCATGTTCATAATGTAGGTCTCCATGAATTTTGGGTTGGTAGCCAGCTCCACATGCTCAATGGAGGCAGGGAGGGCCTCGCAGCGATCCATCTCCGCCTGGTCCAGCAGACACAGCTGCACGCCCTGACCGGCGCCGTTTCCGATGGAGAAGATCCGATCCCGGGGAACGGGAGGGAGCAAGCCGATCGCAAGGGCCCGGTCGATGTCAATGTAGTTGCCGAAGGCGCCAGCCAGGTAGAGGGCGTCCAGCTGGTCAGGGGAGAGGCCGGACTCCTCCAGAAGGGTGATGCAGCCGGAGAAGATGGAGCTCTTGGCCAGCTGGATCTGCCGCACGTCATGCTGGGAGAGGTAGACTGGACGGTCGCCCCGGGCGAAGTAGAAGGCAGTATTAAACTCCCCGGCCTCACCCAGATATTCAGCCAGAGGGCTGCCGGGGTGGGCGGCCAGGAACTCGTCGGCGGGCAGAAGCCGGCCGGTTTCATCGATGATGCCGGCCCGGCGCAGCTCAGCCACCGCGTCAATAATGGCGGAGCCGCACAGTCCAAGAGGCTCCACACCGCCGATAACGCGGTAAGTCAGCTTGCCATCCTGAAGGGAGACCCGCTCGATGGCGCCTTCCATGCCCCGCATGCCGCAGGAGATGTTGCCGCCCTCCAGAGCGGGGCCGCAGGCGGTGGAGGCCACCTTGTATCCGTCGCCATTGCCCACGGCAATCTCGCCGTTGGTGCCCAAGTCCACCATCAGGCAGGGACCTCTGTCGGTGGGAAGCGTGAGAAGTACGGCGGCGGTGTCGGCGCCGACGAAGCCGCCCAGCAGGGGGAGAAATTCCACCACGCCGCCCGCAGGCATGTCAATCCCAGCCTCAGCACCGGAACAGCGGACAGGCCCGGCGGTGATGTTAACAAAGGGGTCCTGAGAGAGCCCGTAAGGGTCCAGACCCAGAAAGAGGTGCTGCATGGTGCTGTTGCCGCAGAGCACCAGATGGTAGAGATGGCTGCGGAAGCCAGGGATCTTCTGCTCTGCCTGATCCAGCAGCTCGTGAATGGTATCCCGGATGTGGCCGTTTAGCTCGTCCAGGCCGTCCTTGTTCTGGCGGGTATGGAGAATGCGGGTGATGACATCAGCGCCTCTTACAATTTGTCCATTCAGTGCGGACACAGTGTGGAGCAGCGCACCGGTGTTCAAATCGTAGGCATAGAGCACCACAGAGGTGGTGCCGATGTCAATGGCGCCGCCGTAGAGCAGGGAGGTGGTGTCGCCGGGTTCTACCGCCAGAGGTTTCCCCCGGTAGGACACAAAGGTGACCCGCTCCACTGAGGAGTCAGCCATCAGCTTGGAAAATGAGCGCAAAAGGCTGGAAGAGGCCGGTTCCAGGTAGGCGCCGCAGTGAGCAGGCATCAATTCAGTCTTGGTCAGGCAGCGCTTGGAGACAGCAGGGGAGAGCCTGGCGCGATGGGCGGAGCGACCCTCAGTGACGATGGACGCGTCCCGGGTGAGCTGGTGTTCCTCCAGGTAGACGGTCATATCACAATCTACCACTGTCCGGCATGCAAGGACAGTCTCGCTGACGCCGCCCCGGTCGATCCGGACAGCGCACTTGCCGCAGGTGCCCCGGCCGCCGCAGACCAGATCCATGGGGAAACCGGCGGCGGCGCAGGCCTGGGAGATGGTTACACCGCCTGACGTCTCAAAGGCTGTGTTTTGGTTGGGCAGTTTGATGCAGTACATAGGGCAAAACCTCCAGTTTGATTGTCTTGATTTGTGGGCGGAATCAGAGACAGGCAGCAGGCCCTTCCGTGGAGCGGAAGAAGCAGGAGGTGTTGGAACACTTGCCGCAGTCGTGTTCCACAGAGATCTCCGGATTGCTGCGGTCAGCCCCGAAGAGATAGAGCATGGATTTCTCGGGGTAGAGCATGTAGCTCTCCGTCAGTCTCACATGGGACACGGCGGGGATATTGTGAAAAGCGGACAGAAGGGAGGACTGGTACTCCAGGCCCAGCTCCCGTTCACCGGGAGAGAATCGCTGGGTAAGGTGGCAGCCCTTTTCCTCCATGGCAGCGGAGATCTGGCGGTTCATCTGGTCAGAGGCGTTGAAGAGCAGCTCATTGACCAAGTCGTTGAGGATATAACCCTCTAGAAAATCACCCTGAGCCAGCATTTGGGAAATTTCCCTTGTGATGTTCTCCGAGCAGGTGGACAGACAGGTAATGCGGTACTTGCACCGGTCCACCTCGGGCACGCCTACGGGCGGTTCGTTCTCATCCACGGAGTAGCAGTGCGTCATGCAGAGCTGCTGACGGGCAATCTCCGCCAAGGAGGGAAAGACCGACTGGGCATATTGGTAAGCGTTGGTATCCGGCTCAATATGGAGCCTGCGAAAAATGCGCTCCCGGTCATATTTGGGCGTAACATCAGCGAAGTAAACCATGAAAGGTCATCCTTTCCTCGTGTCTGAATTCGTGAGCTTGTGGAGCGTCATTCAAGGAATCAGCCAGAGACGTGTTTCTCGCTGCTGAGTTGACTTTTGTACCGGCGAGGAGTGGTCCCAGTCACCTTTTTGAAGATTTTTGTAAAATAGCTCTGATCATCAAACCCTACCAGTCCAGCGATTTCCAGCAGGCTTCTGTCTGTGTTGCGCATCAGTTCGGTGCTGTGTTCAATGCGAATGCGATTGAGATAATCGGTGAAACTGGAGCCCAGCTCCTGCCGGAACAGCTTGGACAGGGAGGACTCATTGAGAAAGAGGGCTGCGGCCAGATCTCGCAGCGTCATCTTCTCCATATAGTGGGCGTTGATATAGCTCACCGCCCGGGTGATGGCAGAGGATACCTGGGGCAGGTCGGCAAAGACATCATCCACAAAATGAACCACCAGCTCCCGGCTCCATTGGGCCAGGCTGTCCAATGTATTGAGTTCATTCAGGGAGTTAATAAATTTGAAATCCAGGCCGAAGATCTTGCGAAGGGACGCACCCCGCTCAGTGGACATACGGGCCAGGGAGATATACAGTTCAAAGAAATGCAGCTTAATGCTGTCGAAATTGCCGCCTTCAACCAGGACCAATTCTTCAAAGAGGTCCTCCAGACAGGTGAGGGCAGCCTCGCGGTTGCGGGCCTGAATTTCTTTGGAAAGGCGGTCCTCCAAATCTGAACAGGTGGGAGCGGACAGGGCGGCAGAGGTGTTCTGGGGCCTGCTCTGCTTGCGTTTTTGAATGTGGTCTCCCACGGTGAGCTGGCGCTGATAGCGGAGGCGGAGCTGTTCGTAGTCGTCCCAGTTTTTATGGCTGTGTACCACTGCGCTATACAGCAGCAGGGAGAACTTCTGTATTTGTTCTGGAGTATATACCTGCATGGAGGAAATGAAAAGAGAAATTTTCGCCAGAAGATCAGGAGAGACCTGATTAAACTCGAAGGCCTGGGTGAGGAATTCGGCAGACACAGGGCCCATGGATATGGGGCCGGCCACAGCGCAGCCGCAGAACTTTTCTGATACAATAACAGGGACGGCGATGTGGATCAAGCCGGATGGACAGGAAAATATGTATGGTTCGCCCAGATGATAGGAGGATTTGGCAGAAAAGAGCAGCGTACTGCTGCAAATGCTTTCCGGCTGACGATAGATGGGAAAGAATTGGCAAAATTTTTTCTCCGCCTGAAATTCCTCCAAAATTACGCCGTCCGGGTCAAAAAGGGTCACCGGCACGCCGGTGCTCACGCTGAAGGCGTCCAGATATTCATGCAGGCGCTTATGATCAATGGCAGGCAACCGAATTCCTCCTATCTAGCATGAAGTAGATTCCTGTATGGGAGATGGTGCAGCGTTGTAGGGGGAAGAACAAATTGGTAAAATAGAGATTACCAATTTGTAATTTTTTAAATACTATACCCCTTTTTTGGAAGAAAAGCAATAAACAAGTTTCCTACCAGGGCTAAACGTTGGCAAATACGCCGGAATAAAACAAAAAGAAATGGTATTTTTCTTAGAAAATATAGGCTGGTTTCGATATACTACAAGCGTGGAGCGGAAAGGAACAGCAGAATGAATCGGTTTAGTACAATTTTTCAGAGCATCATCGACGGGGATGAAAAGAAGACCGTAGCGGAGTGCCGAGAGCTGCTTGCAAAGGGTTGCCGTCCGGTGGACATTCTGGAAAAGGGCATGATTCCGGCCATGGATCGTCTGGGCGTGATGCTGAGCAGGGAGGAGCGGTTTATCCCTCAAATCCTGCTCTCGGCCAGAGCCATGCAGAAGGCGGTGTCCATCATTCGGCCGCTGCTGCTGGAACAGACGGAAGGAGCGATCCATCGGGAGAAGGTTGTGGTTGGAACCGTCCGTGGCGACATCCACACCATCGGAAAAAGCCTGGTGAGCATTATGCTCCAGAGCGCCGGATTCGATGTGACGGATCTGGGGTCCAATGTCGGTGCCGAACAGTTCATTGCCCAGCTGCGGGCAGACGGCGCTCGAATTGTGGCCATGTCCGCCATGCTGACCACATCCATGGCCAGTATGAAGGAGACTGTGAAGCGGATTCGCCAGGAGGATTTCGGCTATCCCGTCCACATCATTGTGGGGGGCGGCCCCATTACGCCCAGCTTTGCCCGGGAGTTAGGAGTGGAGTTCTCTGCGACGATGATGGACACGGCCCGCCTGGCCACCGAGATTAGCACAGAACGGCGGAAGCCTCCGCAGGACTGAGCGCTGTACCTTACACACGATAGCTGAGACCAAGGACAAACGAAGGAAGCAGGCATACGGATAATATTTGAAAAGGAGCGGGAATTCATGTCTATTCTCAACGAGATCACCGAGCTTGTTATTAAGGGCGACATCATGGGTACCAAGGCTAAGGTGGCCGAGGCAGTGGAGCAGAAGGTGGAGGCCACCGACATTTTGAACAACGGACTGATGCCCGGCATCAACGAGATTGGCGAGCGGTTTGCCAAGGGGCAGATTTTCGTGCCCAACGTGCTCATGTCCGCCAAGGCCATGAATACCGGCGTGGAAGTCATTCAGCCCCTGCTGGCCGCCGGCGGCGACACCACCATCGGCACCGCTGTCATCGCCACTGTGAAGGGCGACCTCCACGACATCGGAAAGAACCTGGTGGGCCTGATGATGAAGAGCGCCAATCTGAAGGTCATTGACCTGGGCGCCAACGTTCCCGCAGAGAAGTTCGTGGAGGCCATCAAGGAGTACAATCCTGATATTGTGGGCCTCTCCGCGCTGCTGACCACCACGATGAACGAGCAGGGCCATGTCATTGAGGTCCTGAAGCAGGCCGGCGTCCGGGACCAGGTCAAGGTTATGATCGGCGGCGCCCCTGTTACCCAGGCCTGGGCCGACAAGATCGGCGCTGATGCCTTCACTGCCGATGCCGCCGCCGCCGCCCGCTGGGCCAAGGAGTATGTAACCAGCATCCGCTGAAATTCCGACTGAACGTTCCGGCCTTTGCGATTCCGACTGACATCCCGGCCTTGCGCCGGCAGATATGAATGAAATGGAGGATGAATTCCTATGGTAGGAAGAGTTAAATATGAAGTGTTGAGCGACCAGGAACTTCAGTATCTCAAGTCCCGCATGGAACAGCTGCTCATCGAGCGCGGCATTCATCTGGACCATGAGGAGCTGCTCTCCGAGCTGGATAAGCTGGGCTGCGCGGTAGACATGGAGAAGAAGGATGTCCGCTTTACCAAGGAGCTTATCGACAGAGCCGTCGCTGCCGTCCCCAAGAAATTCACCCTCTATTCTCCCAGCGGCAAGTACGACCTGGAGTTCCCCAATCCCACCGGCAGCTTCTATACCCGCACCAATACCGGTGCGCCCAACTACCGCACCATCAATGGCGACACTCATTACACCACCCTGGAAGAGGTGGACGAGTGGTATAAGATCACCAACGTGATGGAGAACCTGGACTATGTCACCCTGCCTTCCACTTCCGGCGAGTACGTGCCCGGCGACGCTGTGGATGTCTATACGCTGGAGAAGGCACTGAAGCACTCCGCCAAGCATATCTGGATTCAGCCCTATGAGTCCGACAATGTCCAGTGGCTCATCGACATGGCCGCCGCCGCTGTGGGCGGGCTGGAGAACCTGCAGAAGAAGCCCATTGTCAGCTTCATCTCCTGCGGCGTGCCCAGCCTGACCTTCAAGCATATGGACGCCGAGGTGCTCTACCGCTGCGCCAAGGCCAAGGTGCCTGTCCAGCCCTGCTCTCTGCCCACTGCCGGAGCCAACACCCCCGTCACCGCCCAGGGCACCGCCTTTGTGGCCTGCGCCGAGGTCTTTGCCCAGATTGTGATTCTGGAGCTCCTCTGCCCCGGCCTGCCGGTTATCGCCACGCCGCTGCTGTTCTCCATGGACATGCAGAGTACTTATACCCTCCAGTCCAACACTGAGATCACCATCGCCCGTCTTATCTGCATGGAGCTCTTTGAGCGGGGCTACAATATCCGCGCCCACTCTTACGGCACCGGCACCGACAGCGTGGTGCTGGACGCGCAGAACTTCATTGAGCGCACCAACCTCATTGACGCCATGGCCATGAGCGAGGCCTCCGTCCTGGGCGGCGCCGGCCAGCTGGAGACCGCCAAGACCATCAGTCCCGTGCAGCTGATCATCGACAACGAGATCTTCGGTATTGCCCGCCGCATCCGCCGCGGCCTGGACGTCAACGACGAGACGCTGGACTGGGAGGATCTTATTTCCGGCGCCGATCGGGATCCGTCCTTCAGCTTCCTGACCAGCGAGCACACCTTCCGCCACTTTACCGAGCCTCACCGCCCCGACATGTTCAACCGGGACAGCCCCGTGAATTGGGAGCTGGCCGGCAGCAAGACCCTGGCGGAGAAGGCCGTGGAGAAGTTCCACGCCATCATGGCTGCCGAGGACGTCTACGCCCTGCCTGCCGACAAGGCTGCTGAGGTGGAGAAGGTGCTCAAGCAGGCCCACGCCGCGCTGGTAAAGGAGTAAGCGCACTCCGGCCATCTGCGATATGGCCCGCATCTCCGTGCGGGCCATATCATGGATCCGCCCCATAAGCGGTTTCGGCGACGAAATTCCGCATGTGTGTCTGGAATTTGAGAGAAAGGCGGTTTAGAGATGAAAGTAACGAAGACGGAAAAAATCTGGCTGATTCTCACGGTAATCTTCTATATCCTCTACAATCTCCCTGGTGTCCCGCCTTATGGCGAGGCCATTCCCACGCTGATTCACGCGCTGCTTACGGTCGTACCCATCTGGATCATCGTCTATGTGGGCCTGGTAAGGGTCTACCGGATTTACAAGCTGCGAGATGATGCGGACGCGCCCCCCGCGTCCAGTACAAAGGAGGGATAACGGATGCTGAGCGCCAATACTATCTGGATCGCATTTGGCCTGTACATGTGCTTCCTCATCGGCGTGGCAGTCTACGTTACGCTGAAGGAGCGCCGCCAGAAGAACAAGGGAAGCCTGCTGACCGCATCCGTGCCCTGGCCGGTGCTGGTTATGACCTACATCGCGTCTCTGATGAGCACCTGGGTGTTCTTCGCCGGCCCCGGCGCCTACTACCGCGGCGGCCTGGGCTACTGGCTGTCTGAGATGAGCTACATTGCCCTGTTCCCCATTATCGCCCACTTTACCATGAACAAGGTGTGGATCGTCAATCAGGAAAAGGGCGGCACGCTGGTTACTCCCGCAGATTTCTACTATGAGCGCTTCAAGAGCAACGCCCTGCGCACCATCCTGGGCATCATCTTCCTGGTCTCCGCCGTACCCTATGTCACCTCCACCCTGGTGGCCATCGCCCAGGCGGCCCAGTATGCCACTGACGGCGCCATCAACTACCGCATGGCTGTTATTGTCATCGGCCTGACCATGACGGTTTTTGTGTGCATCGGCGGCATGAAGTCCGCCGCCATGGCGGATACTGTCCAGGGCCTGCTGTTTATTGCCATGCTGTGGGTCATCGTCATCGCCTGCCTTATCGTGGGCTTTGGCGGATCCCTGCCTGCGGCGGTGGGCAACCTGTGGGAGAACACGCAGTCGTTCTTCTCCTATCCCGGCCCCTCCGGCTGGACGCCCTACGCGGCCCGGTTCGGCTATCCCTTCTCCTGCGCCATCGGCTGGACCATCATGCTGCCCCATGTGTTCGTCCGTTCCGGCTATTTTGGCGACAACATGAAGACCCAGCGCAAGCTGTCCTTCCTCACCCCTGTGCTCCAGGCCGTGGTTTGGACCGGCACCATGATGATCGGCCTCATTGGCCTGGCTCTGGTCAGCAATATGACCGCCTCCGAGTCCGAGCTCATCATCCCCTATCTGGTGAAGAACTTCGTGCTGGACTTCAGCCCCATGCTGGCCGTTGTGCTGATGATTGGCTTCTTCGTGGGCTCTGCGGCCGTAGGCCTGTCCACCGCCAATGCTTTCCTGGGCGTCAGCGCCGCCATTGTGTCCTCCGATTTGATTAAAAATACCTTCCATATTAAGGTGCCTGAGAAAAAGGAGAATATGGTCCACCGGGTCATCATCGTGGTTATCGGCCTGACCTCCACTGTTCTGGCCATCAATCCGCCCGATCTGATTTTCACCCTGATTATGTTCTCCATCGCCATTGTAACGCCCCTGTTCGCCGTGCTGGTGTTCGGCCTGTACTGGAAGAAGGCCACCAAGCAGGCGGCTATCGTCGCCTCCATTGTGGGCACGGTGCTGGTTCTCATGACCTACTTCGTGTGGGACGTGGGCGACACCTGGTACGGCGCCTTTGGTCTCCTGGGCTCTGCAGTGACCATGTTTGTGGTCAGTCTGGTGACCAAACAGCCCGAGAGCGACGCCGCTCCCTTCTTTGCCACGCTGGAGGCCGGAATGAACCGGTTCTATGAGGTTAAGAAGGCGAAAAAAGACGCAAAAGCGGTGGAAAAGTAAGCGTCCTGCCATCACATCACTGCATTCTGAGGGGCTGGAGGGTTCCGCCTCCGGCCCCCGGTCTGGAAAGGAATTATATCATTATGGGTAAGGAACTGATTTTTAAGACCATGCGTCACGAGCCCACCAAGCGGGTGCCCTGGGTGCCCTTTGCCGGCATTCACTCCGGAAAGCTCAAGGGCTATACTGCGGAGGAGATTCTTCAGGACGGTCAGAAGCTCTATGAGTGTCTGATGGAGGTGGCCCGGCTCTATGGGCCTGACGGCATGCCCATCATGTTCGACCTCCAGCTGGAGGCGGAGATTCTGGGCTGCGACCTGATGTGGGCCAAGGATAATCCGCCCTCCGTGGCCAGCCACCCCTTTGAGGGGGACAATAAAGGGATTCCCTGCCGCTGTAAGCTGCCCACCCCTGAGTCCGGCCGGATTCCCGTTATGCTGGAGGCCATGACCAAGCTGAAGGCCTCGGTTGGCGACGACATCGCCCTCTATGGCCTCATCTGCGGTCCCTTCACCTTGGCCTCTCACCTGCGGGGAAGCGAGATCTTCCTGGATATGCTCATGGATGAGCAGTATGTCCGCGATTTGGTGGGTTATTGCGCCGAGGTCTCCATCCGCATGTGCGATTACTATATCAACGCAGGCATGGATGTCATCGCGGTAGTGGACCCCCTGGTCAGTCAGATTGCCCCTGAGTCCTTCGATGCCATGCTGGCGGACTCCTTCAAGGCGGTGTTCGACTATATCCGCAGCAGGGGCGTGTTCTCCTCTTTCTTTGTCTGCGGCAACGCTACGCCTCAGCTTGATGTGATGTGCAAGACCAATCCGGACTCTATCGCGGTGGATGAGAACGTGGATTTTGTCTACGGCAAGAGTGTGTCCGACAAGTACAACATTGCCATCAGCGGCAATATCCCCCTGACCACCGTCATGCTCCACGGTACCCCCAAGGACAACATGAAGTATGTGGTGGATTTGCTGGACAGGGTGGAGGATCACCGCAACATGATCATCAGTCCCGGCTGCGACATGCCCTATGATGTGCCTGTGGAGAACACTGTGGCCTGCTCCCAGGCGGTGAAGAACACCGAGCAGTGCCGCGAGATGCTCAAAGACTACACCGGTCCCGACGAGAGCGGCATCCAAATTGAACTGCCCGACTACGAACATTTGGAGCGGCCTCTCATCGAAGTCTTTACGCTGGATTCCACCCAATGCGCCGCCTGTACCTATATGATGGCCGCCGCACAGGCTGCCAAGGACTACTTCGGCGATAAGATTGATATTGTGGAGTATAAATACACCATCCGTGAGAATGTAGTCCGCTGCAAGAAGATGGGAATCACCAACCTGCCCACTATGGTCATCAACGGCCAGATCCGCCATGTCTCTATGATCCCTGACGGCAAGGCCCTCAGGGAAGAGATTGAGGCGCTGCTGTAAACTACAGCCTATTATTTCGATTTAGTGCGGAGTTTTTCCGGAGTACAGCGCCGGACAGACAGAAGATTTGCGCAGATCTTCAAGAGATGAATCGATGCCAGTCAGTTCATTGCGCCGCATTAAATATCTCCCTCACAAAAACACAGAGCGCCCGGCTTGGGGAGCCGGGCGCTCTGTGTTTATAATTTTTATTTATAAAGGTAGAGAGGCGGGGTCGATTCCGTAAATCTGGACTACCTCCAGGAGAGGGCTCTCGGCCAGGTCCAGCACGGTGACAATCTTCCCGCCGTCCGAGTCCAGGTCTACGCCGAAGGCCTGCCAGGCGTACCAGGGGAGGTAGGCGCACTGGGCCTTGAGCGGGCTGTCCGGGTCGGGGGCCTTGGGACCGAAGATGCCGGAAAGCAGGCTGTATGGAATCCCATCCAGATGCTCCAGGGCAAACTGCACAACCTGTTGTCTGGTTTCGTCATCGGCGTCTTTTACCCTCAGAACCATAAAGTTGGAGTAGGTGCGCCAGTGCTGGGCGTTGACCTGGGCGCTGTCGCTGCCCAGTACCACTGCCTCCAGTGTGACGCCCAGCAGGGGATCCACCACCAGAGATGCATGGCCATGCCGCCAGCCGTAGGTGTGGGTGGAGAAGGAGAGAATGATGTCGCCTGGCTCCAGCGGAGCCAGGGGCACCGAGTAAACTACGTTTCCTTCGGCATCCCGCAGCCGATCCTCCTTGGTGATGGGGGGCAAATCCAGACATACCGGCGTCTGTTCAGCAAAGAACCCCGCCTGGGTTTCCAGAATCTGAGCCACACCCTGACTGCCCCGGGAGAGCAGTGCGTCCACTGCCGGGCGGGCAAGGCCGGTCTGAAAAAAGAGCGTCTCGTAATCCGCATTCTCCAGCTTCGGCTGTGACAATATGGGGGAAAGGTCTATTTGCTGATAATTCGGTGAAAAATAGGGGGCGCGATGGGCCCAAAAGGTTTGAAGCAAGGCGTTGAGCCCAAAGAACAGCACCACAATGGCCACGGGAACCGCAGCCCAGAGCCATCGGCGGCGGTTTTTGGCGGTTGATTTTGCCTGCATGTTAAGTCACCAGTCTTTCATAGGACAAGAGGGTATCTCATAGGATTATATATCATATTCCGCGATTTGAAAATGGGGGAACAGCCATGAAGAGCAGAATTGCCGATTTGCGGTGCAAGGAGATTATCAACGTGACCAACGGCTGCCGGTATGGTTATGTGGGAGATGTGGAGGTAGAGCTGGACAGCGGACAGATCTGCGCCCTGGTGGTGCCTGGGCGCCTGCGCCTGTTCGGCCTGCTGGGGAGGGAGGAGGACCGGATCTTTCCCTGGGAATCGGTACGGAGATTTGGAGAGGATATTATTTTGGTAGAGTCCGGCGCCCTGGAACCCGGCCGGCAGGAACGCCGCCGGGGCAGAGAAAGGGAGAGAAAGGAAAAAAACCTGTAAAATCTGCATTTTATAAAATAAAACTGGAAATCATACTTGCATTCCGCACAACCCTATGATAAAATACTCTAGCTGTGTAAAAGCGCAGTATTACGCACACCGTTGTGACGGAGCGCCTTGTGCCCCATGGGCTGGCGGGCTCCGGATGAACTGGTGGAGGTAATAACTATAAAGGAGGAAATAAAACTATGGCAGTCGTATCTATGAAGCAGCTCCTGGAGGCCGGTGTCCACTTTGGTCACCAGACCCGCCGCTGGAATCCCAAGATGGCCGCTTACATCTACACCGAGCGTAACGGCATCTACATTATCGACCTGCAGAAGACCGTGAAGAAGCTGGAGGAAGCCTACAACTTCGTCCGCGATCTGGCTCAGAACGGCCAGACTCTGCTCTTCGTGGGCACTAAGAAGCAGGCGCAGGAGGCCATTAAGGAAGAGGCCGGCCGCTGCGGCGGTTACTATGTGAATGCCCGCTGGCTGGGCGGCATGCTCACCAACTTCAAGACCATGCGCGGCCGCGTGGACCGTCTCAACCAGCTGAAGAAGATGCAGGAGGACGGCACCTTCGACATGCTCCCCAAGAAGGAAGTCATGAAGCATATGGGCGAGATCGCCAAGCTGGAGAAGTACCTGGGCGGCGTTGTGGAGATGAAGAAGCTCCCCGGCGCTCTGTTCGTGGTCGACCCCCGCAAGGAGCGCAACGCCATCAACGAGGCCCGCAAGCTGAACATTCCTATCGTGGCCATTGTGGATACCAACTGCGATCCCGACGAGATCGACTATGTCATCCCCGGCAATGACGACGCAATCCGTGCCATCAAGCTCATCTCTTCCGTTATGGCCAACGCCATCATGGAGGGCAAGCAGGGTCAGGATGCCCCTGAGGAGAAGGCCGAGGAGACCGCGGCTGAGTAAGCCGGTTCCGAATAATGCGGACTTTGGAGCGCCCGCCCAGGCGGGCGGGCGCTCTTCATATTGACTTTACAATTTTACAAATGTGGAGGTAACTTACTATGGCTTTTACCGCAAAAGACGTGCAGGCTCTGCGCGAGATGACCGGTGTTGGCATGATGGACTGCAAGAAGGCTCTGACCGCTTCCGACGGCGATATGGACAAGGCTGTGGAGTTCCTGCGTGAGAAGGGCCTGGCCGCTTCCCAGAAGAAGGCTGGCCGCATCGCCGCTGAGGGCATGGCTTACGCCGCTGTTATCGACGGTGTGGGCGTGGCTGTTGAGGTCAACGCCGAGACTGACTTCGTGGCCAAGAACGAGAAGTTCGTGGACTTTGTCAAGGGCGTGGCTGCCACCGTGGCCGTCAATAAGCCCGCTGACCTGGATGCTCTGATGGCCTGCAAGTACAACGGCACCGAGATGACCGTCACCGAGCAGCAGCAGGAGATGGTGCTGGTTATCGGCGAGAATATCAAGGTCCGCCGTTTCCACTTCTATACCGAGGGCGTTTCCGTGCCCTATAACCACGCCGGCGGCAAGATCGGCGTGCTGGTCAACCTGGAGACCAACCTGTCCGCCGAGCAGGTGGAGACCGTCGGTAAGGACGTGGCTATGCAGATCGCCGCGCTGAATCCCCGTTTCTGGGATAAGAGCCAGGTGGACCAGGCCACTCTGGACGAGGAGAAGAAGATCATGATGGTCCAGATGGCCAATGATCCCAAGATGGCCTCCAAGCCCGAGCAGGTCCGCGAGAAGATCGTCATGGGTAAGCTGAACAAGTTCTATGAGGAGAACTGCCTGCTCCAGCAGGATTTCGTGAAGGACGGCTCTGTGACCGTGGAGCAGTATGTGGCGCAGAGTGCCAAGAGCCTGGGCGGCACGATTACCTTCAAGGACGCCGTCCGCTTTGAGAAGGGCGAGGGCATCGAGAAGAAGCAGGAGAACTTCGCTGAGGAGATCGCCAAGCAGCTGGGCAAGTAATTGTGTACTTGTCCCCCCGCAAACAAGCACATTGTCCCTAAATAATGACTCACAAAAGAGTCCGAGGAAATTCGTTTCCCCGGGCTCTTTTTTTATTTATTTTCTGTTTTAAGCCCGGTTTTTGGCTTGATTTAGAACTAATTTAGAATTTTTTGAGAAAGAGATTGGGCGAGTAGCTGGTGGTCAAAATGGTTGGATAAACGACCAGGTTGGAGTGGGATGACCACATGGTATCTAAGGAAAATGGCAATTAACTCAAAAAATTGACAGCGAAATTTGAATTAAATGAAAAATTTGCGGGTAATATCATCAAATTTTTGATTTAATTCAATTTTTGGACGCAAAATTTTGAGCTAATTCCGTCCCATCATCAAAATTTTGAGTTAATTCAAAAAATTAAGATAAAAATTTGCTGATATAGAAAACTGATGGAGATATAAGCCACTGGGGAAACAAACTTTTTGGGGAGGGGTGTCGTATGGAACGCTTAGGTGAGCGCACACGAGACATCCGATTTTACAGTAACAAGAACGGAGATATCGTATGCCTGCACAGTAAGTGGGCGAGGAATTACGCACGATGGTTGGAGGAGCAAGCGTGGGTGCAGAGTTATCAGGTAGGTTGTCCTCTGGATGCCGACATCATGGGCCGCATATCACGGGCGGGCATACGCACGGACTACCTACAGACCGGGTGGGCTACCGACTTTGTCATCCGGTACGCTGCTGGACACAAAGGCGTAAGAGAGCTAGTGCAGCGAGGACAGTTGAAGAAAAAGGCCCATGTAGAGCGCCTGGAGCTATCTCGCAGGTACTGGGCGGCGACCGATACGGAGTGGATGGTGGTGATCGTAGATGGATAGACCACTGCGCTTTGTGAAACGATTGGGCGCCATATATCGAGTTTTGCTTGAGACTCCGGCCGGTTGCTGGCTGACTGACTGTAACGGCCCCTCTCCACCATTTTTTGAGGCCGACCTACACAGATATGAGCGTGTACCAGCGCCGGATAGCTGGATGACAGAACAGATTAACACCCCGGCTCAGGTGGCCCGCCTGAAGATGATCCAACCGTTGCTTGATTGCACTGATTGTATCTCGGACAAGTCCTTGCGTTACCAGATGGCGGCAGAGGTTGCACAGCAACACAAGACCACGACACGCCGCATCCTGCGGCTGTACTACCGGTATCTTGCCACAGGACGACTCACGCAAAAGCGGACACGGCAGGCCAGCAAAAGCAATCAGATGATAGAGCGAGCGATCCGGCGGTACTATTTTGGTGCCAAACGGCTATCCCTAAGATCCGCTTATGAGATGATGCTGCTGGAGGATTATGTGGGACCTGATGGAGAGATAGATAGCGATGCTCCGACATGGTCTCAATTCCGGCACTACTACTATGGACACGGGTTTCATCGTGATCCTCAAAAAATCATTGCCCGGGATGGCCTTACCAAATACCAGAGAGATTATCGACCTGCATGGGGATCCTCTGCCGGATGGAGGGCACAGCCTGGGAGCTATCAGATGGATGCCACACAGGCGGACATCTATCTGGTGTCCAGGCAGGATCGATCCATCGTGGTGGGCAGGCCATATATCTACTTGGCGGTAGACACAGCCACCCACCTAATCGCCGGTGTCTATATCGGATTTGACTGCGATGAAACTGCGGTGATGGCTTGTATCGCCCAAGCAGCATCTGACAAAGTGGAGTATTGTACCCGTTACGGTATTGAAATCACACCGGAGCAATGGCCATCGGTGGGTATGCCGTCTGAGATCATCACTGACAAGGGGCGTGAGTTTTTCGGTCCCAGAATGTCGGAACTATGCCGCCGGTATGGTCTGGAAGTACTGACCTTACCGCCATTTCGGCCGGACTGCAAGGGGGCCGTCGAAAAAACGATTGATCTGCTGCAGCAAAGATACAAGCCTATGCTGCGGGGCCGTGGCGTAATCGAGGATGACGCACAAGAGCGATGGGCTACCGACTACCGCACGCAGGCAACCCTTGACCTTGATGATTTTGCACGGGTTGTAATCCACTCTGTACTGTACCTAAACAGCGGGAGACTTGTCGATGGCAAGACTCCAGCAGAAAGATGGACGGAGCTATCACCCCGATTGATGGCGGTGGATCCTCAGGAGCTGCACATACAGACGCTGCCACGGGATACCGCCAAGCTGACCCGTAAGGGCCTCCGGATCAATCGCATGTGGTACGCCCCGGATGATGCAGATGGGTTGACCATTGGAGACAGCTATACGGTTGCCTATGACCCGGCAGACCTGCGCCGTATCCATATCATCTTGGCTGACTGGATCTGTCCATGTCATGCAATTGGGATTGGCCAGCCGCTTTCCGAAATTGAATGGGAAAAAGCACATAAAGCAGCCAAGAAGAACAGGGGAGCGGCCCGTGCAAAAGAGACAGCATCAAGTATTGCCGCCACCCAGGCCATCCGAGCCATCATTGAGCACGCAGATAGTCACAGGGAGACAATACAGCGAGTCGATGGAGAGCAAATCAAACAGGACAAGCTCACAGAAAGGGGGCAACTGACATGAGCAAGTATCCAGCTGGCCATGCGGCCAGCGCCATCTATGAGGGCTCATCAGGCAACCCATACCTGGACGCCATGCCCGACATGCTCTCACCGGAGCAATTTGCCCGGGTCATCGCAAGTTACCCACCTATCCCCCATGATCTGGCTCAGATGTCGCCTGAGGAGCGCCGGGGGCTGCTGCCGTCTCTGCCATCGCTCTATGTGCCGATGCCGTACCAGTACGCCATCTATGACACGCTATACCGGGCAATCGCCACGACATACCGTACGGCCGATGTGGTAGAGTCGACCAGGGCAATCAACGCCTACTACTGCGGCCAGAGCACCAACTATGCCACGCAGGCAGACAGCGGGTCAATCTTAGGGGTTCCAGGGTGCGGCAAGACGGCCACCGTGCGCCGATGTCTATCCACGATGCCACAGGTGATCGAGCATGTGGAGTACCAGGGGCAGCCCTTGTTCTGTAAGCAGATACTGTGGCTCCATGTTGAATGTCCGAGTGACTGCTCGGTCAAGACGCTTGGATTTGGGATTATGGCCGCACTTGATCGGGCTATCGGCGCAAAATACCTGCAATCAACGCAGGGGCTGCGATCGGCATCTGCATCCGCCATTGCAGTGCAGACAAAAATCCTGCTTACTAACCACCATGTAGGGTTGTTGGTGATTGATGAGATTCAAAATGCGGTCACAACGGCCAGAAAAAATCGGCAGGAAAAGCCTCTGCTCCGATATCTGGTTGAGCTCACAAACGAGACTATGACCTCCATCTATTTTGTAGGTACACCGTTGGCTGAGGAGCTCTTTATAAGTCAGGAGCATCTCAAAAGGCGTACCAGAGGCATCCGACTGGCTCCATTTCGGCCGGACGGAGCATATCTCGATTTTTTGAACAAGATATGGCCCTATCAGTACACAGTACAGATGGCAGAACTAACCACATCCATCGGCAATAAGCTATACGATTGCAGTGGCGGTATTCCGGCCTATATTCTCAAGATATTCACAGAAGCTCAGGACTGGGCCCTCCTTCAGGGGCGCAGCTGTGTCGACGAAAAAACCATTCAGCAAGCGGTAGAGTTGCTGGCCATCAAGGTTCCACGGACTCATGTAGCGGGCACCCACATTTCGGACTTTGAAATTGGGGCACAAGTGCCAGAACCACCGCCAGACCAGGAAGAAGTACCAAGGCAATATGCAAACAAGCGTGGTCGCAAGGCGGCACAGCGGGACGATGGGGATCTGCTCGTTGCGTACAACAATGGAGTAGATATTGAGGTTCATCTCAAAGAGCATGGGTGCTTGGAGGTTGATTACCATGCATATCCCAAAGATGCACGGGGCCCCTGATGCGCTTGTACATCGGTTGGTTTTATGCCGATGCTGACCTATTTTCCGTCCCCGTACCCAGATGAATGGTGGTACTCGGTACTTTGCCGTTACCATGTACGCAGTGGCCACAGCAAGTACGCAACTACTATCAACGAGCTATACAGTGACCGCCCCATGGTGCATGGCAGGCTTATCCCAGGTGGCGACTGCGCCGCCATCTTATCCAATTTACCACCAGGGGTGCTGTCGATCGATGATGTATTGGCCAATTATACTCTGCTGCCGTACTATACCCGTTTTTTTGCTGCAGACAAGAAGCAGCAGGTATGGGAGGCATTACGGGCTGGCCGTGGATCAGGGATTACCAGCGTGCGGGCACAGATGCCGGATGGCACGGAGGGGCTCAAGTACTGTCCCACCTGTTATCTCTTGGATACAGAAAAATACGGAGAGCCATTTTGGCACCGGGTACATCAAATTCCCCTGCTCCCCATTTGCCCGATGCACCAAGTGCCGCTTGTTGTTGTGCCTGCCAAGTTTACACGGCTATCGGAGATGTTTCTCCCGCTCGTATCTGTACGCCACCAAAAAGCTGAACACAGAGGAAAAGCCCCATGGATGGAGTCGCTGACTGATATGCTGACTGCGCTGGTATGCGGAGAGTATGCCCCAACGGTTGGATACAACAATCTGCATACCGCATTGATCAACGCAGGATATGGGGCGGACAAGATCAGCAAGTATCAGACCCTGAGTGTTGTTAAAATCCAGCAAGCAGCAAGAGAGTATTACGGTACGCAAATCTATGAGCAGTACTTTGCCAGCTTGTCTGCCGCCGTACTATCACGGCTCATAAATTGGAAGCTATCATCACCAGAGCGGTATGCACTACTCGCTGTGATGGTTGGAATGGATGCAGAGGCGCTATTTGGCCCAAGGCTCGATGCTGCGGATCCTCTGCTGGAGCAGTTGCTGCGTTATAAGGAGACCGGCATTGTATATGGCAAAAATGATCTGGCCGCAAAGATGGGCATACAGCCCGGGCAGCTGGACTCCCTTGCTCAAAAGTACAAGGTACAGCCCTTTTGGCGGCAGATCCGGCAGGAGCGCAACCGGTGTATCCGGTTGTTGCTAACAGACAATGAGTATGATCTTATCGCACAAGCAGCGAAAGAAAACGGCAACACACAGCTTGCTGTGTTCGTGCGAACAATCATCTTGGATGTTTTGAAAAACAATTAGGAGGAATTAAAATGCGAATGAAACAGCACCGGCGAATCCTTAAAGAAGTGTTGGAAACAGACGAAAAAGAACGCGAGCAGGAGATTGGGCGCATGATGCCAACATTGTGCAGTTTAGTAGATGACGCCACCTATATAACGGGATTAGAAGATGGCGTAGGTGCATTGATAGCGCTGTACATCCTGTGTACCAGTCACAATATCAATACCGTTGATCATTACCAGGACATCAAGACCCGCTTGATGAATCTGATCGATCATCTGCAGGATAATATGCTGCGAAAATTCCCTCCTCAAGGTTCAACGGAGGCCTAAGTATGGACAAGTATCGAAAGATTTTGAAAGAAGTCAGAGAAAAATGCGAAAAAAAAGATCAGCTGAAAGCGGCAGAGGGCATCGCAGAGACTATGTGTCTGTCGGTCGATGAGAGTCCGCACATGATTGCTATGGGGGACGGGGCGGCAGCAGTTGCAGCCATGTATACCCTGTGTGTGGAGGACGGACTTAACACCGTAATGGAGTACTTGGAACTTAAAGATCGCCTTGACGGATTGATGAGTGATATGCACGACAAGATGCGGGCGATATACCCAGTACCTGCCCAGGGGGAGTCAGGGGACAAGTCCAAGCAGTGCATTGGTGCCGATACGGCCCAGGAGGAGTGTACATGATATGGATGGATAGTTACGCCAAGATCCACGCACTTACCCTCGGCTGGGTTACCTGTGAGGATGACTTGACTGATTGGACCGATGAGACCCTATGGCCTCTGGTATCCCATACTGATATCGAGTCCATGCTGTGGGCTATGTCTGCGTTTGTGGTGATCACATCCACGCCTCCCCCTGCTGGCGTTACCCCTTATATCTATCGGCTGGCATGTAAGATCGTTGGAGACAAAATCGAGCAAGTAATCGAGCAAGTAATCGAGCAAGTAATCGAGACAAAGCGCAAAGCGGCAGAGAGCTGTCCGTAAAACACATGTTTGTCGTTACACACGGGAGGCCTCTAAATAGGGGTCTCCCAGGGGGATAAAACAGTGAAAAATGGAACGGAAAATCAAAAGGGGATTATCGTTACAGATAACGGCGGTACTGTACATGGCTATGCCCGGTGCTCAACCAATGAGACCCGCCAGGACATCGACCGGCAGGTGAGGGAGCTCAAGGCAGCTGGGGCAACCAGGATATGGATGGAGTATGAGCACGGAGATGCGGAGACAAAAGAGCAGCAAGTCATGATGTGGAACACGGTCAGCTCTGGTGATACTGTCATCATCACCGAGCCATCTCGTCTGTCTCGCTCAGTGCAGCAGTTTTGCCAGATCGTAGATGTTATCAAGTCCAAGAGCATCAGGCTCCAAATCTTGGGGAGTATCACCATAGACTGCCGGACGACTGAGCCGGACCCAATGACTGTGGCATTTTTACAGTTGATTGCGGTGTTTTCGGAGTTGGAGCTTTCTATGATCCGGGCCCGTGTGCGTAGCGGTGTAGCTAACGCCAAAGCTAAAGGCAAGCAGCTGGGCCGCCCTCCTATTACGGCAGAGCGTATCCCAGATAGTTTTTATCGCTATTTTGTCAAGTTGCAAGCTGGCGAAATCAATGTGACAGAGCTGGCCAGGCTGGCACAGGTAAGCCGCCCCACAGTTTACAGATACCTGTCAGCCATCCAGTCCAGTAAGGCAGAAAGGAAATTAACATGACTGAGTGCTACCGTTATGCAGTCGATACCTATGAGCAGATGACCGAGGATGAAAAAGCCAAAATCTCTTTGGAACTGCTTTACAATGCCATCTGCTATTTTCATGGCGACGCCAAAGAAATTGTCCAAAAACTGCTCCATATGGATCAGATGACTCTTAATCAATTTGCAGACTCGCTAGCTGAAACGAGACAGCATGTCAAACAGATGCATCAGGCTGCATTGGCTGCAATGTCTGCCCTGCGACAGTCAGTATTTGCCTCTGGTGATGTGGAAGACATCTTATTTTATCGTATTGCTAACGATCTACCTATCGGATAACGCAGGAACCCGCTAGTAATCAGGAGATATCACCTGGATAAGGAGGAAATCATTATGAAAAAAGAAGGAAATACTAATCCGACTGTGAATGAAATCCTGGAAGAAATCGAAAATGCCGGTCTGGATGTCCCGAAGGTGCAATGCAGCATTTGTGGTCGAGAGAAACCGGCCCACGCTGTATACACATTACCGGAGGTCTGGCGCCATGGGAGACGGCTGGCGCTATATATGCTGGGTAAGGCGCCCAGGCCGGCGCCGGTGGACGAGGAGGCGATGATTCGGAAATATGGGTACACGGCCCGGGATGTATTTTGCTGTGACTGCTGGCTGGATCTCATCCTGGATGGTACGCATAAACACGGAGAGTCAACCGATAAATAAGTTGGTCAAGATTATTAACATGAAAAATATCGGGCTCGATCGCTTGATCGGGCCCGATGTTTTGTCTCGTTAGCGTGATTATTTTTGTGTGATCGGGAGAATTATGCTTGTCCTGCTTGTGCCTCTTGGTCCGCTTTTAGATAAGCAATAGCTTTTTCTGTGTCATAGATACACCAATGGAAAAAATGGTTAATCAATTCTTCGATGCTAATACCCATTGGTTTGATCAGATCTTCGACTTGAGCCTTTAACTCGCTATCAATTGTAATTGTGATAAGTTCAGTTTTATCCATACCAATGGCTCCTATTCAAAATTAGTGATGCACTCACAATCTAAGCGATTTTTAACAGCCTGCAATGATATCCTTGCAGACTTTGTCCAGATGCTGGGGTAATTTATCGGCTACTTTGTTTATAATCCTTATATTTTCTATCCTATCAGAGAGTTTTGTGTCCTGCAACTCTTTTATTCTGTAGAGCTAACGCTGACTATCAACATTGACTATTCTTTTATACAAAGAAAAAAGACAGACGGGGTGTACTTCTCGATTTGATTTGGTTGAATCTTTGGCTCGTGACTTTCCGCAATCTCATTGCAAGACAACCCATAGGTGTTTTGGTAATTGTATAATGCATCAAGGAGATAAGCAAAGTTGAATTAAATTTCCAAAAATATCAAAATAAACGTTAGGATAAAATATTATGAAACTATTTTGTAGTGAAACAGTTGGCTGTTGTACAAAAAAATGAACACTGGATTTGTGCCGCATAAAAAAATTTTTTAGGAATTTTAGTTCTTGCATTATTTTAAAAAATATCTAATAACAATATATTCTGCAACTTTTATTGGAGAAAATTGTCCCTTGTTATATAAAACAATCAAAAAGTGGAAATACAAAAAAGGAAAACCGCATAGGATGTAATAGACATAGCCAGACAGCGCACGGAGATGAGGGGCTAGTACAGGAGGAGACCCATAATTCCTGGCGAATCCCCCGCAGCGGGCTGGCTGCATACAGACTCTTTCCGGGATCCGGAAACGGGGGTTTAGGCGATCACGGCCCTCGATATCAAGAAGCGCGATCAGGTCTGGCGGAGCCGCTGCAATAAATCCGCTCGGGGGAATGCATGGGAAAGATGATCCAAGAACTCCCGTCAACCGGGTGTGCCTGTCCGGGAATAGAAATTAGGCAGGAGGGTTTCTCGCCGGCGATGAGCCGGGGGAGCTTGCTCAAGGATGGTCGCCGAGGAGCGAGAATACGGCGGAGAGCAGGCTGGTCGATCATCGCTGACAAGATCAAATGAGGTCTTGGACTCCCCTGAGCAGCGCAAAAGAGTCGTATTATACTCTTTTCGCGATGCTCAGGGGGTGTTGCATTCTTTTCACGACAAGATTATGCCTTCCAGCCTTATCCCGACAGCCAAGGATCATGATTCTTTGGCACAAAAGGAATGTGCTGAACGGTCGGTCCATTTGCCAGGTGCAGGTGTGGCAGCGCCTTTGGCTCATGGCCTCCCAGGGCAGGTACAGGGTGGTTAGGACGCTTGACTCAAGGGCTTGACTCCAGTGGTCTGCCAGGCAGTCTTTCAACAGCTGACTGATTGCCTGAAACACAGGAGGCAGTCAGTGATCCGCTCCGGGTGCACAGAGCCAATATCAACAATCCCTACTGGCTCGGACAGGGGTGATGATTAACTCATCTATAGATGTGTTTAATAGTTTACCTCGCTAAAGTCTTAGGATAGACATAATTGCAGTACAGGAGGCAGTCAGTGATCCGCTCCGGGTGCACAGAGCCGATATCAACAATCCCCACTGGCTCGGACAGGGGGTGGTGATTAACTCATCCTCAGAAGCGTTCAACAATTTACCTTGCTAAAGCCTTGGGGTGAACACGATTGTAGCACAGGACGCAGTCAGTAATCCGCTCCGGCGTTGTGGAGGCTTGTGTTATAACTCTTTCCGTCAGAAGCAGTTATTAAGAGACACTTAATAACTGCTTCCTTTTCCGGCTCACCATGCGACTTCATGAACTATCCGGAATTCCCGGATAGTTGTATTCTCTGTCAGTTCGGCATCCGCATGGAACGGTCTGACACACTTTGTTCTTCCATGAGTCACGCCTCCGATATCACGCGATCCAAATAGGCCGACACTTCATCTAGCGTGTGATCTGTAACCCCATGAAAACGGTCTTCTTCAACAGCCAGGAGTTGTTCCCGCAGTTTGAGCATCTTTTCACGCCGAGTAAAGTTTTCGATGTCCATGACCACCAGGTCACCTTCACCGTTTTTGGTCAGGTAAACAGGTTTCCCAGTTTCCCTGCAAAGATTTGCAATCTCATCGTAATCTTGCCTAATAGCTTCAGATGGACGAATGTTCATATGGAAGCCCTCTTTTCGATTTGGAGAGGTAATTCTTGGCAATGGACACATCAATTTCTGGATCTTTCCGTCCGGATACTGCTTCAAGAAGGTCAGGTACATCAGCATGAGAGTCGGTTCCCTGTTTTGCTTTCCCGCCTGTCATTTGGAGCCACACCTGTTCTTTTAACATTGATACCATCATACCACATGAGGGATATTCAGTCCAATCCACATTCGCAGGATTAGCTATTTATCCGCTCAGCGCTCATACATCGGTTTCCGCCCCGTCCTAGAGCCACCGCCCTCTGATTACCTAGTGTCCGGAAATTGAGGCTGCGTGATCGGCGGATATCGGCAAACTTTGCACCAAACTACTATCATAGACCACACTCGAAGACGGTCATTGACAATTGACTAAAAGCGGGGACGGACGGCTCCTTGGATAAATCGCCTGGATATTTCAGCATAATCATGCTAAAATTCTCGCAAGGAGGTTGATGTTATGAATATGGTTAGACCTGTTTCTGATTTGATAAATAACTTTGTAGACATATCAAAGACAGTTCATGAAACAGCTCAACCTGTTTTCTTGACGAAAAACGGATATATTGATATGGTGGTTTTGAGCATGGAGGCATTCGAAAACGTGCAGTTCGGAGGTGAAGTATATTTCAAGTTACAGGAGGCAGAGCGAGAAGCCGAGTTGATAGAGCAACGCTATTCCTCCAAAGATGTGCTGCAAGCAATGAAAGCTACCATTGGAGGGGAACAGGCTGTATAGTTTAGGTATTTGCTTGCTACCCGAAAAGATGTGCTTAAAACCGTGCGGTTTATCAGTGGGATACTGCAAAACTCGGACGCAGCGAATCACTTGAAGGTGGAACTATCATTTCACAGCAGTACTTTGAGCGTCTTGGCTTTGGTGAGGAGATAGAATGCATTCTCCGGGGGATGAACTGGTGATCTGTATACACTTTGATACCGAAATCACGCCAGTTTGGATACGGTTTCATTACGGACGGCAAAGTAAAAAAACAAAATCGCCGAGGAAGTAGGGGGGCCGGAGGGCAATCAAAATGCGCCTTTTAATTTTTTTACAGATATTAAACAAGTTTGTGGCAATTAAGGGACGAGCCATTGATAGTCCTCACGACAGTCAAGAATGTAGTAAATAGAACCTCATGGGTAAAATCTCCAAAGAGGATTACGACAAGTGGCGCTGCTATTACCCGGAGCTTGACAAGACTAAGTGCTGGGCAAAGGTGCCTTCTCAGGAACTTAGTAATTTACCAGTACAGGATATTTGATTAAAAGATAAAGCAAGAGGGAATCAAGATGTACGAAAGCTATACAAGACAATCTCTACCTACTAAGCAATACCGCGAACTGCTAGGGAGCGCTATTTGTGTTTTTAACTCAAATAACGCCTTTATAGTTGAGAATATCCTCAGATGTGATGACTTAGATAAATACGACTGGCATCATCTAATAGACTTGGAATCAGGGCATCTCAAGGGAAGCGTTCATGAGGTCATCACTTCAAAATGTGGAGATAAAATTGAAACACTGTTTGCCAAAATTATCCGAATGAGAAACCGAATAATTCATAGCTATCGCATTACAAACGCATCTGGCGAACAAACATTGGCGACAAAAGAAAGAGTAAAGGATGGAAATAGGCAATTTGAGATTACAGAAGAGTACCTTCTTGGCTTTATAGGCCTTAATCAAGAACTTTCCGATCTGCTGCATGATTTAAGAGGATATTAAATAAAAAGAGAACTAACTAGTTAGCTCTCTTTTTATGAGGCGGAATCTCTGTAAACTCTTCAGGATTCCCAATTCACAATGCGATATGTTCAAACCTAAAAACTCGTCAACATATCTCTTAAAATAGAATGGAGAAAACCAGAGCCTTTGCGACTACAGTTAGCCGAAAAAGAAGCCTATTCAGATATTTTCTCTGTAGAAAAGACACTCTGCATCTCGTTTCCGCATGGCGGCATAGAGTCAAACTCCATGCCGCTGTCGCTACCATAGGGTGTAACTTGACATCTAGCCAATCGTAGCAAAAGTATTGCAGAACGCAGAAAGCCCTACCACACGGTGGGGCTCTTTCTATGCCCGATGACTTTAATATGCAATATGCATCTAATATGTTTTTCAATTTCTGCAATCTGCATTTTATATCTGTGTAATATTTGACTAATAAGCAGATAATATGTGAAATATGCAAATAATATGTAGATAATAGGCAAAATGCGTCTGGTGTATCTAAGAGCAGGGGATGGGGGCTTTCCCAGAAAGAATATTTTGGATGGAAGGCCTTTTCTACAAAAGAAATACGGGAGGTAGACCTTCTCTGTCCATAGGGAGGATGCAGAGTGTTTGGCTCATATTGCTGAAACTGAAATCTCAAAGCTACTGGTGTCAGGTATGCGCACTGTCGTACTGGCAAGCCTTTTCCTCCAGCCGTGGTTTGCCTTTGTAATATGCTGACAATACGCAAGTAATATGTAGATAATACCTGTCTTAGAGCCAAAATCCGAAACTCTTGATGGGTATTGTCCAATGGAGCTGGGATTATCAAAGCGTAGCGGCAGAGGGGCTACGGGGCGGTCTACCGCGGCAGGCAGTCAAGGACTGACCCAATGCCCAACACACATACCTGATAGACAGTCAAATCAGCCAATCCATATATGATTCAGCCGAGGCACCTATACCATTGCCGAACTGATAATTGTGTTTGTAACTACAAAGAGGCTTTTGTACATGGCTGCATTTTCGCCGAATACCCCTACCTCCCCGGCAATTTTATTTTTTGCTTTGCCATCCGCACTGAAATGGTATCCGCACCGGCATAATCCCGGCTTGAAACCGTATGGTGTCCAAGACAAAACGCAAAAAACCGTGGTATCTGCGGTTACATTACTAATATAATTGTGCTATCTCTTCTGCGAATCTGGAAAGCACAGGGATTGGATGTATTGAGGCAAAAGGACAGTCACATCACTCAGATGACACGCCTAAACAGTTCTCTTTGGCGCTCGCTGCTGGACCTTTAAATGCAGATCCCGTAGTTTTCTTTTTAGTGCATCTATAGGTTTTCTCTTGAAAGTGTATTCTTTAGACTATCGATATCATGCAGTCGCTTCGAATTTTCTAGCTCCAAATTAGCCAACAAAATCATTTGATATAGCTCATCATACCAATGTTCCAAGTCCATCGGAGTCATAGAAGCTACCGCTTTTTTATAGTTCTTGTCTCTCTCCGCACAGTTGTTATGCCGGAGATTTAAATTATTAAGCATAAAGAAAATGTTGCGCTCCAATGACTGATTTATACCCTTTAAAACATTTCTTTTGGGTTCTAATTCTGCTCCCATTGTAAGAAGAATGCGTTTTTTTGCCTCCAAGTTTCCTTGCAATGTGTGGTGATTATATCGTACAATTTCAAAGGCAGTTTGAGGATCTACGATTTCTGCAACGGCAGTTACCTCTGGTTTGTCCTCAGCTACTATGAGTTGCTCAACTTCTGAATTGTAATATGCTTTGTAATTAAAATCAGAGAGACAATCGTCGAGTAATGTTTTGAGGATGCTATAAGTTATATAGAATTTAGGCGGCTTTTCAGATAAATATCGATAGTTTTTTGCAAGATACCATAGGTTATAAATTCCCTCGATTCTGTCTAAATACGAATATAGATTGATTGTCTCGTAAGGATCAAGGGGGTAGCCAATTGTATTTAGAAAATCATCTACATCGATGCAACGCCCTCTGTTTTTCCAGCTATAAAAGCAATGTTGTTGCACAAAATTTTTTAATGTAGTTTTTTGCCCGAAATTTTGCTCTATCATGTAGCGTTTTTGAAAAAGCTCATCAATTCGAAACAAATTACTTTCGAATGATTTATAGTTCTGTTCCAATAGTTTGAAGATGTTATTCCGTTCCATGTAAATCTCCAATTTCTCTTCTAAGTAAATAAGTTCCTGCCGAATCTCCGTTTGTCTGCGGAATTGCTTCTCTTTTTATCTTCGCTTTTAACTGTATGATCTGCTTTTTTACTTCTTCCGCCGCTGCGTATGGGCCTCCACCTCTTTCAGGGTCTCTCCCTGTGGAGCCATAACGGCGTATTCGGCGTTCTAGCGCACAATGCACTCATAAAGGGCGTCCATATCCAAGATGGTCAGGTTCGAAAAAGTTGGTGCTGCTCTAGCTGTGCTCCCCTTAGGTCGTATGAAGCCAGATGTAGCTATTGGACAGCTCCAGTAGAAACAGCATATGATAGGAAGATCTGATTGCCTATCAGGAACTGCATCTGCCTGTCAAGGTTGCCTCTGGAGCGTCAGGCAGCACATCTTGATTTCCCGTACCATCTGCTTGGGGATCCGCTAACCAAACGCTGTTAATTTTGGAAAGTCCAGCATGGAATTATTCTCATTTTATCAGACGGTAAGAAAACAAACAAGCTGGAAATCATCCATTCTAGATACCTGGCTGAGCAGCGCTAAAGTGTTATCCGTCCAGGACAGGCTGTCCAGGTTGTTGTCCTCCTTAGAGTCTAGGATGGACAGCAACGCGTCTCGAGTAAGTCGAAGCAGAGGGCCAGGTGGAGATCCTCAACAGACTGTTCTTGCTCTAGCACAGCTGCCTAATGGTGTTCAGGGTATCCGTGAGTGATGATTATGGACAGTAGCAGGTAACCAAAAACTATCACATGGTGTTGTAGCCTTTGGGCTATTTCTGGGAGGCGGACATGATATAGCTACAGTTTTCCGTGATTGGATCACAACTGGGGACAAATTGTCCCCAGTGTGATATATGAGGTCATCTATAAATGTTATAGCCAACAGCGAGTGTAGCAACATGAGCTGGGCAAAGGTGGCACCTGAATGCAGATTGTTCGTATACCCATGCGCGAGCAGCCCTGCGAAGCGATGAGGTAATTGTGTGCCACAGAAATCAGACCATTATCAAGTATCTGACGGAACTTAAAAGCTGATGGAGTGAACTACATACAGCTGAAGTCGTGGGCTTCGGAAGACAAGAAAGTCGAATGTCCCTCTCCATCTTTCCCTATTTTTCTGGCTACATAGTCACACAGGACAATACTGACCATCCCTAATGTAGTGGTACAGGCAATATTTGAAGAAGCATTCTTTTCCACAAAGAAAATTTGCGAGCAGATTTCGATTCTCTGTATCTTTGTCAATGATTTTTGGCTTACCCGTGCAGTGGTATTTTAAGATGGATTCCGGAGGCGTTTCTCACTTTCCTGAATGAGGAACTTGTGCTGTCTTACAGGCCAAACATCAGCCGCAAATGCTAGGGGTAACAAAAAGTTTAATCAGTATTTTTTCTGTAAGAAAGACCGCACAAACAGTTTAATATTCACATAACCAAGAGTCCTTAGATTGCCACACAGGCACCCAGAGATTCTCCTTTTGCGTCTTAGGTCGGTTCCTTTTTGGCCCTGTCTGCAGTCGGTTTCATAGGATAAAACATACTACAAAGTAAAATGTAGCTCTTTCCGCTTCATGCTGGGAGAGGCTACATTTTACTTTATGACTATACGAGGTTTTCTCCGGTAAATACTTCGTTTATATAATCTGTCAAAATAAATACACCTTTTCGATTGCACAGTAGTATGATATAATTTGTTTAAATTGCACCCTTTTCAGGCCCTTGATTTTTGGCATGGTAATGAATCATGAGGTTATGCGATGAAAGAAAAAACAGAGCAGTTGATCACTGCGTCTTTTATATATGAGGAAATTATTTTGTCTGTGGAGGAAACCACATCTGGGGGTAGATGTGGTTCCTCTCTTGCGGCCTTTTCACGCCCTGCGTCAGCCTGTCCAAGTGACAGGGTGTCGCGGGGCGTTTTTCTATCTTTGGAAAGACCTGCAAACAAAAGTCAAGTAGAAATTTCAGGTTTTGGAGGCAGCGAAAAAGGCAACACAAAATCAAGCCGCTGAGCAACTCA
>NZ_CALXGI010000008.1 GCF_944387805.1 uncultured Pseudoflavonifractor sp. | reverse complement strand
AATTTTTATTTTGTTGAGTAGGATTTATACTGAGCCGCAAGGCTTCCAGCCGTCTCCTACCTCCTCTTTTGACGCCAACTCAACAAAAGGCGATTTATCCAGGATAGTTTACCACGTCGCACAGGACATTTCAACGGCACCTGTTCGAACTCTTTTTCCTTCAGCTCCGGCGCCACGAACGAATCAAAAAACTTGGCATACTTGGGTATGTAAGTCAGCTTCCGGGAACCAGCCCAAAACAGCAGCAGGCTGTCAAACTCCAAATCCTCAGCTATGCGGGATTCTCCACCCTGCGCGGCCTGAGACTTGAGCAGCACAGTTTTCCGAAGGATTTTCTTAGCATAGCTGAATACCCGGAGCTTCTTTGTTACAAGATACATCTCATCAGCCAAGTCACGAATTTTCTTGTCCACATCAAAAGTCTGACTTGCCAGGATGACCACATGTTTATAATGCCGCTGGAGCTTGAAATAGTCTCGAACATGAGCCGGAAAAGTCTTAAAACCACGATTGTCCCAAATCATTCCAGCTTCATCAATAATGATACAGGACTTGGGCGGAAACTGATAGACACCTATATCCTCATAATGGATTTTATAGCATCCAGGGAAATCCTCAGTAGAATAAACGGTATATCCACGGGATTGATACTCAAGAGCATATTTGGTAAGCAGGGTTGATTTGCCACTTCCCTTTTTGCCAAAAACAAAGATGAGCTTATAGGGGTTGAGATACTTCTTGGTAAGCTGATGATAAAGAACGAAACAGGCAGGAAAAACGAAAAATACAAAAACAGCAAAAACAATCATCTATTCATTAACCTCTTCACAAGTGCCAGGCAAAAACAGAAAAAGATACAAACAGTAGGGATGAAAACAATCAGGTTATCAGTACGGGAAAAGAGCATGAAACACAAATCCAGACAGGAACGCATAAACTCAGCCAAAGGAAAACACCTCCAAAAAGGACAATGCCCGGCCCTGCTAAAGCGTAGGGCCGGGCATTGTTATCAACCGCGAGAAAGCAGACGGCCAAAAATGCCGATACAGCCGCCGATGAACAGGAAACCAACCGTCAGGAGAAGCAAGGGCTCATCAACGATGGTCTGACAGATAGTACCCACCTGGGTAATCACGTTGGTAGCGACCGTGCCGAGGTCAGCAAGCAATGCAGCCATAGCGGTAGGAGTCTCGGCCTCCATACTTTACACCTCCAATTCAACCACGAGAGAGCAGACGGCCGAAGATACCGATACAGCCGCCGATGAACAGGAAACCGACAGTCAGGAGCAGCAGGGGCTGACCGACGATGGTAGTACAGATAGTACCCACATAGTCGATAACCTCAGTGGCAACCTCGCCGAGAGACGTCAGAAGCGCAGTCAAACAAAACACCTCATTTCACAAAATCAAAAACATGGAAACATCTATATAGCACAGGCACAGCGCTATGCCTGAAGCTATCAAGTTATAGCCCTGATAAGACGGACAATTTTTCTGAGCACCCAGAGACCCAGGACGCAGACCAGGACGACAGAACCGGTATAGAGATTAAATATCCTGGTGAGAAACTGAAAGATTGAATCGCCTATCAGAGAAAGAGAGGAAAAGAAATCCGCCATGCTCTCCCCTCCCCTATTTACCAGCTATCCAGTTGACAACGGACGCAATAATGGAGAACACGGAGCAGAGCAAATACAGCAGGACAAGCCCGGCGAATATCCAGGCGATAGGCTCATAACCGGCAGGGACAGGGCCGATTAATTCTAGAATCGCTTCATAAACAGACATAAAAGAATACCCCCTAGGAAAATGAGAGGAACCAGGGAAAGCACAGAATCAGCGGAGACGAGAGGCGGGAAGGAATCAGATATCTCAGCATTAGAAGCAGTAATGCTGGTAAAAGTCAAATCCTCATAAGAGGACCCCCAATCGCTTTCAAGACGGTACTGCGGCTCAGACCAGGAAGAGAGCCGGAATTGATACTCTGTACTCCCCTGATACAGAACGCCGGAAATAGAGCTACTGGAAGTGTTGAACAGGTTCCCCGAAGAGGTCAAGCCCAGATACCCAGACTGGTAATTGACTGGAACATATACCGTAACGCTGCCAAGCTCACGAGTAACGCCAGTAATATAGACCCCACCATAAAAAGGAGGGTTGGAAGGCGGCAAATCTTCATAAGCGGCAGCAGGTAAAAGAAAGAGAACGCCAACAGCAAAAAGAGCAGGCACAATCCGAAAGAGACGGCGAAACAAAGATATCACCCCTTATACAGGTAAAACCGGATCACAGCACCGAGGACAAAGACGCCGGCGAAGAAAGCCAGCAGCGACACACCTTCCACAAGCTGCATAGAACCGAGCCATTCGAAGAAAGTAGCCAGGAGGGCAACCGCCCAATTCAGGAAATCCGTCATGACTTACCTCCCAATGATAAAAAGGACAATGGCAATCCCAACGCCCAGCGTGGCAAAGGCGAAGATAGCAGGCGGAAGCCAGCCGATTACAACAGCGTTGAAGGACATCACAGAACCAAAGAGGCTAAAGATAGACAGCAGGCCGGAGAAGATATTCCCTATCCAAGCAAACACCGTGGAAATGGCGTCACCGACCATCTGAAAGAATTCAAGCATCTCCATCACCTCCACCAGCACGGCGGGAAGCCCGTGATATCATGCCGATGAGCAGGCCGCACACACCGAAAAAGAGGCCCAGGGTAAGAATCACCTTAAAATCACCAGTGGCCTCAAACAGGTTTGTCCACCAGGAGGACACCCAGGCGACACCGGAGAGCAGACCGGGGGCGATGGTGAAATCCGATATGCCGATACTCTGCCACTTATCAGAGAGAGAACCGGTATAATTGCTCTCTATCCCCTCTATGGCGTCCAGCTGATTATCCGCACCAGAGATACCGTCTGTAACATCGTCTGTAACGGCGGAGCCAAAAACAGTATTCAGATAGGCAATCAGCAGGTTGTATATCTCCTCCATCTTAGCCTGGATATCGTCACTCTCAGAAGAAACCGTGGAGATAAGAAGCTGAATATAGGTCAGAAAATCAGCGTGGAAAGAAGCGAGTTCCGACTTAATATCTTCCGCAGTCTGGGCAATGGACTCCAGATAATGCAGGTATGTACCCAGGAGAGTATAAATATTGGAAGCCGTGCTATTAAGACTTCCCAGAGAGCTGACAACCTGAGAAAGATACCCGTTCATTACATCAGCCGCCGCCTCCAGACCACCGAGCTTAGTGTCCATAGCCTGAAGAATGGCGATAATGTCACCATAAAAGGCCTGCATTATCTCATTCTGCTGAGTAATGGAATCAGCTATACTTTCCAAAGCCTCAGTATCAGCGGAAGAGGCCGTAGCAATCAAACGAGCAGAGCTGATATAAACCTGAGCTGAAGGAATACAAACAGTGCCATAAGTACGGCTTATATTCAAATAATAAGAAAAAAAGTCATCTGGAACAAGACGAATAGAAGAGATAGGCGTCAAAGCATCAGCAATAGTAGAAAACTTAAAAGAATAACCTGTAGATAAACCAGCAGAAAAAGAATCAAAAGAAGCTTCCCCTACACCAGTCTGACCATCAGAGTTAACATAGTAAGCTTGGACAGAACGAGGTGCATAAGAACTAAAAGAATAAGAAACAGGCCCCAAATCACCAACAGAAGCAGACAACCCACGAATCTGCACAGAAACATAGCAAGAAATAGAGCCAGACAATTCAGAAGGAGAAAAAGAAAATTCGCCAAGCCTCAAAGTACCGGAATACTGGCCAGAAGAAATACTATTACCGAAATCAGCAGAAAAACTAACTCCAGAAACAGGAAGTTTAGCAGAAAAAGTATAGCCTGCGGAAGGACTGGGAGAAGAAGAGCCAGGAATAATAAAACTAGAATAAGATACGGTAAACGTACCAGAAGAATCCTCAGCCGCCGAGGCCGGGACAGTCAGCAGGCCCGCCAGGAGGGCAAGGACCACCGCAACACTGGTTATTCGCTTCAACATCCTCTACCACCCCCCTATCAAATCCAAACATGACCATCTGCACCCACTCTTCACAGGGAGAGACGGTCTCGACCGGGACGGCAACCACGCCGTCAAAGAAATCAGCCGTAGGCAAGTCAATGGGATACGAGAGCCAATCACCCCAAGACTTATCACGCACCCAACCACAGGAACAGAAATCGCCTTTGTGCGTCAGGTACTTGTCTAAATCAGGGTAGGAACCATAAAGGTCACCAAAATCCACAGCGCGCCGAAGGGCACGAGAGCAATAATACATATGAGCGCCAGGAGTATGAGCGGCACTATCACACAAATCCTTAGAAACGTACTCCGCCATGTAGTTAGCGCATGCGACTTCATCTTTTATCTCCCCTAGAGAACAGAAGCCGAACTTCTTCTGATAGTCCGGCCAGTTGATATAACCGGAATCCACCAACTTCTTAGGATGAATACCAGGGATGAAAGCGGCGGTAGCCTCAGCAGGAAGGCCGGAGAGAAAACCATGAATGTGCCAAGCCCCATTCCTATGAGGCTCAGGAATAAAGAGATACTGAATCTTGGAATTGTACTTTTTACGCATATCCCGCACAAACTGGGAAATACTGTTACAAAAAGAGAACAAGTCGTACCGGTCACGCTTAGCATCGTCCTGCGTAGCAGTAAAGAAGTAATCCCACTTATTACAAAGAGCAAGCTGCATAATCACAGACCGGGCACGAGAGTACGCCGCCTCAAGCTTCTTGTCATGATGGGTATCTTCCCTATGGTCCCGGAGACTTACCATAGTCCTGTCGGAGTTCTTGAACTTGATAAGCTTGTACAAGCCATCCCGATATTCTTTCACACGGTAATCAGGACGAGCGACTTCATAAAAAGCCATGTAATTTCAACACCTTCCCGGAAAACGTTAAAGGGTCAAGTGCCCCTACGACGATACCCCGGAGGATATCGCCAGACCGCACACAGCAGCCAGAGAGGCACCCTGTCTATCATCACGACAGTCAGGAAGGGTCACGGTAGAGAGAGCGCGGGAGCCGGAAACCATTCTCAGCACAGTAGTCCTGTATACGCTGATTTATCTTGCTCTCACAAAAATACAGGTACTCAACACGGTTATAGTCACGCTGGAGCGTGGCCAGGTCAGAAGTAAGCGCTGCCACCTGCTTTTCCAAGGCCTGGACACGCTCAGACGGCGTAAGAGACACGTTGAGATTTAGGGGTATCCCCTCACCTACCCCGGCCAGAAGAGCGGCCAGGGAGGCGAGGAGAGCGTCAGACGAGGATGTCACGCCGCCGCGAAGCTGGAGACCTTGCCATAGCGGTTGAAGTAGACAAGGCACTCAGCGCCGACCTCAGGATGGTAAACCAGACCATCCCAATAGGCACGAGACACGAAGAAGTTACCGGCAATGTCACCAGTGAGGCCACGCCGAGTCACCTGCTGCGTATAGAAGATTTTCACGCCGGTGACAGGCTGACCGTCCTGGCCCTTAAACTCCATATGCTGCACACCAACTACATAAATTTTTTCACCCATTACAAATCACTTTTCCTTTCATACTCAATCAGTGGGTATTTCCTTGCCTAACATAGCGAACGCATCCAACCGGCCATCCTCCAGAAGCAGCTTCCGAATCGTCAGACCAGAAGAATAAAAGTACTGAAGGATAAACCGAACAGCCTTCGCATCTGACCAATCGAGCAGACCAGCATCCACACGTAACTGCTCCAACAAAGACAGCTGCCGCTCTGGAAACGCTACAGAGACATAACGAGATTCACCAATAGACACACCACGAGACATACAACTCACCCCCTTCCACAAAACAAAAAAGACCAAACACTTACGGGGTACACTCTGCAACACACCACCCGTACACCCCTTACGGGGTAGTCTGCGTGCGGGGCTACAAGACTATTCTAACTACGTATACGTAATAAATCAATTACTACTTATAAGTAGTAATATAAAATCGGCATAACCACCAAAGAAGGAGCTGACGAGGTTATGCACTATTACGAAAGATTAAAACAGACAAGAGAAGATTTAGACATGTCACAAGAAGAAGTTGCCGGAATAATCGAAACAAGCCAAACCCAGATGTGGAGATATGAAACAGGCAAGAACGAAATGACAGTATCAAAACTTAGACAACTATGCCTTCTCTACCATGTATCAGCAGACTATATCTTGGGCCTGCCGCGCGGGCTTGACTGGCCACGGTGACGGCAGAGGGCGTACGAGGGGAATAATGAGTGGGCTCCGCCCACACCCGAGCACACAAAACTAATGCCGTCAAGGGACGGGTAGTAAAAAGCAGGTGAACCAGTGTGAGCACTGGATCACCTGCTTTTTCTCCACCCTTCTGCCCTTGACAGCATTAGGTATTGTGCGCTTCATGGGAGACAACCGAAATCGCCGCCGGCGATTCCGGTAGACCGGCACTTCTTACTATGAGAACGGAGGGTAACATGACAGCACGGGAATTGATTGAAAGAAAAATCCAAAAACTATACCAGAGATGGAGTGAAAAAGACAAAGAAGCACAGGGAGAGTACGAAAGAGACCAGACAAGATGGCTCTACGAGCCCACAATAAGAGAACTGGAATCAATACTGGAACTGATGGACTGCCTGGACATCGAATAGCCGCGGTTGACACTCCCACATACCAATGATAGAATACCTCCACCAGGACAACGAAAGGAGACAGCACCATGTTAGACAGAGAGGACTTGCAAGCCATTGCCCAGCTCATCAGCGAGAGCGAGAGCAGAACACAGTCGCTCATCGGCGAGCAGCTGCGCACCATCCACGAGGACATCACCAACATGAAGCAGGACATGGCCGAAATGAAGCAGGATATCGCAGACCTGAAAGAATCCGTTCAGGAAGTCCGGGACAGTACCAACTACATAGCCGACTGGGTGGAAGGCCTGGAGAGCGCCTTCAACAAGCACAAAGCAAAACCCACGCACTAACAACCAAGGGGAGAGCCGTAAGGCCCTCCCCTTTTACTATCCAATTACTCGCGCAGAATTTTTATTTTGTTGAGTAAGGCTTCTATCCGAAAAGCCTCCTCCCAACCTGTCAGTTCTGAAAAATAAAATGTCCTTAACTGGACAGAATAAACTCTATATTGTGTAGCGCCTGCGTCAATCTGCAGGCAGTTTCTGTGAGGTGTCCGTTTATGAGCCTAATCAACTGCACCAGCGCCTGCGTGTATCAGCGCGACGGATATTGTGCCCTAGAGCGTGCTGGTTCCTGCGGAAAGCCCTGTGCTTCAGAACCATGCGTAAATTATGTTCCGAGGCATAAAACGCTTCGTTTACAGTCTTTTGCTGCCGAGGAACGCTCCCCTGGCAGGATGATTCCTAATTAAAGAATAGCCGCCAGCGCCTCTCTAATATTTCGTACACGAATCAGCTGAAGCCCCTCTGGCTCTACCAGCTTCCCACTGTTGCGGGCTGGAATAAGGCATTTGGTAAAGCCGATGCGCCGCACCTCACTGAGGCGTTGTCCCAGGCCATTGACTGCTCTCAGTTCCCCAGTCAGACCGACCTCACCAATTGCGACCAAATCGCTGGGAATGGGCTTATCCCGGAAACTGGAAGCCAGCGCCATCACCATAGCCAAATCAGCGGCAGGCTCGTCCAGATTTAGACCTCCGATGACATTAATATAGGCATCGCAGGAGTTGACCAGAAGGCCGCCACGCTTTTCCAGCACGGCCAGCAGAAGCATGGCCCGGTTGTAGTCAAAACCGTTGCTGGTCCGCCTTGGCACGTTGAAACTGGTAGGTGCCAGAAGCGCCTGAACCTCAGCTAGAACAGGCCTCACACCTTCCATGACACAGGTAACGCAGGTTCCTGGGGTATTTTCCGGGCGTCCGGAGAGCAGCATCTCGGATGGATTAGGTACCTCTGTCAGCCCTGTGTCCGCCATCTCAAATACACCGATCTCATTGGTGGCACCAAACCGATTTTTGGCCGCACGAAGAATCCGGTAGGCCATGTTTTGCTCGCCTTCAAAGTAGAGTACGCAATCCACCATATGCTCCAGCACCTTGGGGCCTGCAATGGACCCCTCCTTGTTTACGTGGCCGATGACAAAGACGGTAATTCCCTGCCCTTTTGCAAGCTGCATCAGGGTCATAGTACAGTCCTTTACCTGTCCTACGCTGCCCGGTGCGGCGGTCAGTTCTCCATTATAGAGGGTCTGAATGGAATCCACAATCAGGATATCAGGCTGCAGCTCATTGACCGCCTCCACAATGTCGTCCAAATTGGTCTCAGAGAGAAGATACAGTCCTTCGCCGCTGACATGCAGCCGCTCTGCACGCAGCTTAATCTGGCGCTCAGATTCCTCTCCGGATACATAGAGTACCTTGGCAAAACGGCAGAGATTGTCGCAGATCTGGAGCATCAATGTGGACTTTCCAATACCAGGCGATCCGCCCACCAGCACCAGTGAGCCCTTTACCGCGCCGCCGCCCAGCACTCTATCCAGCTCACTCATTCCAGTCTCAAAGCGCAGCTCGTGGGTGGATGAGACCTCACTGATGGGCCGGGGACGGTTTAGAGCTCCCATGGTTCGCCGCTGGCCTGCGGAACTGGCCGAGAGGACAGAGGAAGTCTTCTTTTTTGTCTCCGCAGGCTGCTCCACCAGGGTGTTCCACGCCCGGCAGGCAGGGCACTGACCGGACCACTTGGGCGTCTCATTGCCGCACTCCGTACAGTAAAAAACAGTTTTTGCTTTCATTCAAAGAACTCCTTGCTGGGAATCTTGATATTGCAGGTAGGCACCGCACAGGGCCCCGGCCAGCTTTAACTGATACTCCGGACTCTGGAGCAGCAGCTCTTCCTCTGGATTGGAGAGAAAGCCGCACTCCACTAGAATAGCCCGGCAGGTGATATGGTTCATCAGGTAGACGTTCTCGCTGATTTTGGCCGGCTTGCGGGTATTGTCCGGGTCCACCAGCCGTAGGGCATTCTGAGTAGCCTGGGCGAGCGGAAGCGATGTCTCACTGTCGGCATAGAATACCTGAGCGCCATGATACTGAGCGCTCTGATAGATGTTCTGGTGGATACTGATGAGGGTGGCATTTTCAACCTCCTCAATTCTGGCTACGCGGTTATGGAGATCAGAGGCTTTTTTTTCTCGCAATGTCTCTGCGCTGCTGTCGTGAAGAGAGACGTCCTCTGTCCGAAGGAGCTCCGTTCGTACACCGTAGAGTCCAAAGAGAAGATCCAGTTTTTTTGCGATGGCTAGATTGATACCGCTTTCCGGTACGCCGGTGACGGATACCGCGCCGCCGTCCTCACCGCCATGCCCGGCATCAATAATCACAGTCTCCACGTCAAATCGGGCAGCTGAGAGGACAGAACCAACATCCGTATCTTCTCCTCCGAGCAACAGAAGCAGGACTCCTCCGCTCAGCAGAACTAGGAGTGCCAGCATGCGGGAGAAAAATTTTTGCCAAGCTGCATTTTTCACGGCAGACACCTCCTCCCGAGAGTTTATGAGGAGATTTCTTCCGCTATGCTGCCATACCGGAATTATAGCACAAAGGTACGAGAATGAGAAGCGGTTTCTCTGTTCCGACGTTCGGCATAGGATGGAGCGAAGGACGGTTCCCCTGGACTGCCCTTCCCTGTGAAACCCTGTGAAGGAGGAAACCTGTTTGTATCCCGATCATACTACACCTACTCCGCCTGCCTCCGGGTGCGGCGATAATTGCGGTACCCTTCCGGAGTGCGCGCCGCTGGCAGTGCCCTATGTGCCCTTTCAGCAGACGGGGGCCAAGCGATATAATCAGACAGATGCCCTGAATAACGGTACGCTCTATCCTGGTTTGAACCTCCCTTTCCATATCAAAAGCGATGGCCGCAACGTCGTCAACGGGCATCTGGCTGAACTCCAGGCTCTGGAGTTCGTGCTCATGGAGCTGGGCCTCTATCTGGATACCCACCAGGATGACAGCGAGGCCTTTGAACTGTACCGACAATACGCCGCCATGGAGAAGACCGCTCGCGAGCAGTATGAGGCCATCCATGGCCCGCTTCTCCAGCGGTCTGCCGCAGGAGAAAAGACTTGGACTGCCTGGCTCAAGGACCCGTGGCCCTGGAATTATGTCGAGGGAGGGACCAAATAAATGTTTGTCTATGAAAAGAAGCTCCAGTATCCAGTGAAAATCTCTACGCCCAATCCAAGATTGGCATCGTTTATTATCAGTCAGTACGGTGGGCCTGACGGCGAGCTTGGCGCCTCTCTCCGTTACCTGAGCCAGCGGTACGCTATGCCCTACCCGGAGCTGAAGGGATTGCTGACCGATATTGGTACCGAAGAACTGGGCCACCTGGAGATGATCGGCGCCATTGTCCATCAGCTTACCAGGGGGCTCAACGACCAGCAGGTACGGGAGGGCGGCTTTGCGCCCTATTTTGTAGACCACACCACTGGCGTCTATCCCACCTCGGCATCTGGCTCTCCCTGGAATGCTGCCGGAATTGGGGTAAAGGGCGACATCATTTGCGACCTTACAGAGGATTTGGCAGCAGATGGTACACTGTTATAGGTGCAAATCTCTTCTCATCTCCCCTTCTAAGTGGAGCCGTGCAGCTCATATGCTGTCAGCGAAAGGGGGTATTTCTATGGAAGATGCTATAAATTACAAGAGTATTTTTCGGAATGAAAGCAGCACGCCGGACGTGGACGCCTATACCCGCATCTGGCTGGAGCTGGTCAAGCGCGCTGCTGAACAGGAACTGTACCAGAAAGCGCAGGCGGCAGATGGGAACAGATAAGGCGGCTATATACTGCCGTCTGTCCGAAGAGGACCGGGATAAACGGCTGTCCGGCGGCGACAGCGGCAGCATTCAGAATCAGAAGGCCATGCTGGTCCAATATGCGGCGGATCAGGGTTGGGAGGTACATCGTATTTACAGCGACGATGACTATACAGGTTCAGACCGCAGCCGGCCAGCCTTTCAGCAGCTGCTCCGCGATGCACGGCTCAGGCGGTTCAATATTGTCCTGTGCAAAACTCAGTCCCGCTTTACACGAGAACTGGAACTGGTTGAAAAGTACATCCATGGGCTGTTTCCTCTCTGGGGCATTCGTTTCGTCAGCATCGTGGACAACGCTGACACCAACAACAGGGGAAACAAAAAGTCCCGGCAGATCAACGGACTGGTCAATGAGTGGTATCTGGAGGATATGTCGGAAAATATCCGCAGCGTGCTGGATAACCGCCGGAAAAATGGGTTTCATATTGGCGCCTTTGCCCTCTATGGCTACCGGAAAGACCCAGATCACAAGGGCCGCCTGCTTGTGGATGAAGAGGCGGCAGCCACTGTGCGCCAGGTCTTTGTTCTGTTTTCCCAAGGCTACGGAAAGACTGCCATCGCGCGGCTGCTGAACGCCCAGAGTATCCCCACTCCCGGAGAATACAAGCGCATTCACGGCCTGTCTTACCGTAACCCGCAGACGTGTATCGGGACGCGGTGGACCTATTCCTCCATCTCTTCTATGCTGCGCAATGAGATTTACGCGGGCAACATGGTACAGGGGAAATACGGGAGCGTATCCTATAAGAGCAGAAAAAACCGGCCGCGGCCCAAATCGGCCTGGTTTGTAGCCGAGGGCACCCATGAAGCCATCATTGAACGAGACCTGTGGGATCGGGTCCAGGCACTGCTGTTGGAGCGGAGCCGCCCCTTTGCATCTGGGCAGATCGGGATTTTTGCCCGGAAGGTGCGGTGCATGTCCTGTGGAGGATCCATGCGCACCTCTAAAAGCCGGGGGAAGCATTACCTCCAATGCCGGAACCGATATGTGGATCGTGATGCATGTCCAGGGGCATTTATACCGGTCCAATTGCTGGAACTTGTTGTTCTGGGTGCAATTAGACGCCTCTCGGCAGAATATTTGGACCAGGATATGCTGGTGAACAGCATTGCATTGGATAACCCGCTCGATATTCAGAGAAAACGACTGGGAAGCGCTATATCAGCCAGAAAGAAACAATTGGAAGAGTATGCTTCCGCCCTGCGAAACCTCTACCTGGACAGGGCCCGTGGACTGGTGGATGATCAGAGCTTTCGAACTCTTTTGGATGCGCTAAACCGAGAGAAAGCGCAAACGGAATCTGTGCTCCGGGCAGAACAAAACAGCATGGATCAGCTGTGTGCTCAGCCTGACTTGAAACCTGCTTCAGAGCGACTGATACGATATCTCAGCCCGGACCATCTCACTCGGGATATGGTGGAGCTGCTGATTGACTACATTGCAGTAGGCCGGAGGAGTCCGGGCAACAGGGTGCCACCTATTGAAATACACTGGAAATTCTGAATTGCAGAGCTTGCAGCACATTGACGACTTATTTTGTTAGAAGTATAATGCTCTTACAGGAGGGAGAAACGTGAAAAAGGTGGAATTTGTAAGAGCAAAATCTGAGCTGAGCGGTTACGGCTTCGGAAAGGGCAGCAAATATAGCTTTGACGGCGTAGAGGACATTATTCGGGAGCGGATTGCCCAGGGCTGGACCTACTGCGGATATGTTCCCATTGAGACCAGAGGCACTGGCGACATCGAGACCATGTCTCTGGTATTCCAGAAGGAGGAGTAAAGCCATTCTCTATTTTCGGTCAGCATATAAAATGTCGGATACGATGGAAAATCATTGACAAACCCCGCTTTTTTCGATATACTGACCTTTGCCATGTGATATGAGTTTTTACAGAGTATCCATGCAAATATTTCTTCTGACCACCCCTTGGGTTAAGGCCATACGGACAGCCGGGTCAACTGCCGAAGGCAATTGAAATGTTGCCATTATTGATTGAGTTAAAAGCTCAATTTTATAAGTTGGTTCTATCAGGTACCGCCGCGTAATTCCGCGCATCAACTTGTAAAACGGTCAATAAGAGTAGTAAAAGTAAGTATTTGCTATATAGACTCTGTATGAAGCTGTATCAACCGACTTCTCAGGACTCACTGGGGTTCTGCCGCCCGTTTGGCGGCGGCCCCTTCTCTTGCGCTGTGCTATGAGGGTGGTTTGGCTTTATAGAAATGACTGTTTTACAGGTAATGTGATTTATCACATTACCTGTTTTTCTTTTCTGCGGCACCGCAAACAGGAAGTATTACAGTCCCCGGCTGGGGGCTGAACAGGAGTGTTGGGAAATGGGAGAGAAAATGAGGCTTTATGGCTTCAATAATTTAACCAAGGCGCTGAGCTTCAACATCTATGATGTATGCTACGCCAAGACCCCCCGGGAGCAGAAGGACTACATCGCCTATATCGACGAGCAGTACAACTCGGAGCGTCTGACCAATATTCTGACCTCCCTGACCGACATGATTGGGGCCAAGGTGCTCAACATTGCCAAGCAGGACTATGAACCTCAGGGTGCTTCGGTGACGATTCTCATTGCCGAAGGCTCCATGATCCCGGCAGGCAAGACCCAACTGGCCCACCTGGACAAGAGCCATGTGACGGTACATACCTACCCGGAGTACCACCCGGAGACCTGCCTGGCTACCTTCCGGGTGGACATCGACGTAGCCACTTGCGGAGAGATCACTCCCCTGTCCACCCTGGACTACCTGATTGGCTCCTTTGACTCGGATATCATCACCATGGACTACCGGGTCCGGGGCTTCACCCGGGACGTGAACGGCAAGAAGCTCTTTATGGATCACACGGTCCGGTCCATCCAGGACTACATCGATCCCGCCACGCTCCGCCGCTATGACGCGGTGGATGTGAACGTATACAGCGCCAACCTCTACCACACCAAGATGATGCTGAAAGATATCAACCTGCAGAACTACCTGTTCAAAACCGACGTCTATGAGCTTCCTCCCCAGGTGCGGCTTGAGATTATGGATAACATCCGCCGTGAAATGATTGAGATCTTCAGCGGCCGCAATATCTATTGATAGGAGATGAGAAGCATGCCGGTACTGGACCAGACCAGCGCCCCCATCTATGAAGCGCTGGAGCGATTCCGCAGCATGCGTGTGGTTCCCTTTGACGTCCCCGGCCACAAGCGGGGCCGGGGCAACCCGGAGCTGACCCGTCTGCTGGGCGAGACCTGCGTGAGCATGGACGTTAACTCTATGAAGCCCCTGGACAACCTGTGCCACCCTGTCTCAGTCATTCGGGATGCAGAGAAACTTGCGGCGGATGCATTCGGTGCAGCCCACGCTTTCCTGATGGTGGGCGGCACCACCAGCGCCGTCCAGAGTATGGTGCTCTCGGCGGTCAAGGGCGGAGAGAAGATTATTCTGCCCCGAAATGTGCACCGCAGCGTCATGGGCGCCATGGTGTTGTGCGGCGCCGTCCCTGTCTACGTCAATCCGGAGTGTGATGACCGCCTGGGCATCCCCCTGGGCATGAAGGTCAGCGAGGTGGAGCGGGCCATCTGTGAAAACCCGGACGCCAAGGCGGTTCTGGTGAATAACCCAACCTACTACGGCATCTGCTCCGACCTGAAAGCTATTGTGGAACTGGCCCACGCCCACGGCATGCTCTGTCTGGCTGACGAGGCCCACGGCACCCACTTTTACTTCCACGAAGACCTGCCTATGTCCGCCATGGAGGCAGGCGCGGATATGGCTGCTGTATCCATGCACAAGTCGGGCGGAAGCCTGACTCAGAGCAGTCTGCTGCTCACTGGCCCTAATATGTCCCCCGGCCACGTGCGGCAGATTATCAACCTGACCCAGACCACCAGCGCCTCCTATCTGCTCCTCAGCAGCCTGGATATCGCCCGGCGGAACCTGGCCCTCCGGGGACGGGAGGAGTTCGGCCGGGTGATGCAGATGGCAGACTACGCCCGGAAAGAGATCAACGATATTGGAGGATATTACGCCTTCAGCAAGGAACTCATCAACGGCGACAGCGTATACGACTTTGATATCACCAAGCTGTCAGTCAACACTCTGAATATTGGCCTGGCGGGGATTGAGGTGTACGACCTGCTGCGGGACGAGTACGACATCCAGATTGAGTTTGGCGATCTGGGCAATATTCTCGCCTACCTCTCCATTGGCGACCGCCCCCGGGAGATCGAGCGGCTGGTGAGCTCTCTCAGTGAGGTGCGCCGCCGCTTCGGCAAAAACAGCAGCGCCGGGCTGATGAAGCAGGAGTACATTGAGCCGGAGGTTGTGGTGTCTCCGCAGAAGGCCTTCTACGCCCCCAAGGAGAGCCTGCCGCTGAAGAATACCGTGGGCCGGGTGTGCAGCGAGTTTGTTATGTGCTATCCCCCTGGAATTCCTATCCTCACGCCGGGTGAGCGTATTACGCAGGATATTATCGCCTACATCCTCTATGCCAAGGAAAAGGGCTGCTCCATGACCGGCCCAGAGGACCCCGATATTACCTGCCTGAATGTTTTGGACTTAAAGGAGGACTGACGGTATGGAGCTTTGGTTTCGTGAGGCTCACACTCCCAATGTAAAGCTGTCCATCCGGGTGGACAAGCAGCTGTACAGCGGACAGAGTGAATTCCAGCGGATTGACGTGTTCGACTCCCAGGAGTTTGGACGCTTCCTCACCCTGGACGGCTACATGATGCTCACTGAGAAGGACGAGTTCATCTACCACGAGATGATGGTGCACATCCCCATGGCCGTCCACCCCAATGTGAAGGACGTGCTGGTCATCGGCGGCGGCGACGGCGGTGTGGTGCGCGAGCTGTGCCGCTATCCGGAGATTGAGCACATTGACCTGGTGGAGATCGACCCCCAGGTGGTGGAGGTGTGCAGGCGGTATCTCCCCTTCACCACCTGCAGCCTGGACGACCCCCGTGTGTGCATCCACTATGAGGACGGTCTGCGGTACGTCCGCACCCCTGTGGAACAGTACGACCTCATTATTGTGGACTCCACCGATCCCTTCGGCCCCGGTGAGGGACTGTTCACCCGGGAGTTCTATGGCAATTGCTCCAAGGCTCTGCGGTCGGACGGCATCATGGTCAACCAGCATGAGAGTCCCTTCTACCAAGAGGATGCTATTGCCTGCCAGCGTGCTCACAAGCGGATTGTGGAGTCCTTCCCTCTGGCCAAGGTATACCAGGCCCACATTCCCTCCTACCCCTCCGGCCACTGGCTCTTCGGCTTTGCCAGCAAGAAGTACCACCCCCTGCGGGACCTGGACGAGGTCCGCTGGAACGCCCGGAAACTCAGCTGTAAGTACTACACCACCATGCTGCACAAGGGCGCGTTCTATATCCCCGCCTACGTAGAGGAGCTGCTGAAAAATGTTGAATCCGCAGATTGACGTATATATGGGCTGCGACTGCCCCTTTGAGCAGGCCGAGACCGTGCTCTTCGGCGCGCCCTTTGACTCCACCACCTCCAACCGGCCCGGCACCCGCTTCGGCCCCTTTGCCCTGCGGAGGGAGTCCTACGGGCTGGAGCTGTACAGCCCCTATCAGGACAAGGACCTGTCTGACTGCGCCGTGCTGGACAGCGGTGACCTGGAGCTGTCCATGGGCAGCTCGGAGCTGGCTCTGGCCGACATTGAGGAGAGAGCCGAGGAGATTCTCTCCGCCGGCAAGCGCCCCTTTCTCATCGGCGGCGAGCACCTGGTGACCCTGGGCGCCTTCCGGGCGGTGCACCGGAAATATCCCGATGTGGCCATCATCCACTTCGACGCCCACACCGACCTGCGGGAGGACTATCTTGGCGTGCCCCTGTCCCACGCCTGCGTCATCCGCCGCTGCTGGGAGCTCACCGGAGACGGCAAGATCTTTCAGTTCGGCATTCGCTCCGGCGACCGGGAGGAGTGGCGCTGGGGCAGGGACCATGTGACCTGCCATCCCTTCGGCCTGGACGGTCTGGAGAACGTGGTGGAGCGGCTGGGCGACGCTCCCGTCTACTTCACTGTGGACCTGGACGTAATGGACCCATCGGTGTTTCCCGGCACCGGCACCCCCGAGCCGGGCGGGGTGTCCTTTGACGCCCTGCGGCGGGCTGTGACTCTGGTGTGCAGCCGCTGCAACGTGGTGGGCTGCGACGTCAACGAGCTCTGCCCTCCCTTCGACCAGAGCGGCGTGTCCAACGCGGTGGCCGCCAAGGTGGTCCGCGAGATGCTGCTGGCCCTCAGCAGCGTGAATTGAGTGTCTGTTATTTTTCAACATACAGGAGGAATGAAACATGGCAAAGGTTCTGATTATTGGCTGCGGCGGCGTGGCCGGGGTGGCCATCCACAAGTGCTGCCAGAACAGCGAGGTTTTTGAAGAGATCTGCATTGCCAGCCGTACCGTCAGCAAGTGCGAGGCCGTGAAGGCTCAGCTGGAGGGCAAGACCAAGACCAAAATCACCACCGCCCAGGTGGACGCCGACAAGGTGGACGAGGTGATCGCGCTCATCAAGCAGGTCCAGCCCGACCTGGTGATGAATATCGCCCTCCCCTATCAGGATCTCACCATCATGGACGCCTGCCTGGCCTGCGGCGTCAACTACATGGACACCGCCAACTACGAGCCTGAGGACATCGATGACCCCGAGTGGCGCGCCGTCTACGACAAGCGCTGCAAGGAGGAGGGGTTCTCCGCCTACTTCGACTACTCCTGGCAGTGGGCCTACAAGGAGAAGTTCGAGAAGGCCGGCCTCACTGCTCTGCTGGGCTCCGGCTTTGACCCCGGCGTGACCCAGGCCTATTGTGCCTACGCCCAGAAGCACCTCTTTGATGAAATCGACACCATCGACATTTTGGACTGCAACGGCGGCGACCATGGCTATCCCTTCGCCACCAACTTCAATCCCGAGATCAACCTCCGGGAGGTGTCTGCCCCCGGCTCCTACTGGGAGAACGGCCACTGGGTGGAGATCCCCGCCATGTCCATCAAGCGGGAGTACAACTTTGACCAGGTGGGGCAAAAGGACATGTATCTCCTCCACCACGAGGAGATCGAGTCTCTGGCCAAAAACATCCCCGGTGTCAAGCGCATCCGCTTCTTCATGACCTTCGGCCAGAGCTACCTGACCCACATGAAGTGTCTGGAGGACGTGGGCATGCTGTCCACCACCCCCGTGGAGTTTGAGGGCCATCAGATTGTACCCATCCAGTTCCTTAAGGCCCTGTTGCCCGATCCCGCCTCTCTGGGCCCCCGCACTGTGGGCAAGACCAACATCGGCTGCATTTTTACCGGCAAGAAGGACGGCAAGGAAAAGGCTGCGTATATCTACAACGTCTGCGACCACCAGGAGTGTTACAAGGAGGTGGGCTCCCAGGCCATCAGCTATACCACCGGCGTGCCCGCTATGGTCGGCGCCATGATGCTCCTCACCGGAAAGTGGAATAAGCCCGGCGTGTACACCGTAGAGGAGTTTGATCCCGATCCCTATATGGACGCGCTGAACAAGTGGGGCCTGCCCTGGCAGATCAACGACAACCCCGCCCTGGTGGACTGAGCCATGGCAGAGCTGCGCACTCCCTATTTTCTGGTGGATGAGGAGCGGCTGGTCCGCAACCTGGAGATTCTGAAGGACGTGGCGGAGCGCTCCGGCGCCAAGATTCTGCTGGCTCAGAAGGCCTTCTCCATGTTTGCCTGCTATCCCTTGCTGGCGCGGTACCTCTCCGGCAGCACCGCCAGCGGTCTCTACGAGGCCCGTCTGGGGAAGGAATATTTTCCCGGCGAGGTCCATGTGTTCTCCCCCGCCTACCGTGAGGATGAGTTTCAGGCGCTGTTGGAGTACGCCGACCATTTTGTCTTTAACTCCCCCCGACAGCTGGAGAAGTACGCCCTGCGGGCCAGAGAAGCGGGTAAGCAGGTGGGTCTGCGGGTCAACCCCGAGTGCTCTACACAGGAGGGCCACGCCATCTACGATCCCTGTTCTCCCGGCTCCCGGCTGGGCACCACTCTGGCCAACTTTAAGCCTGAGCAGCTGCCTCTGCTTGACGGTCTCCATTTCCACACCCTTTGTGAGCAGAACTCCGATGACCTGGAGACCACCCTGGACGCCTTTGAGACCAAGTTCGGCCCCTATCTGAAGGGTCTCAAGTGGCTCAACCTGGGCGGCGGGCACCATATCACCCGTACCGACTATGACCGGGAGCGGCTCATCAGATTGGTGCGCCGTCTGAAGAAGCGCTATGACGTGGAGGTCTATCTGGAGCCGGGCGAGGCGGTGGTGCTCAACGCCGGGTTCCTGGTGACCAGTGTGCTGGAGACTCTGCACAACGGCATGGACATCGCCATTCTGGACACCTCCGCGGCCTGCCACATGCCCGACGTGCTGGAGATGCCTTACCGGCCGCCCCTTCAGAACAGCGGCCAGCCAGGTGAGAAGGCATATACCTACCGCCTGGGCGGTCCCACCTGCCTGGCGGGTGATATCATTGGGGATTACTCTTTTGATAATCCCCTTCAGGAGGGAGACACACTGGTTTTTGAGGACATGGCGCTTTACACAATGGTTAAGACAAACACCTTCAACGGTACGCCTCTCCCTTCCATCGTCTGGCAGGATAGGGCTGGCAGCCAGCGGGTGATCCGGCAGTTCGGGTATGAGGACTTCAAAAGTCGGCTCTCCTGAGGTTGTGCTTATGCCAACGCAGCAGAGCAGAAAGCACGCGTGACCTACGACAATATTCTGCGTATGTCTGACGACCCTGACGTTAACGACGTGATTCGCTTCCTCCGAGAGCGGGAGATCGTCCATTTCCAGCGCTTTGGCGAGGCGATCCGCCTGGCTAAGGAGAAGATGGATCAGAAAAACGTCTATTTTACAAACCCTGCCTTTGATAAATAAAACACAAGGGCCCCCGGCACGTGCCGGGGGCCCTTGCTCACAATGTACTGCTAATTGCTCCGTTTTTTCTCCTCCCAGTCTTTGCGCTGGGCAGCCTCCTCATAAAGACGCACATAACTGGCATGCCTGCTGGGAGCAATTTTTCCCTCCTTGAGCGCTGCAAGAACTGCACAGCCTTTTTCCTTTACATGAGCGCATCCTGTAAATTGACACTGTTCCAAGTAAGGAGCAAATTCCTGGAATGTAGATGCAAGGTCCTCTTTCCGGCAGCCCTCCATCTGTTCTGTATCAAAGGAGGAAAATCCCGGCGTGTCGGCAACAATGGCACCATTTTTCAGGCGAAACAGCTCCACGTGCCGGGTGGTATGCCGACCGCGCCCCAGCTTGTCGCTGACCTCCCCCACCGGAAGGGCAAAATTGGGGGCCAGTGCATTGAGAATGCTTGATTTTCCTACACCAGAGTTCCCTGTAAAGGCAGATACCTTACCAGAGATTATCTCCGCCAGAACCTCAATCCCCTCCCCTGTTTCAGCACTGACCCGCAGCGTGGGAAAGCCAGCGGATTGATAGATCTGGTAGAGAGACTGGGCGGCATCCAGGTCGCACTTGTTGATGCACACAACGCTCTGGCAGCCCTTCCAGGCCGCTAATGAAATCATACGGTCAATTAGAAAGGGATCTGTCACAGGAATAGCGCCAGAGGCAATAATCACCATTTGGTCAATATTGGCCACTGCAGGACGCTGAAACTGATTGCGGCGGGGTAAGATCTCGTCTACGGTCCCACTTTCATCCGGGAGTTTTGTAAACCGTACGCGATCTCCAACAAGAGGCGAAATTCTGGCATGACGGAAGCGGCCTCTGGCCCGGCACGCTGTGGGTGGAGCGCCACTTCCGTCATCTACATAATAGAAGCCGCTGAGAGCTTTTAAGATAATTCCTTCACTCATTTGACAAAATCAATATAGGTTGTACTCTGAAGCTGATCATCCAGATAGACACACACTTCTGCCTGCATGGTGCCCTCCGGCGCGCTGAGAGGAGGCGTAATGACGCGGAATACAGTATCCACTGTGTCGTCATACTGGGTCTGTCCATTCACTGTTACCACCACATGGACCAAGTCCCGATCGGAGGGCAGTTCAATCCGCACAGTCTTCTGCACCGTAGGCTGAGAAGAGGACGGCGGTGGGCTGGGGATCTGGCTCTCTGACGGAGGTGTCGTGGTCTCGCCATCGCTCTCGGTTGGCTCAGGCGACTCTGTGACCGCTGCGTTGGGATCTGGTCCCTTGCTGACTGTCAGGTTAACGATTGTCTTGGGCAGAACTTCTGTTCTGGGCTCTTTATCCTGGCTGACCACGTAGCCGACAGGCTGAACGTCGTCATAGACCTCCACAGGGGTTCCCAGAATCAAATCCATCTTCTCCAGCCACTTCTTGGCCTCCTCCAAGGGCTGGCCCCGCAGATCGATTATGGTAACGGGTTGGAGGTCGGGTCCTGTACTCACCACCAGCGTGACCTCATCCCCCGCCTTAAGCGCAGTTCCCTCTTCAGGACTCTGGAAGATAATATAGTCCTTTGTGACTTCCTCCGAAGCCTGTTCCTCCACCTTGACGACAATTCCCTTGCTCTCCAGAAGGGTCTTGACCTCATCCAGCTTCTTGTTTTCATAGTCGCCCATTTTGATATCAGCAGAACTGCCGCCACTGACCGTCACTTTAATGGTACGCTCACCTGACTGAACCTGGGTGTTGGCATCGGGACTCTGGTCGATGATTTCTCCCTCCGGATGCTCCTCGTCTTCTACTGTTTTTTCCAGTTCAACTGTAAAGCCATTTTCCAATACAGTATTGTCGTTCTGCGCCTCTTCCAGCGTCATTCCCACTACGCTGGGTGTGGTGTAGAGCGGAATCTCTGGGTTAAGAAGCGGCCCCAGGAAGGAGACCCATAAAAAGTAGCCAATTCCGGCCAGGAAGATAACAATGGCCCCTACGGCCAGAATAACCGGAACAGGGCTCCCCCGTTCTGCCCTGCCTCGCCGGTCATCATAGTCGTCATATCTGTCATCGTACACATCGTCTCGACTTTTATGGCGCCGTGGATGCTCTGCCATATCGCCTCCCTGACTCTGGCCGCTTGCCTGACGGGCTGCAGCACTGCCAGACCCGTGGAATGTACGATGCGTTCCACCGGGATTCACCACCTGAGTAGGTTCGTCGCTGCTCTCCAACAGGTCAACATCGCCATAGTCAAAGTTGATGTTGGGGTTCTTCCGGAACTCCTCCAGGTCTGCCAGCATGGCATCAGCAGAGATGTAGCGCTGATCCACATTGGATGCCATGGCCTTCATGGTGATCTCCTCCAGCGCCTCGGGGATATCCGGGTTGATCTCCCGGGGAGAGAGCGGGATGGAGTTGATGTGCTGGATGGCAACTGAGATGGGCGAGTCGCCCTCGTAGGGCAGACGGCCAGTCAGCATCTCATAGAGCACAACGCCGGCAGAGTAGATGTCGCTGCGGGCGTCAATATAGCTGCCTCTGGCCTGCTCAGGGGAGATATAGTGGACAGAGCCCAAAGCCTCCTGGGTCAGGGTATTTTGTGCCGCGGAGGTAAGCCTGGCAATACCAAAGTCAGCTACCTTTACACTGCCGTCCCGCAGGACCATAATGTTATGAGGTTTGATGTCCCGGTGAATGATGCCGCGGCTATGGGCGTGGGAGAGACCTTTCATAATCTGGGTAATAAAGTGCAGGGCCTCGCGCCAATTCAGCGGCTCCCCTTTTTTCTGCATGTACTGCTTGAGGGTAATGCCGTCGATCAGCTCCATGACGATATAGTCCAAATCATCGGAGTGGGAGACATCATATACTGCCACAATATTGGGGTGGGACAGCATCGCGACAGCCTGGGACTCGTCGTGGAACCGGCGGCGAAACTCGGCGTCCTGGGCCAAGTCGCTCTTCAGAATTTTGATGGCGACCAGCCGGTTAAGCCGGTGGCAGCGGGCCTTATATACCACTGCCATACCGCCGGAGCCGATGCGCTCCAAAATTTCGTATCGGTTATCGAGTAATTTACCTATGTATTGATCCATGGTAAATCTCCTCCTCGAGGGCCTTGTTCACATCAGGTGAGAGTGGCCGGATTTTCGTGCGGCTAGAGCAGAGGCCTCTGGCCGCGGCGCTGTCTGTTGTGCCTGACAGCTGGCATTCTCCGCATATTGGAACAGCAGGGTGTATTATACCTGAATCAGTACTGCCGTCACATTGTCAGGTGCACCCCGAGACATGGCGATATCCAACAGCCGGCGGCAGCAGTCCTCCTTCTCTCCGCCGTGGATGATCTCATAGAGCAGCTCCTGATCCGTGACAATATTGGACAGCCCATCGGAACATAGGAGCAGGCAGTCCCCTACTGCTAAGTCCAAGTGGTACAAATCAGCACGCACACGCTCTTCTGCGCCTAAAGCACGTGTGATCAGATTTTTACGGGGGTGGAGTCGGGCTTCTTCAGGGGTAATCCGTCCCTTTTGAACCAGATCCTCTACCACAGAGTGATCACGTGTTACCCTGGAAATCCCAGTTTCTGTCACCAGATAGCATCTGCTGTCCCCGATATTGAGGATGTGGGCGCTCCGGTCTGTCAACAGTACCGCCACCATAGTAGTGCCCATGCCCTGACAGGCTGGATCACTGACTGCCCTGTCAAACACCGCTCTATTGGCCTGCTCCGCAGCCCGGGCCAGAGCATCATCCGGCTCCTGAGCATCAATACTGCCGCTGCGCAACGCCTCTACAAAGGTGTCCACCGCCAGTGTACTGGCCACATTGCCAGCCTTGGCGCCGCCCATTCCATCACAAACAACCGCCAGCGCCAAATTTCCTGGTACATCCAGGTAATAGGCATCCTGATTTTGATGTCTGACAGCACCACGATCTGTGATACCCCAAGCTTTTATCATGTCGATTGCCTCTTCTCTGTGGACAGTTTCCACACTGCCATCCATCCGAAATCGGGCGGCAGCTTCCGCTCAGTTCTCCTGCATAGCCTTTCTGCGCAGCTGACCGCAGGACGCGTCGATATCCCCGCCCAGCTTGCGCCGCACCGTCACCGTGATCCCGTGTTGCTCCAGCCGCTTTTGAAATGCTTCTACCCTGCGGCTCGGCTTCAGCAGGCTCTCTTTCACCTCGTTGAGCGGGATCAGATTCACATGTCCCGGCGTTCCCTTGAGATGCTTGGCCAGCAGGTCGGCCTGCCAATCAGAGTCATTGACGCCGTCAATCATGGCATACTCGTAAGAAATTCGCCGTCCGGTTTTTTCAAAATATTGGCGGCAGCTTTTGAACAGTCGCTCCACACCAACAGCCTTATTTACCGGCATAATACGGGAGCGGGTCTCGTCATCCGGCGCGTGCAGGGAGACAGACAACGTCAATTGTAACCGAAGATCGGCCAGTTTGTCAATTTTTTCGACCAAACCGCAGGTGGACAGGGATATATGGCGCATGCCGATATTGAGGCCATCCGGATGATTTACCAGCTCAAGGAAGCGCATTACCGTGTCAAAATTATCAAGTGGTTCGCCAATTCCCATCAGGACAATATTGGAGATGGGCGCCCCGGAATCCAGCTGGGTAAAGAGTACCTGGTCCAGCATTTCAGACGGTGTCAAGTTTCTCACCTTGCCGCCCAGAGTGGACGCGCAGAAGGCGCATCCCATCCGGCATCCCACCTGGGAAGAGATACACACAGTATTCCCATGGTGGTAGCGCATCAAAACAGTTTCAATGCAGTTTCCATCTCTCAGCCGCCAAAGGTATTTGATGGTCCCGTCCTGAGCTGAGACCTGTTTCCGCTCCACAATAGGCGCTGTAATATAGCAGCTGCCGCTCAGCTTTTCCCGCAAACTTTTGGAGAGATTGGTCATCTCATCAAAGGAGACGGCGCCCCGGTGGAGCCACTGGAACACCTGCTTAGCTCGAAAAGCCGGCTCCCCCAGCTCCCGGAAGTAGTCTGCCATCTCCCTTTGGTTCATAGATTTGATATCGGTCATAACTGTGTCGCTCCTAAATGGCAGCTGCCGTTCCGTTTTTTCTCCTCAGCTTCGCAATAAAAAAGCCGTCGGTCCCATGGCGCTGAGGCCAAAAGGTAAACATGCCGTTTTCCGCCCTTCCAAGGGGCGCCGGCAGTTGAAATTTCTCAAGTGTAAAGTCATGGTTCCTGTCAAGAAAACCTTGTATTACATCGCCGTTCTCCCGCTCCAGTAAGGTACAGGTGGCATAGAGCAGTACACCGCCCGGCTTTACATAGGTGGCAACATTGTCCAGAATAGCGCTCTGCACTGCTGGCAGTCCTCGCAACGGCTCCGGGTCCTTGTAACGAATATCCGGTTTTTTGCGGATAATACCCAGTCCAGAACAGGGCACATCGGCAATCACCAGATCAAATGCATTCTCAAAGGCGGGGCGATGTTTCTTCCCGTCCATTACAGCGGTCTTGATACAGGTAAAGCCAAGCCGCTCTGCGCCGGCCTGAATCAGCTTCTCCTTATGGGCGTGGATGTCGCAGGACAGAATCTCTCCCTCTCCGTTCATACGGATGGCGGCGGCAAAGGTCTTGCCGCCAGGCGCAGCGCAGGCATCCAGCACTTTCATCCCCGGCTTAGGATCCGCAGCTTCTACAGCCAGCCGGGCAGCCGGGTCCTGAATATAAAACAGGCCTTCCCGAAAAGCGGTAAGGTGCTCCAGATTACCTGTTCCTGTCAACACCAGGCAGTTAGGCAGCCACGGATGCGGCTGTGCCGCCACGCCGGCCTCTGACAAGCGCTCCAGCGTCTGCTCCATGGTGGTCCGGCAGATGTTGATTTGGGCCGTAATAGGGGGCTGGCCATTATCTGCCTCCAGCAGGGCCTCGGCCTCCTCGCTGCCCAAGAGATTGGTAAACTCCCGCACCAGCCACAGTGGGTGACTGTACCGGATGGAGAGATACTCCTCGCGGCTGTCGCTCTCAATCACTGGCAGGCGGTCAATGTTTCGGGATACGTTCCGAAGCACACCATTGACCATACCCGCAGCCCGAGGATTCTTGCAGTGCTTCTTGGTCAGCTCTACTGACTCGTTTACTGCCGCGTTATGAGGAATCTTGCTCATAAAGGCCATCTGGTAAACCCCCAGGCGGAGGGCATTACGCACCTTAATCTCCATCTTCTCAGGCCGTGTAGTAGAGAATTTTCCAATATAGAAGTCCAGCAGCATCCGGTTCTGGAGCACCCCGAAGCACAGCCGTGTAGCCAGAGCCGCGTCCCGGCTGTCCAGACCAGACTCCCGCAGTGTTTTTTTCAGGAACCCGTCAGACCAGGCTCCCTGCCGCTCACAGGCGGACAGCGCCAATAGCGCGGTCTCCCGGGCAGTTTGATCGGCGCTTGACATGGGTGTCCTCCTCTTTCTCTCTGTCTTTATGCGGCAGTCCATTGATTATGCCGCTGTATTTTTAAAATCATCCCTGAGACTGAACAGCAATGGGATGGCCCAGCAGATAATCCGCCGCCTTCATCCGCTTTTTGCCGGGAGCCTGGAGCTCGGTAATGCGAAGCACAGTGCCCTCTCCGCAGGCCACGTCAATCCCGTGCTTTCCAGCAGCCAGTACAGTACCAGGCTGGGCCTGGGTCTTGTCTCCCGTCTCTTCTGTACGGTAGACCTTGATAGTCTCGCCAGTCAGCTTCTCTGTGGATGCCACAGGCCAGGGCAGCAGGCCCCGAACCTGGCAGTGAAGGGCGTGGGCGGTACGGCTCCAGTCCATGGGTGAGAGCTCCTTGCTCAGCATGGGAGCAAGGGTGGCATCTGCCCCGTTCTGGGGGGTTCGCTGCGCGATCCCCGCCTCAATGGCGCTAACCGCCTGCACCAGAAGTCCGGCGCCCAGAACAGACAGGCGGCGATACAGTTCCTCCGCCGTCTCATCAGGGCCGATCTCCGTGGACTCCTGGACAATGATATCCCCTGCATCCAACTCCGTAGCCATATGCATAATGGTCACACCAGACACTGTGTCCCCGTTGAGCACCGCCCAATTGATAGGCGCTGCTCCCCGATATTTGGGCAGCAGGGACGAGTGGACGTTGATGCATCCCTTGGGTGGACAGGCCAGAATCTCATCCGGCAGAATTCTGCCGTAAGCTGCCACCACGATCAGATCAGGCGCCAGAGTCTGAATCTGAGCCAGAGCGGTGCCGTCCCTCATCTTCACCGGCTGGAAAACGGGGATATTGTGTGTGATGGCGCACTCCTTTACAGGCGTTGGCTGGAGCCTGTTCTGATGCCGTCCTACCGGTTTATCCGGCTGGGAAAACACCCCGCAGACTTCATGTCCGGCAGCCACCAGGGCCTCCAGAGAGGGGACAGCAAATTCAGGGGTGCCCATGAAGAGAATTCTCACGCCTGTCCCTCCTGCTCCATCAGCTTCTCCAGCTCATCTGAGGTGTAGAGCTTGTCGGTCAGCTCAGTGAAGAGGTGGCCGTCCAAATGGTCCAGTTCATGGCAGAAGCAGCGGGCGGTCAGGCCCTCGTCCTCTACCTCAAACCACTCACCCTGTCGGTTCTGCGCCCGGACTTTAGCCTTCATGGGACGCGTCACCTTGCCCCAGCGGCCGGGAACGGACAGGCAGCCCTCAAAGCCCACCTGCTCCCCTTCCGTGGCAATGATCTCCGGGTTAACCAGTTCAATGACCTGGTCCTCCCCATTAATAACCACTACTACCCGCCGCAGAATACCGATTTGAGGGGCCGCCAGACCTACGCCGCCAGAGTCCCGCAGGGTCTCTATCATATCGTCCAGCAGGACAGATAATTTCTGGTCAAAATTGGTGACAAGATGGGCCTTTTTCGTCAGTACAGGGTCACCTTTTGTAAGAATGGTCCGAAGCGCCATATTATGTTCCTCCTTAATCCGTGGGATTTACATCTGCAAACACAGATACCCCTTTCATTTCCTTATCACTGTGGGCGGCACAGAGCAGCGCGGCCACCAGCGTGCGCATAGTCTTTGAATTATGCCCAGATATGGTTAGATGGTAGCGATACCGATTGTTGACCTTGGCCACTGCGGCGGGTGCCGGGCCCAGCAGCTGAACATCCAAGCCCTGATAGGCCGGATCGGAAAACCAGCGCTCCAGAGTTTGGCGCAGCCGGACGCACATCCGTAATACTCGGCTCTCCTCCGTCCCGGAGGCGGTGAGTACAAAGAGATCCGCAAAGGGAGGGCAGCCCCGCACACGGCGCATGGTAATTTCCTGCTGATAAAAGGTATCGTAATCCTGAGCAGCTGCGGTGGTGATAACCTCGTTTTCCGGCGTAAAGGTCTGGATGATGGCACGACCGCTCTTTTCTCCCCGGCCGGCCCGTCCCACCACCTGAGTCAGGAGGGAAAAGGTTCGCTCTCCTGCCCGGTAGTCGTCGACATATAAGGAGAGATCTGCTGAGATAACGCCAACCAAAGTGACATTTTCAAAGTCCAGTCCCTTAGCCACCATCTGCGTACCCACCAAAATGGGCACCTTCTCCTTCTCAAAGCGGGAAAGCAGCTTCTCGTGGGACTGTACGGCGGACACGGTGTCTGTATCCATCCGCATAACCTCGGTGCCGGGAAACAGCATCTCCAGTTCTTCCTGTACCTTCTGGGTACCGCTGCCGATGAAGTGGAAGGCCCCGCCGCAGTGGTGGCAGGCATCCGGCAGGCGCTCCGAATGGCCGCAGTGGTGGCACATCAGCCGTCCGTTGGCTGAGTGGTAGGTCAGATAAGCAGAGCACCGGGGACAGGACGGCACCTCGCCGCATTCGCCACAGGCAGCCATCCGGCTGTTGCCACGGCGATTGAGAAAGAGGATGCTCTGCTCTCCCCGGTCCAAATTTGCCCTAAGCTCCTCCCGGAGCTGCTGGCTGATATCAGATCCGTTTCCGCTTCGAAGTTCTCGCTTCATATCCACGATATGCACCTGGGGAAGCGCCTGGGTGTTGTACCGGCTGCGAAGGATAAACAGATGATAGACCCCGGTTTTAGCCAGATACATGCTCTCCACAGATGGGGTTGCAGAGCCCAGCAGGAGTACTGCTCTGCTGCGGACACAGCGGAACTTCGCCACGTCCCGGGCATGATACCGGGGAACATTTTCGGATTTATAGGTATACTCCTGCTCTTCATCCAGTACAATGAGCCCCAGATTTTGCAGCGGCGCAAACACTGCTGACCGGGTACCAATAACCACCCTGGCTTTTCCAGTACGCACCCGTTTCCATTCGTCATACCGTTCCCCAGCCCGCAGAGAGCTGTGGAGCACAGCAATGGCGTCACCAAAGTGGGAGGTAAAAATGTGCAGCAGTTGGGGTGTCAGTGCAATTTCAGGCACCAAAACCATAGCGCTTTTCCCCCGCTTGAGGACCTCCTCAATAAGACGGATATAGACCTGAGTCTTGCCGCTGCCGGTCACACCGTAGAGCAGAGCAGCTGCTGACTCTCCCGCCTTACACAACTGGTTAATCCCCTCAAAGGCCGCTGTCTGTTCCCTATTAAGCACCACCGGCGGCGCGGGCTCAGTCTGCTCCGGTACGACCCGGCGGAATACCTCTCGCTTCTCCATTACGGCAATTCCGCTTTTTACCAAAGACCGCAGCGTGGCCGGAGAAGCTCCGGTAAAATAGCAAATCTCCTTGGATGAGGCCTGCCCCACTGCTGACAGCAGTTCTACCACCGCGTAGCGCAGAGGAGCGGTTTTCCTCTTCGGTGTCACCAGAGCAAGAGCCTCCTCCGGCGGCACAGCCAGGGATACCACCTGTTCGGTCTTGTCTCCTACACCACGGGACGCGCTGGTCTCCAGGGTCAGGATTCCCCGCTCTGTCAGCAGCTTAATGGCCGGATTAGGGTCCTTAGTACCAAACGCTGCCCGAATCTGTCCCATCTCAGCGGTACCGCCGCAGGCATACGCCAGATCCAGAATCCGGCGTGCATGGTCGGACCTGCCGGCTGCCTCATAGGCGGCCTCCTTATCCACACCCTTGGTGATGTGATACTGGTCCTGGAGCGAGAAATACAGCCCCGCCGGGAGCATGGCACGTGCCGCCTCATATACTGTGCAAAAATACCGCTCCCGCATCCACAGGGCCAGCTGGATACTCTCGCTGTCCAGCACGGGAGCATCGTCCAGCAGGGCAATAATTGCTTTCAGCCGCGGGCCGGGCTGCCCTTGGCTCAGAGCCAGGATAATGCCCTCAATCCGGCGGTTTCCCGCGCCAAAAGGCACTAAAACCCGCATACCGGGGGCAGCAGTTTCCCGCAGTTCGTCGGGGAGCAAATAGTCGTAGGGCTTATCAATTGCAAAGGTAGCCGCGCTGAGAGCTACTTTTGCCAGAATGACATGTTCCACGCTTCTGCTCCCCCCGATGATGAGACTTGTCCAACTATCCCGCAAAAGGCAAGTGACAGGCGCTGCCGCCCTTTCACTTGCCTTCCGGAGAAATCTGTGTTTCCTTTACTCCTCATCCTCGGCGTGAGGAATGCACTTACCTTCCGCTACTTCCCGCAGGGCCAGGGAGACGGGCTTATCCTCCAGGGAGATGCCCTCCTCCTCCGCCTCACTGGCAATCTGGCGGGCACGCTGGGCCACTACGTTCACCAGCATATAGCGGCTGGGGATCTGGGCGAGAAGTTCATTCATTGCGGGTTTCAGCATCATAAAGCATCGTTCCTTTCTTTGGGCCGCGTCCGCCGGAGCACGGCGGCGCGCGTTGGTGGCAAACAGTATGAACAACTGTTAGATTCCATCCACAAGGGCAAGGCGGTTTCGGGTCCGGCAGTCCTCCGCCGTCAGGATAGAGATAATCTCTGCCGCCGCGGTGGACACCTTGTCATTGACCACCAGGTAGTCGTAGTTGGGAATTTGGCGGTACTCCTCCCGGGCCTTCTGGAGTCGTCCTGCTATAACATCTTCATCGTCAGTAGCCCGGCCATGGAGCCGGCGGGAGAGCTCCTCAAAGGAGGGCGGAATAATGAAAATCAGCACAGCCTCCGGACATTTGCTGCGCACCTTGGCCGCACCCTGGACCTCAATGTCCAGCAGTACATCAATGCCGGCAGCCAGCTTGTCCTGAATAATCTTGAGAGAGGTGCCATAGTAGTTACCGACGTACTGGGCATATTCCAGCAATTCATCGGCGGCAATCATCCGCTCAAACTCCTCACGGCTGACAAAGTTGTAATTTACGCCGTTCGCCTCGCCTACACGGGGACTGCGGGTCGTGAAAGAGACGGAAAAATAGATGTCCTTCCTCTCTCCCAGCAATTCCGCAATTACAGTGCTCTTTCCCACCCCGGAGGGGCCGGAGAGCACGATCAGCTGTCCGCGAGTCTTCTTCTTTTTTATCATCCCTCGTCATCCTCCTCGGTTACCGGGTCCGGTGCGTCCTTGCCGCTCAGGCGGCCCGCCACGGTCTCCGGCTGAATGGCCGAGAGGACGATATGGTCACTGTCCATAATCAGAACGGCTCGGGTTCTGCGGCCGTAGGTGGCATCAATCAGCATGCCTCGGTCTCTTGCTTCCTGGATCATACGCTTGATAGGTGCGGATTCCGGACTCACAATGGCAATGAGCCGACCGGCGGAGACCATGTTGCCAAATCCAATATTGATAAGCTTCACTCTGAACCGCCCCTTTACTCAATGTTTTGGACCTGCTCCCGGATTTTTTCAATTTCCGCTTTGATGTCCACCACATGGCGGGCGGTCTCAATATCGTTGCATTTGGAGCCGATGGTGTTGGCTTCCCGGTTGAACTCCTGAATCAGAAAATCCAGCTTGCGGCCAATGGCGCCGCCCTGATCCAGCATATGGGACAGCTGGTCCAGATGGCTTCTCAGGCGCACCGTCTCTTCGTCCACAGCTACCTTATCCGCAAAGATGGCAGCCTCGGTGAGAATGCGGCTCTCATCAATTTGAGTATTCTGCAGCACCTCTGCCATCTTGGCCTCCAGCCGGGCCCGATAATCTGCCACAATGCCGGGGGCGCGTTCCTCAACCAGCGCCGTCAGGCTGCCGATGGTAGCGGCCCGCCCGCGGATATCCTCCTCCAGCTTGCCGCCCTCACGGGTACGCATGGCGTCAAAGTCTGCCAGGGCCATATCCAATACCGTACAGATATCGGCGGCCACCGCCTCCAAATCTTCCGGGCTCTTCTCCACCAGAAACACGTCCTGGAATCGGGAGAGCAGCGAGACAGAAATATCGTCCCGCAGGCCATAAGTATCCCGCATCTGGCACAGCGCGGAGTAGTAACCGTCTGCCACACCCCTGTTCAGGGAGATAGATACATCACCCGTCTCAGACTGTCCGATGGTCACAAAGATATCCACCTTGCCGCGGGAAATGCTTTTCTGTACCCGGGTCTTGATGGCCTCCTCCGCAAAGACATAGATCCGGGGCAGCTTGATGGTGCAGTCAAGATATCGGTTGTTAACGGAACGGAGCTCCACTGTAATGGTACGTCCGTGGAGCTCTGCCTCGCCTTTTCCATAGCCGGTCATGCTCTTCACCAAAGGGCTCGCTTCCCTTCTTTCGATTGTTTAGCAATATATTATATCAGATTTTTTTTACTTTGAAAACCCTTATCTCCGCCGTATCGCCTTATCTATTCTGGCTGCATAGAGCATCACCAATTTAGAGAAGCCGTAATCATAGACCAAGAATACCACATTCCCGCCCGCGTAGAGTACCCACAGCTGCTCAAACACTGCGGGGAGCCCGGCAAGCAGCGCATCCCGCAGCACAAACCAGCAAAAAGTGAGTACCACATTGAAGAATACCAGCTTGCACAGCCACTCCAGCGGGGCCCGCCGTAACCGCTCAATCAAGCTCTTTACCATGGGGTACACACCGAAAAAAATCAGATAGAGCAGTACATTTCCTTTATCAGGCGAGAGAATAAGGCCCAGAATACCAGCTACTGCCCAGCACAAGAAGCCGGAGTGAAGGCCGCCGGAGATGACAGCTGCAGCGTTGACCAGGCCAGCCACTGCCACAATTCCCATCCGTCCCGATGGGGAAACAGCTGCCAGCAGCAAAATTACCAGGGAAAGAGCGGCAAGGACACCAACCAGCGCTACCTGACGTGCCCCTGAATTTCGCTGTCTCATCTCAGTTGCAGCCTCCACACAGGCACTGCAAACACATCAGCGTGCTGCAGCAGTCACAGGCATCCATGCCTACGCCCGTATTGCCGTAAGGACGATAGGCTTGTCCACCCTGCTGCATCATGTTCAGCGCCTGACGGTACTCCATGTTGCCCGGGTCAGCGTTACAGGCAATTTGATATTGCTGCCGCGCCTCGTCCAGCCAGCCCCGGCGATAGGCAATGCAGCCGGAGAGAAAGTGCCACTCCGCATCCTGAGCGGGAGCCTGACGCAGCAGATTCTCTGCGGCGTCAATATTGCCGGCATTAATGGCCTGCCGTACCCGGCTGTACAGATTGCCGGCGGAAGAAGACTGACTCTGCTGCTGATAGCCGTAGCCATAGCTGCTGCCGCTCTGCTGGTAGGCGCTGCCGCTGTAGCTTCCGCCGCTGCGCATCTTATTGATGGCGTCGTAGGCCTCGTTAATTTCCTTCATCTTTTCCTCAGCCAGATCGGCCAAGGGATTGTTCTGGTAGTTGTCCGGATGGTATTTCCGAGCCAGCTCGCGGTATGCCTTTTTAATCTCCTCATCGCTGGCATTGGGGGAAACTCCGAGTACGCTGTATGGATCGCTCATGTATTTCTGTCTCCTGTCCTAAATCATTGACATCTATCTCTGTTGGGATCTGCCCGAATCAACGCCCAAAATTGTCCGCCGCTTCATCTGCTTCCAGCATCCGCGGAATACCATTTCTTCTACCATGGGCATTCCCAGACACAGGATATTTCCCAACACCGGCTCCCAGCAGCCCCGATTTAACAGGGCAAACGCAGAGAGAGCCAGATTGCGAGAGTGGAGCAGGGTAGTACGCAGGTATTCCTGCTCTGCCTCTTCCCTGCCGCCAAAGCGGGCATGGATGGGATTATATCTTCCGGCAGAAACATCTTCTTGAAGGTCATCCCATGCATCAATCAGATAAATCCATCGTCCCACATGATAGAGCAGCTGTCCCAACGCCCGATCCTCTGCCTCATTCTCTGTCTTAGGTGCTGCGGCCTGGAGAATCCGGGCAAAAGTGTCTGCCGTCCGGTCCAGTGAAGGCGTATCTGACTTCTCCAGCCGGCGCAATGTCTCCAGCTGACGGCAGACTTCACGGTCAAATTCCGGCCGTGCTGCCGCCGCCCGGCGGTAGCCTCTCCGAAGAAGCAGAGAGAGTGTGCGGGCGCCGATCCGCTCCCAGAAGCCGCCGTCCTCAATACTGTCACGCACTTTCCAGTAGCTGAGAATGACGCTCTCATCCGCCGCAGCCTCCAGCCACGGTCCGGAAGCGCAGGTACATTTCTTACGCAGGAAGAGCTTGGCGGGACAGCGGCGCATGCAGGTAGACGGTCTGCGTTCCGGCGGAGAAAGCAGCATGGCCAGAAAGGTAAAATCATAATTGAGCAGCATCCGGGCCGTAAAGCCGCAGCGCTTGCCCATCACCTGGCACAGGCCGCAGTACATGGCCTGGTAGTCCTCCAGTTCCCGGACCTTTAGCTCCTCGCGGTTGGGTCGAATATAGCCAAACATATCAGCTTCGCCTGCCGTCCTGATTTCTGCACTGCCTCAAACCGGCGGTTTCCGCCATCACATTTCCTCCTGTTGTTATTCCGCCAGGGTGAAATTGACCAGCACGTCATATTCGCCGCCCAGCACACCCACATTACTGCTGCCGTCTATAATGACTTGGGCCTGAACCGTCTGCCGTCCTGTGGCCAGTTGGGCCTGGGACAAGTCCACTACAATCCGCAGTTGAGACTGGAAGAGCGCATCCACCGCCTCCTCAGGTCCGCGGACAGTCACCAGCCGGGATTCGGTTATCAGTTCCGCATTGTATCCATCCGGCTTATTGATCATCTGGATATTGTCTACGGTAAACTCCCGGGTAGTCAGTTTTGTGTCATCAATGGTGACGGTCACATCCACTGAGCTGATACCGCTCTCATTCGTAAAGTCCTCATTGAGCGTCACCGGGAAGCTGAAGGTCTCCTCGGTATATACCTTGGAGAGGTCAATCTCGCCCAGCACAATCTTGTCATAGGTCTCAAGTTCGTCCTCGGGGCCAGAGATGGTGAGGTACATGACGGCCTCGTGACTGACACCGTAGGTGATATTCACATCGTCCTCTGTTGCGCCGCCGCCGGGAATAATATCAACTGTCACCGGCACCTGCTTGGTCTTTACAATGGGATACTCTACATGGACGGTATCCACATTGGCTGTTACCGTCAAGTCCGTCAGCTCCGTCCCATCTGCGCCCACATACACAAAGGGCAGATCGCCCTCATAGCTCTCGCTCATATTCTCAATGGTGAGGACCACCTTCGCATAGGCCACCTGATTTACCAGCTCCTGCTGCCCGCTGATATTGATGGTACCCGGCGTAATAGTGGGCTTGCCCGCCATATAGTCCTCGGCATAGCTCCCCTTGAACTCCAGCCGGACCGGGATTTCTTTGCTCTCCAGTTCGGAGACCGTGAACTCCACATAGAGATCGGAAACATCGTTATTTACCGTCACATCCAACTGGTTGACATTGATGGGATAACTGGGCTTTACCAGGAGCCGATAGGTGCCAGGCTCTGAAATCTGGGATACATCCACGCTCAGGGTAATGTTCTCACGGTTTAGCTTGGCAAATACATCCGACTTTGCTTCCAGCGCTAATGTCATGGTCTGGTCCGCTCCCTCAGAGATAATCAGGTTGCGAGCCGCCAGTATTTCCGTTCCGGTAAAGGTAATGGGAATATTGGAAATGGAGCGTTCAATTGAGGGGTTGGCCTCTTTTACTACGTAAATCCACAGGACGGAGGCCATCAGAAGAGAGAGCACAACGTAGAGCCATTTACTGTCTTTTATCTTTTTCCACATCGGCCTTCTCCCCTCTCTTTGACTTCAAGATGATATTGATCAGGTTGAATTTGGGCTTATCATTCTCGTCATTCTGGGGCAAAAGCTCATTGCGCAGCAGACGCTCCAGGGTTTCCGGCGCCAGATGGCGTTTCAGCATGCCGCCCACTGCCACAGAAATAGAACCCGTCTCTTCCGAGACAATGGCTACTACTGCGTCCGAGTTTTCGCTGGCTCCAATGCCAGCCCGGTGGCGCATACCCAGATCTCGGGAGAGGTTGACATTTCCGGACAGAGGCAGCATGCAGCCCGCGCCCACAATCCGCCCAGCCCGCACAATCACCGCGCCATCATGAAGGGGCGCCTTGTTCCAGAAGATATTTTTGAGCAGTTCCGCGTTGACCACGCAGTCCAAAGCTGTTCCGGTTTTAATGGCGTCATCCAGCTGGTTCTTACGCTCAAACACCATTAATGCGCCCGTCTTGGTTTTGGACAAGTCCGTATAGGCCAGCACGGTCTGGGTGATGGCGTTCTCCAGCTCACCGGGAGCCTCCTCCCGCACAAATACACTGCCAATGCTGCTGCGGCCCATCTGCTCCAAAAAGCGCCGTATCTCGGGCTGAAATAAAATGACCAGAGCCAGAACGCCATATTCCAGCACCTTGCCCATCAAGTAGCTGAGCATCCTGAGTTGGAAAGCACTGACCAGGACAAAGGCCACTATAACAAGGAGAACCCCCTTCATAACCTGTCCTGAACTGGTACGGCGGACAATCATCAGCAGTTTATAAAAAATAAATGCCATGATAAGGATATCCAGAATATCCGCTATACCGATGGAAGGAAAGGCCATAAAGCTCTCCTGAATCCACTGTATTATCTGTTCCATTCTTCCCTTCACCTGCATTTCAGCCGTCCGGGCATATTCGCTCATGGGCAGGTCAGACTTAGTCTCTTCATACTCTGCCTATTCTAAAGATTATACTTTATTGCTGAGAAAATGGCAATACAACAGAAGTGAATTTTCTATAAATTCCCTAGCCTCACCAAAGGCTCCACATTCCGTGTCATTTTTTCAGCGCAGAACCCGCTATGCTTTGGGACACAAAGCATAGCGGGTTTGTTAACGCGTTCTGTTGTTTTCCGTGCGTGCGGCAATACACCTCACTGCATGGACGAAATGTTCGGTTTCACAAGCGGTATTAAAGGCCGAAAAGCTGGCGCGAATTGTACCAGTTCCCAATGTACCTGCCGAACGGTGAGCCAGCGGGGCGCAGTGTAACCCGGCGCGGACTGCAATTCCCATCTCCCCCAGCGCAGCGCCAGCTTCCTCACAGTCCATCCCACGAATCTGAAAGGACAGCACACCCGCCTGCCCTAAGCCTTTCTCAGCAGCATACACGGTTACCGCAGGAATTCTGACCAAAGCCCGGGCTGCACGCTGGGTAAGCCGCGTCTCATGGGCCAATATATTTTCTGCCCCTGTTCGGGTCACATACCGGATGCCCTCCAAAAGTCCGGCAATGCCTGCGATATTGTGTGTCCCTGCTTCCAGCCGATCAGGCAGAAAGTCTGGCATCTCCTGAAGCGCAGACAAACTACCTGTGCCGCCCTCCAGCAGGGGCTGTGTCTGTGCGCCGCACAGCAGCAGTCCGGTCCCCTGAGGGCCGTACAATCCTTTGTGGCCTGGCATGGCGATAAAGGATGCGCCTAATTCGTCCATCCGTACCCTCAGACAGCCGGCGGACTGGGAAGCATCCAGAATGAACGGCACCCCCCGTTCTCTGCACAGAGCGGCAATCCGATCCACTGGGAGAATATAACCAAACACATTGGACACATGAGTACAAATAACCGCCCGCACCTCGTCAGTCAACAGAGCCTCGAACTGCTGGAATATCTGTTCCGGACAAAACAGCGGCCCGGATGCTACTCTAACCTGCACATCCTGCATACAGTGGAGCGGCCGGGTTACCGCGTTGTGCTCGTAGCCAGAGATAAGAACCGTATCGCCCGGGCGGATCAGAGACTTGATTGCCAGATTGAGTCCGTGGGTAGCATTCATGGTAAACACAACCTGCTCCGGGCTCTCCACTCCAAATAATGCAGCAGCGGCCTGGCGGCAGGCAAAGGCCGTATCTGCCGCCAGCGCCGCTGGGCGATGGCTCCCCCGCCCCGGACTGGCCATGTGGCCCATGGCGTAGGCTGCCGCCCGGGCAACGGACGGCGGCTTCTGCATAGTGGTGGCAGCGCTGTCCAGATAAATCATAGCAGCCGCACCTCTTTATATCCCCCGTCAGCCGCCTGAATAAAGACCCGCTTTGGCGGGAGGCCCACCCGCCCCAGAATTGCCAGCGCGTCTGCCAAATTGCGCTCGGACACCTTTACTGCATGACTGCATCCTTCGCCGGAAACGCTTCTGGGGGAGCGCAGAATATGGGCGGTAATGCCAGCCCGCTCCAGTACTTGGGCTGTCCGCTGGGCATAGGTCAGGGAGCGGCAAATAATTAGGTAGTACACCATCAAACATGACCATTCCTTTCCTGGGGATTTCTCAATAGCCGCAGCCTTACGAGAGGAATGTCACTGATTTAATATTTGTTCTGCTCTGTCCGTGCCGGCACGGCAGGACAAAACGCTCCTCTCACCCCAGTATATGCCGCGCTCTAAGGTCTGGTCACTGAATATAAGAAGAGGCGCCGCCTTTTGACGGCGCCTTCCGCGCTCTTATGTCTCTTCCAACAGGATAACCGCGTGGGCGGCAATCCCCTCCCCACGGCCGGTGAAGCCCAGCCCTTCCTCAGTGGTGGCCTTTACGTTCACCTGGCTTTCAGAGGCGCTCATATGCCGGGCCAAAACTTCCCGCATGGCTGGGATATAACCTGCCAGCTTGGGGCGTTGGGCCAGGATGGTCATATCTGCATTACCAAGTTTGAACCCACCGGCACGTATCCGCTCCATCACCCGGTCCAACAGTACCAGGCTGGAGATCCCCTCATAGGCCGGGTCGTTATCGGGAAACAGCTTTCCAATGTCGCCCAGTGCCGCAGCCCCCAAAAGGGCGTCCATCAATGCGTGGGTCAGCACATCGGCGTCTGAGTGCCCCAGCAGCCCTTTTTCCCACGGAATCTCCACGCCGCCTAAAATCAGCTTTCGCGTTGGCACCAGGCGGTGCACATCATATCCGTGTCCAATCCGCAATCCCGCTCACTCGCTTTCCTCCGCCCGGTCTGTTCGGACAGAATAATATTCCGGTATTCTATGTATCCCGGCTGCGCAGGATGGCCTCCGCCGCCAGCATATCCGCAGGAGTTGTAATCTTGATATTCTCATAGGAACCAGCGGTCAGGTAAACCTTCATGCCAATGCGTTCCACTGCACCGCAATCATCGGTAATAGGCGCACCATCTTCGACAGCCTTATGAAGAGCCCCCACAAGGAGGTCGCTGTCAAACACCTGCGGCGTCTGAATGGCAAAAAGCTGAGACCTGTCCGGCGTCTCAACCACCACTCCGTCCACAGCCCGCTTGATGGTATCCTTTACCGGAACTGCCGGCGCCGCTGCTCCGCACTCTGCCGCCTTCTGGATGGCCGCATCAATCACTTCAGTTGTTACCAGAGGCCGGGCGCCGTCATGAACCGCGATTAGCTCCGCTCGGCTGCTGACCTCTTCCACACCAGCCAAAACAGAATCTGTCCTGGTAGCGCCGCCAACCAGCACCTTTTTCACCTTAGCCAGCGCGCAATCCCGGCACAGCTGCCCCACTGGAACTATCAGATCCTCCCGAGTTACCACTACAATCTCCTGTATCCATTCTGAAGCGCTCAGTGCCTGGAGCGTATGAACCAGGACAGGAACGTCATCTAAAGGCAGCAGAATTTTGTCCTGCCCCTCCATCCGCTGGGATGAGCCCGCCGCTGGTACCACCGCCGCACACCACGGGCGATGAGGCTTCCGCTTTTTTCGCAGCCGTTTAAGCAGTCCCACGCTCTTTCTCCCTTCCGGGTCTGTCTCCCCATCTATTTTTATGACAAGCAAAAGCACAACCTTCCCCCGGACCTTGACGCCCCCGCGTCAGCCGAGGGAAAGTTGTGCTTCCGGCAAACCGCAGATGTTCTGCCCGGCGACAAGGCACATTTCTATCTTTATTATGCCATTGCGCCGTTTATACGCGCCTCCACGTCCTCATAGCTGGCATTCTGGGAGAGGACAATTTCAGAGATCAGAATCTGCTTTGCAGAGTGGAGCATTTTGCGCTCACCAGTAGAGAGTCCATGGTCCACGTCGCGGCGCATCAGCCCCTTGACTACCCGGGCAACTTCCAACAAATCACCGCTCTTCAGGCGCATCATGTTTTCCCGGTAGCGACGGTTCCAGTTCTGGGTCATTTCCACCTCAATATTCGGTATAGCCGCAAGGATTCTGTCTGCCTCGTCCCGCTTACAGACTGGGCGTACGCCGATCTCTTCGCTGTTCTCCGTGGGAACCATGACCAGCATTCCCCCCACAGGCAGCTTGAGAATGTAGTACTCCCGCACCACGCCGTTCACCTTCTTGCGGACAATGCTGTCTACTACACCTGCGCCGTGCATTGGATGGACAATTTTGTCGCCTACCTGAAACATGTTACACCTCCATGTACCCGTTTATACCTCCACTACGTCTTATAATAAATATTATAGTCACTTTTTAAATGCTTTGCAAGGGAACAACGGCAAAATCTGCAATTAGATTGCAAAAAATATGAAAAAAGCAGCCTGTTTTCAAGCGAAAACAGGCTGCTTCTGGCTCGGTATTGCGGGATTATTCTCCGTCAGTGCCGGCGAAGTCGTCAGACACTTCGGTGCCCTCGCTGTCGGAAGTGGCGACCAGAGTGTCAGTGCCATCGGCAGCAGCAGCGGCGGAACGCTGAGCATCCTCCAGCAGAGCACGGATGGACAGGGAAACCTTCTTGCGGTCCATGTCGATGTCGGTGATCTTCACATCCACCATCTGGCCCTCGCTGAGCACATCACCGGGCTTGTCGATGCGGTGATCGGCAATCTGGGAGATGTGGATCAGGCCGTCCACGCCGGGGACAATCTCAGCAAAGGCGCCAAAGGTCATCAGCTTGACAATCTTGACGTTGGCAGTGTCGCCCACGCTGTACTTGCTGGTGAACACAGTCCAGGGATCCTGGCTGCGGTCCTTCATACCCAGAGAGATCTTCTTCTTCTCTTTGTCGAAGGAAATAACGTACACCTCCACGGTGTCGCCCACCTTCACCACCTCAGAGGGGTGCTTGATGCGGCTCCAGGAGAGCTCGGAGATGTGGACCATGCCGTCCACGCCGCCGATATCCACGAAGGCGCCGTAAGAAGTCAGGGACTTCACAGTGCCGGTGTACTTCTTGCCCTCTTCGATGTTCTCCCACACCTCAGCTGCCTTGGCGGCGCGCTCCTCGGCGGTGACAGCACGGATGGAACCCACCACACGGCGGCGGGCACGGTTGACCTCGGTGATGCGGAGACGGACACGCTTCTTCAGCAGCTCGCTCATGGGAGTCTCGCGGGGCAGGCCGGTCTGAGAGGCAGGCACAAATACCCGGACACCCTTGATGTTGACCACAACACCGCCCTTGTTCTCCTCAGTGACAACGCCCTCGACAGTGGTGTGATCCTCACGGGCCTGCTCAATATCGTCCCAGCTCTTGACGGTGTCGAGACGCTTTTTGGACAGGGTGACAACACCCTCCTGATCGTTGACGCGCATAACATAGGTCTCGATCTCGTCGCCCACATGGACCAGATCTTCAACCTTTACAGTGGGATCATCGGTCAGCTCGGACACCGGTATGTAACCGGCGTGCTTGGTACCAAGATCAACATAGATCTCAGTGGGCGTGATGCCAGTGACAACGCCTGTAACCTTCTCCCCTGTATTTAAAGTTTTGATCGATTTCTCCAGCATTTCGGCGAAGGATTCCTCGATCTCCATGTTTTCGTCGCTCATTTTCTCATAGACCTCCTTTATAATCCACCCGGGCGTGGACGCACCCGCGGTGATTCCAATAGAAGCCTTCCCGTACAGGTTGGAAGGTTCCAGATCCTCTGCCCCTTCGATCCAGAGAACCTGAGGACAGAGCGCTGCGCACAGCTCCGCAAGCCGTCTTGTGTTGGAACTTTTACGGTCCCCGATCACAATCATGGCGTCACTTTTAGCAGCCAGAGCCTGGGCTGCTTCCTGGCGCTTGCACGTAGCACTACATATTGTATCAAAAATTTTTAAATTTGTACACTCTTTTTTTGCTTTTTCTACGCACAAATCCCAACTTTTTCTGGCAGCAGTGGTTTGAGAAACCAAAGTAAGGGGCTTTTTCCGATTTTCGGAATCTTTATCCAACCATTTTTCCAGCTCTTCAGCGTCTGCCAGAACCACAGGATGCGCACACCATCCGGCGATTGCGGTGATCTCCGGGTGATTGGGCGTACCGATGATAATAGGCTGCCGCCCGGTCTCCTCCGCCTGGGCCACAATTTTGTGGATACGGGACACATTGGGACAGGTGGCATCCAAAATATCCCCTCTGGCATGCAATGCCTCATAGACGGCCTTGGGTTCTCCGTGGGAACGGACGATTACAGTCGCCCCTTCCGGAACCTCCTCGGGCCGCGACACAATAGTCAGGCCCATAGACTCCAGGCGGCGCACCACACTGTCGTTATGGATCAGACTGCCAAGCATAACGCATCGCTTCCCGGATGCTGCTGCCTGCTCCGCCATCTCCACTGCACGCTTGACTCCATAACAAAAGCCGGCGTGCTCTGCCATTGTCACCCTGCTCATGCGGCCTTGGCTCCCAGGGCGTGGATGCGATCCATTAGTTCCTCCGCAATTTCTTTGTATTCCTCTGCAGTCCCCTTCTTGCTCTCCACATGGGGATAGTAGGGCTCACCGATGACAATATTGGTAAAACGGAACCATTTCTTCTTCTCCGGGATATAGACCGGCACGATAGGCACGCCGGTGCGGACAGCCAGCATGGCCGCGCCGCTCTTGGCCTCGCTCTCATGTCCGTGCTTATCCACGCCGTCCTTCACACGGGTGCCCTCAGGAAACAGCAGGACCTTTTCGCCGTTTTTGAGGTACTTCATGGCAGTTTTAATAGCGCCGACATCGGACTTTCCGCGGTCAACGGCAAATACTCCCGCCTTTTTCAGCAGCCAGCCCAAAACCGGAATGTTCATAAACTCCGACTTGGCCATAGGCCGCAGCTGATATTTCCGCCCTACCGCCATCACCAGGCAGACCGGATCATTAAGACAGGAGTGGTTGGCGCAGAACAGGGCCCCGCCCTGTGGCAGGTTCTCTTTCCCGATGGCCCGGCAGGGATGGCACAGGCTGAAGAAGGGCCAGATGATGGTCCAAAGAATGGAATATACTCTATATATACTTTTCATGCGTCCAGACGCTCCTTAATGGTTTTCAGCAGCACCTCAAAGCTCTCCTCCAGGGAGTTTCCGGTCGTATCCACTGGAATGGCGTCCTCCGCCTTGCGCAGAGGCGCAGCTGCCCGGCGGGTATCCTTCTCATCTCGGGCGACAATTTCAGCGAGCACCGTTTCGTAGTTGCTATCTACTCCCCGCTCTTTCAGTTCAGCGTACCGGCGACGGGCCCGGTCCTCAGAACTGGCAGTGAGAAAGATCTTCACGTCCGCCTCCGGCAGTACCACTGTGCCGATATCCCGGCCGTCCATAATCACATTCTGACGACGAGCCAATTCCCGCTGCATATCCATCAAAAACGCCCGAACTTCAGGTATTGCAGACACCATGGAAGCATAGCGGGAAATCTCAGGCAGGCGGATCTCGTCGCTTACATCCTCGCTGTCCAGATACATATGCTGGAGGCCGTCTGTTCCGTGGCGCAGGTCAATGGACAACCCGGGCAGCATATGGATGACAGCGGCACTGTCGTCCGGAGAAATGCCGTTGCGGTAAGCAGCCAGCCCTACCGTGCGGTAAATAGCCCCTGTATCTACATAGAGGTATCCAAGGGATTTTGCCAGCATTCTGGCCAATGTGCTCTTTCCAGCGCCGGACGGTCCGTCCACCGCAATGCTTTTATACTTCAACCTAAATCTCCTCCCGCCTGTAATACGGCTTCCGCAGCGGACTCCCCCGCCGCATGACCGGTAGACCATGCAATCTGAAGATTAAAGCCGCCGGTATAAGCGTCGGCATCCAGTACCTCGCCGGCGAAGTAAACGCCCTTTACAAGCTTTGACTGCATTGTTCTGGGGTCCACCTCAGTAACTTTGATGCCGCCAGAGGTCACAATGGCCTCCTCTACCGGTCGGGGGCCGGCAATCTCTACGGGAAAGGCCTTCAACAGCTCCAATAGCCGCCGCCGTTCCTCTCGGGTCACGGAGTTGGCCTTTGTCCCGTCTGGGACACCGGTCAGCTCCGCCAGCACAGGCACCATCAGTCGGGGCACCAAACCGTCCAGCACATTGTGAAACGCCCGGTTAGGGTTCTCGCCCAAGTCCCGCAGCAGGCGGGCATCCAAGGTTTTCTCATCCAGGGCCGGCTTCATATCAATCCAGACGGTGTAGTGCTCCTTGTCAAAGTCCCGCATATGGGCGCTGGCGCTGAGAATCAGCGGACCGGAGAGGCCAAAGTGGGTAAACAGCAACTCCCCTTGTTCGTGAAAGAGAACCTTTTTCTTGCTGTTTTTTACCTTAATTGCCACATTCCGCAGGGATAGTCCCTGCATTCTGCGGCACAGGTCTCCTTCAGCCACCAGAGGGACAAGAGAAGGCTTGGCGGGAATGATGGTATGTCCCAGCGCCGCCGCCATCTGATAGCCGTCGCCGGTGGAACCTGTCAGAGGGTATGACACGCCGCCGGTGGCAAGTATAACTGCCTTGCAGTGATACTCCCCCCGCTCGGTTCGCACTTGCAGGCCTGTTCTGGTGGAACAGATGCCGGCGGCCCGCTCCTCCCGGATTTCAACCCCCGCCCTGCGCAGCCCTATCAGCAGGGCGTCAATGATATCTGACGCCTTGTCCGACTGGGGGAATACCCGGTTGCCCCGCTCCGTCTTCAGTGCCGCCCCCAGAGAGGTGAACAGCTCCATCACTGACGCGGGAGGAAAACGGGTCACCGAACTGGTGAGAAACCGGCTGTTATGGGGGATATTCTTCAATACCTCGTCTGGGGAGCAGTTGTTGGTAACGTTACAGCGGCCCTTTCCAGTAATGTACAGCTTGCGTCCCAATTTTTGATTACGTTCCAGCAGAATAACAGACGCACCGCTCCGGGCCGCAGTCAGGGCGGCCATGCATCCTGCTGCGCCGCCTCCTATGACAATGATCTCTGTCTCTATGGTCAAGTTCCCGCGCTCCTATCTGTCCCATCTTCTATTTTTTCATAGACCTCGTACTCGTCCCAGATCTGCTCCAGTTTTCCAAAGGTCTCAGAGAGGTCGTCGTTCTTTTTCCGGCCAACCGCCACAATCAGGGCGTTAACTAGGGAGAGCGGCGCCACCAGAGAGTCCACAAAGGAGGCCATATCGCTCTTGGCCAGCAGGGCGTGGTGGGCAATGGCAGCCAGAGGCGAGGCTTCGCTGTCTGTAATGGCCAGTACCGTGGCCCCCTGCTTCCGGGCAAACTCCATGGCCCGCACGGTCCTCCGGGAGTACCGCGGAAAGCTGGCGCCGATAATCACATCCCCCTCCCCCACTCGCAGGAGCTGCTCAAAAAGCTCGCTGGCGGCAGAGGTGTGTACCACAACCACATTGTCAAAAATCAGGTTAAAATAGAACCCGAGAAAGCTGCTGATGGCCGACGCAGAGCGAATGCCCATAATATAGATCCGCCGGGCCGCCACGATAGCGTCCACGGAGGCGGTAAAGGCCTCACGGTTGGTCTCCTCCATAGTCAGCCGAATTTTCTCCATGTCCGCCTGCATTACCATGGAGAGAATATCATGATCCCCGATCCGGTCGTTGGATACCTCAATCCGCTGGATGCTGGTCAGCTTGTTGCGAATCATCTCCTGGAGGGCCTTCTGCATGGCGGGGTACCCGTCATACCCCAATTCTGCGGCAAAGCGAACCACTGTGGATTCGCTGACATTCACTGTTTTGCCCAGCTTGCTGGCTGTCATAAAAGCGGCCTTGTCGTAGGACTCCAAAATAAAGTTGGCAATGAGCTTTTGCCCCTTGGAGAAGGTGCTCATATTGGACTGAATAGATGCTAAAACATCTCTCGGCATGGATGGGACCTCCCGCGTTCGCGCAATGATACCGCTGCATCCGGCATCACATTATTTTGTTGCGCAGATAGTAGCCGAAGCAGCGCCTTGTGCAGGGCAGAGACTCATTTGTACACAAGGCATGCGGCAAAATACCGCGCATCAGCTGTGCGCCTGGGCTGATGCGCGGGCAAGCCGCACTGCGGCTCACGGTAAAGCGGACATTGTCTGTCAGCAGGTCTTCAGGAAAAATTATGCGGCTTAACGCCGCACGAATAGTGGGTGTAAAATACCTCAACGATACTATGATAGCGGTTAGCGGGGAGAAAATCAACTGTCTTTTCCTGTACAGCCTGCGTGTTGTTCCTCCTGAAGCGCCAGCCGGATCTCCTCCTCCGTCAGCAGCCTCCACGCTCCAGGCCGCAATCCCCTCAATACGAGCCCACCCTCGCGGACCCGTTTGAGACGCTTTACCTCCAGTCCTGCCAGGGCGCACATCCTGCGCACCTGCCGGTTGCGTCCTTCGTGGATGACCACAGATAGCCGGGCGCGGTTGTCCCCTTCCCTGCTCAGTACGCTAACTTTGGCGGCTGAGAGCGGTACGCCGTCCAGCTTCATAGGGCTGGACAGCACGGGGAGTGCGCTGTCCACATCTCCCGATACAGTCACCAGGTATTCTTTTTCCACCTGGTGGCTGGGGTGTATCATCCGCTGGGTAAAATCCCCGTCATCCGTCATCAGAAGCAGGCCCTCAGAGTCCAGATCCAGCCGCCCTACGGGCCAGACTCGGGCGCCGCATCCGGACACCAGCTGGGCCACGGTTCTGCGTCCCCGCTCATCTGAGAGGGTGGTCACATAGCCCCTGGGTTTGTACAGCATCAGATATGTATAGGTTGACACCGGGCGGACGGTTTTCCCGTCCAGCTGGATGTCATCCCGCTCAGGATCTGCTTTTTCTCCCAACATGGCGGTACGGCCGTTGACCGTCACCCTGCCCGCTGTGAGGTACTCCTCCGCCCGCCGGCGGGAGGCCAGGCCGGCGGCGGATAAAATCTTCTGAATTCTCTCTTCCATGTCTGCCTCCGTATCTCGTCAGCGCCACTGGCGCTGGCTGTACGAGTTTAATATCTGGGGATAAAATGCTGCCTTTATGCCGCTGTGCCTGCCCCGGAAAAAGGAAAGAATCCGCTCCAGAATGCTCTGGGAATGGACCGTGTCACACGCCACACTGTGGGAATAGACCAGGTAGGTGCTGCCCACCTCTTTCCCGTCTACATAGTAGGTCAGGCTTCCGGCAATATCGCCTTCTTCTACTGGAGCCTCCACCACATCCGGCAGCTCAATCTTGGCGGTGACCCGTTCGTGCTCCGCCAGTGGATAGCAAACGTTCCGCTCGACCTGGACCGGAACAAACCGGACTAAACTCCCCTTAACGGGCAGCACACGAAAATCATGTCCGGCGGACGCCAGTAAAACAGCAGGCCACTGGGAGAACCCGTAGTCAAACATAGCCGCGTGGTCTGACCAGTCGTTGGGCGCGTTGAGCGTGACTGCAATGAGCCGCTGCCCGCCGCGCTCTGCACAGGAGACCAGAGTTCTGCCTGCCGCATCGGTATAGCCGGTCTTCATGCCCACGCATCCCTCGTACCGCCAGAGCAGCTTATTATGGTTGGTCATGGTTCGTCCCGCCAATGTGATTGACTTTGTACCCACAATCTCCGCCAAGTCAGGCTGTTCCATAACCACAATGGCCAGCTTGGCCATGTCCGCCGCGCTGGAATAGTGTCCCTCTGCCGGCAGGCCGTTGGGGTTGACAAAGTGGGTGTGCTCCATGCCAAGTTCCTGAGCCCGCAGATTCATCCACTCCACAAAGGTGTCTGTGTCTCCGGCGCAGAAGCCTGCAATGGCAAGGGCAGCGTCATTGCCCGACACCAGCAGGAGGCCATACAACAGCTCCCGCAGTGTCAGCTGCTCCCCTTCCCGCAGGTACATGGAGGACCCCTCCGCCAAAGTCCACTCCTTCTGAATGGTCACGATTCTGTCCAGGTCGGAGGTAGACTCTGCCGCCACCAGGGCGGTCATCAGCTTGGTAATGCTGGCAATGGCCCGCTCCTCATCGGCGTTCTTCGCCATCAGCACGCGGCCGCTCTCCGCATCCACCAGAATGGCACATGAGGCCGAGACGTCCGGCTCTCCGGCTGCTCCAGCGGACAACGGAAACCAGGTCAGGCACAGCACAGCGGCCGCAGCCGCAGCAAAAACACGCTTCATGCAGCATCACCTCAGAGCGCCTGTCAGCCGCACTGCACAGGCGCAAGTTGATGCTAGTATGGACCAAAGCCCGCCGAACCATACCCAGAATCAGAAGGATTCTTCCTCTGCCTTTTTCTCCTGCTGTTTTTCAATAAAGCCGGTCACCTTGTCGATGACCTCGGGCACCATCTCTACCACGCGGTCCACTGTGGTTCCAGGCGGAGGGGCAATGGGCAGCATACGCACCGTATCCCCTTTGACAATGAGGAAGGCAATGGGCATAATGTTCACGCCGGCGCCGCTGCCGCCGCCAAAAGCGTTATCCGCATCGGGCTTCTGGTTCTTGGTGGTAAAATCGCTGCCGCCGGAGGCAAAGCCGAAGCTCACCTTGGACACTGGAATAATGGTCACGTCTCCCGCCTCAATGGGCTTTCCTACGATGGTGTTCACATCTACCATCTCGCGGATCTTCTGCATAGTGGTGCTCATCAGGTCGCCGATAGGATGCTGCTTGTTTTCCATAGTCAGACCGCCTCTTTCTTTGTTTGCTCTTGATTCTGTCCGGACCACAGTTTCAGAAATTTTATTCCCAACGTCAGGGCCAGTACGACCGCCTGCCCCAGCCGCATGGAGAAGGCCCCGTATAGATAGGCCTCCGGCTCGGACAGCTTGAAGTCCACCTTTGTCCTGACGCGTCGTTCCCCAATATTGAAATTATTCTCCAGCAATGGCCAAATCATACCGATTGCCGCGTTTACACCTCCAAAGGCCAGGGCTGCCATGGCCGGGTCGGGTGCTGCCGCCGTCACATCCAGCAGAAGCTTGTCCACCCGCACCTTGCGCCGCAGCTGACCCGCTGCGTCTGCCACCAACGGGAGCATTGCCTTCAGCGTGGAAAGCTGTCCGCCCGGTCTTGGAGCCGGCTGCTCCTCCGTGGGCTTTGTGCCTTTCTTTCGCCGCTTTTCTGCCCTTGTCTCCTCTGCTTTACTTTTATGCTTTGGCTTAGGCGGATACACCCTGATGCACAGCGGCCCCGCACGCAGGTGGACCAGCGTACCGGAACGGCTGTACTCCACTGTACCGCCCACTGGAATGAGAGAGAGGAGCACCAGCGCGGCGGCGATTGCCCCCAGGACAATCCATACCGTCATGCACTCACGCCTCCGTCCCTTCTCCGCCGGGTCCTTCACCCTCCGGCTGGGCTGCTGCAGCCTCCTGCTCCGCCTTCAGCCGCTCCAGGTTGGCCTGCATTTCCATGGTGATCTGTCCGTCCTCCGGGCTGGCGCTGGGGAGCTCAGGCAGATCTTCCAGACTGCTCAGGCCAAAGGACCGCAGAAAGGTCTGGGTGGTGCGGTAGAGAATGGGCCTGCCGGGCACGGACAGGCGGCCGCACTCCTCAATCAGATCCCGCTCCAGCAGCAGACCCACAGTATAGGCGCTGTCAACACCGCGGAGCTGGTCCACGTAGGCTCTGGTGGTGGGCTGATAATAGGCTATAATGGCCAGTACCTCCAGGGCAGGCTGGGACAGACGGGCGGGCCGCCGGCTCTCAAAGGCGCGGCGGATGCAGTCGGCATACTCCGGAGCAGAGCAGAGCTGATAGCTGTTCTCCAGCCGCAGCAGGCGCACACCCCGCCGCTCATAGCTGTAATAATCGGCCAGGCGCTGGCAGACGGCGTCCACGGTGGCACGGTCCAGATCCAGCGCCATGCACAGCCGCTCCACTCCTACCGGGTCACCGGCGGCAAAGAGGATCCCCTCAATGGCGGACTCTATCTCCTTCACTTCCATGCGCAGCCCTCCGTATATTGTCAGTTCACATCCGTAGTAAATTCAAAATCCTCCGCCGCATCGTCGGTACAAGTCACCGTACAGTCAGTCTCCGTACCTGCCAGCCGCACCCGCCTGGCCCGGCACAGCTCCAGTACGGCGATAAATGTGGCTACAATTTCGCTGCGGCTGCGGTTTCCCTTGAACAGCGCCCGGAACCGAGTCACGCCAAAGCGAATGAGCTGCCGCAGAATCTCCCCCGCCTTCTCTGCAACCGGGTAGGGTTCTCTGCCCACAATTCCCTCAAAGGCGGCTATGGGCGGCGGAAGCCGGTTGCCCGACCGCTCCAGCACCGCCGCCATGGCCCGGCGCAAATCCTCTCCCTTGTGGACATAGCGGTATACCCTGTTGGAAGGAATGGCCTCGGGCGTTTTGGTAATGTAGTCCCGTCCTACCTCATTGCGGTCGGCCAGGGCAGGAATTACTGCCTTGATACGGTTAAAGTTCTCGTGGCGCTGGTGCTCCTCCAGAGAGGCGATGAGCTGCTCCATCTCGGAGAGCGCCTCCTCGTCGTGGATGGAGAGGAGCATTCTGGTTTTGATAAACACCAACTGGGCCGCCATGGCCACAAACTCGCTGGCCACCTCCAAGTCCATCTCCTTGCGCTTGTTCATCCAGTCCATGTATTGATCCAGAATCACCGCAATCTGAATGTCCTTGATCTCCATCTTATTCTTGGCCAGCAGGCTGAGGATCAGGTCCAAGGGTCCGATAAAGTCTTCCATGTCCTCGGCCTTGACTTTGACCACTTTTTCCAAATGAAAAATCGGCGTCTCTATGTCACTCACCCCAGAAAGTCCAGAATCTGCGAGCCCACCACCAGCACTTCCCAGGGCAGCCCGGTGATTCGGCACAGGAATTTCAGTACGCCGTTGATGCAGAAGGACAGCGGCCCGTCCAGCACATTGAAGAACACCAGTGCAATGACGGCGATCATGATATACCGCTCATAGCGCAGAATCGTGTAATATACCCGATCAGGCAGGAAAGAGAAAAGCACCTTGGAGCCGTCCAGGGGAGATATGGGAATCAGGTTAAACAACCCCAATCCCACACTCAGAATAGCCACATTACACAGAAAATAAAACACAATCAGCAGCACTACACTGTCTGTAGGCAGCAGCAGGCGGTACATCAGGGAGCAGATCAGCATGGTTACAATCGCCATCAGGAAGTTGGAGACGGGCCCCGCCAGAGCGGTAATCGCCATGCCCTGTTTCGGATTTTTAAAATAGCGCATATCCACCGGAACCGGCTTTGCCCAGCCTACACCCACAAAGAGCATCATCAGGAAGCCGATAACGTCCAGGTGCTTGATAGGGTTGAGAGTAAGCCGCCCCATCTGCTTGGCGGTGGGGTCGCCTAAGCGGTAGGCCACATAGCCGTGGGAGAGTTCATGGAAGGTAATGCACACCAACGCGGCCACTGCACTCACCAACAGCGAAACCAGGCCCATCCAGTTCATATTTGATATGTAGTCCATTACTCTGTGCACAAAAAAATCCCCTTTCGGAGGTGCGGGCTGTCCCGCGCTTCTGGAAACGCTTCAGACCGGTATATGGAATTCATCGTAGAGAAAATATTATACCAAAGATAAAAGAAAAACACAAGAAAAAGCCCTGTCATTGCGCCTTTTTCAAGTTTTTTCCGGATGCCCCTCGTGTGAAAAGGGCCGGCCCGGAGACAAGTGCCTGGTCTCCGGGCCGGCCGCTCTTTACCGGATATAGGTCCTCAGAACGCCAATCCCCTCAATCTCTACCTCCACCACGTCGCCGGGCTTCATGGCTCCGATGCCGGCAGGAGTCCCGGTGGTCACCACATCGCCGGGCTCCAGGGTCATGGATGCAGTGATGAACTCCATCAGCGCCGGGATTTTGGTCATAAACAGAGACGTGCGGGAGCTCTGCACCGTTTTGCCGTTGAGGCGGGTCTCGATTTTCAGGTCAGAGCCATCCACCTCGTCAGTCACAAGAGGGCCAATGGGAGCAAAGCCGTCCATGCTCTTGCCCCGGCTCCACTGGCCGTCCGACTTCTGTACATCCCGGGCGGTTACGTCGTTAAGGCAGGTATAGCCCAGGATATAGTCGGCGTAATCTGCAGCATTCACGTTTTTGGCCCGCTTCTTCACCACAAAAGCCAGTTCGCCTTCGTAGTCCAGCCGCTCCACGAAGTCAGGCGCAGATACCTCGCCCTCAGGGCGGTTAACCGTATTGGGGGCCTTGATGAAGAGGATGGGCCGATCGGGCACACCCTCCCCCATCTCCATAGCGTGGTCATAGTAGTTCTTGCCCACGCAGACGATCTTGGTGGGTTCACAGGGCGCCAGCAGGCGGCACCGGTCCAGGGGCAAACGTCCGCCATCAAAGTCCAGTTCCTCATAGGGTGCTTTCTCCAGAGTGAGAACCTCATCACCCTCCAGAACACCCCAAATTGCCTTTTCATCCCGTTCAATCCGTACCAGCTTCATTCCAATTCCCCCATGCTTTTCAGGATCTCACCCAGAAGCTCTTGCCGTCCGTCTCCCTTCTCTGCCGAAAAGGAAATTACCTTTACATCATGAGAGAGTGCAAGCGTTTCCCGGATGCGGGCAAGATTAGGCTCAATCTCGCTCTTGCGGAGCTTGTCAAGCTTGTTGGCCACCACCAGAAAGGGTTTCCCACTCTGCTTGAACCACTCGGCCATGGTGCAGTCGTTCGCCGTGGGCTTGTGGCGGGCATCCACCACCATGATACCTAAGGTCATCAGGGTATTATCTGCGAACCAACTTTCAATCAGCCGTCCCCAGCGGTCCCGTTCCGCCTGGGACACCTTAGCGTAGCCGTAACCCGGCAGGTCCACCAAATAGAGCTTCTCATCAATGAGAAAATAGTTAATATGCGTCGTTTTGCCAGGAGCCGCACCTACCCGGGCCAGGTTTTTCCGCAGCAAAATCTTATTAATCACCGAAGATTTGCCCACATTAGACCGGCCCGCAAAGACTACCTGGGGCAGCCCGTCCCGGGGAAAATCCGCTGCCTTGGCGGCAGAACGAACAAATTCTGCCCGCTGCAAATTCAAAGCCATGGAGCCATCCCCCCCTTACTGTGTGATACGGACATCGTTGTCCGTGCGGCAGGGCTTCGTCAGCGGAGCCGCCGGGGTCACTTCCCCACCCACGCACGCCTGACACAAGGCTTCAGCCAGGGCCTGGTCAGCTTCTTCAACAGGGACAAAGTGCAGCGCAGACCGGACGGCCTGGTCAATCTCCTCCAGATCCTTCACATTGTCCGCTGGAATCAGCACGGTGCGAATGCCATTGCGCAGGGCGGCCATGGTTTTCTCCTTCAGGCCGCCGATGGCCAAAGCTCTCCCCCGTAAAGTAATTTCACCTGTCATAGCTACGTCCTGTTTGACCGGAGCTCCGGTCAAGGCGGAGACCATCGCTACCGTGATAGCAATACCTGCAGAGGGACCATCCTTGGGAACCGCACCCTCAGGAAAATGGACATGGATGTCCTTTGTCTTGTAGAAATCAGCTTCAATGCCCAAACGGGCGGCCCGGCTGCGAATATAAGTGAGTGCCGCATGAGCGGACTCCTTCATCACATCTCCCAGATTGCCAGTCAGCTCAATCTTACCGCTGCCGGGAACCACATTGGCCTCTACTTCCAGCAGTTCACCGCCTACCTGGGTCCAGGCCAAGCCGTTAACCACGCCTACCAGTGCCTGAGCGGGACGCTTTTCCGGCTGATAGCGGCGGACGCCCAGCATCTGTTCCAAGCCGTCTCCTGTAACTCTTACGGACTTTACACCATCTGTTACTATATGCATTGCCGCCTTGCGGCACACGGCAGCCAGCTGCCGCTCCAGCACGCGCACGCCGGACTCACGGGTATACCCGGAAATAATCTCCCGGATGGCGTCATCAGTGATGCGCAGCTGGCCGCGCTTCAACCCGTGGCGCTTAAGCTCCTTGGGCAGCAGGTGACGTTTGGCAATCTGAAGCTTCTCTTCGTCGGTATAGCTGGTCAGTTCGATGACCTCCATACGGTCCAGCAGAGGCCTGGGAATCGTTTCCGTCGTATTGGCAGTGGTGATAAAGAGCACGTCGGACAGGTCAAACGGCAGTTCCAGGAAATTATCCCGGAAGGTGCTGTTCTGTTCCCCATCCAGCACTTCCAGCAATGCCGAAGAAGGATCTCCATGGATATCGGAAGCCAGCTTGTCTATCTCGTCCAAAAGCAGTAAAGGATTATTACTTCCCGCCTGTTTGATGGCGGAAATGATACGTCCGGGCATAGCGCCCACATAAGTCTTGCGGTGGCCGCGGATTTCTGCCTCGTCATGGACGCCGCCCAGGGAGATACGGGCCAGCTTCCGGTTGGTGGCTCTGGCCACAGACATGGCAATAGATGTCTTTCCCACACCCGGAGGTCCCACCAGGCAGAGCACCTGCCCTTTCAGCTCGGGAGCCAACTGCTTGACAGCCAGGAATTCCAGAATCCGCTCCTTCACCTTTTCCAGCCCGAAGTGCTCTCCGTCCAGTACCTTCCGGGCGGCAGCCACATCCACCCGCTCCTTGGTCTTCTTGTTCCAGGGCAGCTCCAGGCATACGTCTAAATAGTTGCGCAGTACAGTGGCCTCAGCTGAGCCGAAGGGCTGCTTCTCCAGCCGTCCCAGCTCCTTGGTCAGCTTCTCCTCTACCTCGGAGGGCAGCTTGGCGCGGGCAATTCTCTGCCGGTACTCCTCAATCTCGCTGTCAGCGTCAGCATCTTCACCCAGCTCCTGGCGAATGACTTTCAGCTGCTCCCGCAGCACATAGTCCCTCTGACTCCTGCTTAGGCCTTCCCGCACCTTGTTCTGCATGGACTGCTCCAGCTCCAGAATCTCCACCTCCCGGCGGAGCATCTGCTGCAGCTTTTCCAACCGGCGGACAGGGCGAAGCTCCTCCAGGACGACCTGCTTGTCCTCTGCCCGCATCACAATGTTCTGCGCAATATAGTCGGCAATATAGCCGGGGTCATCGCTGGCCATCACGCTCAGCAGCACATCCGGGGTCATTCTGGGTGCCAGCTCGGTATAGGCCTCAAACAAATCGTATGTTTGACGGATGAGCGCTTCAGTCCTGGGGGAATTCTTCACCGTCGCCCCCACCTCAATTTCTCCCACTTGGGCCTGGAGATAAGGCGCAGTCTGGAGCAGTGCCTCCAGGCGCCCCCGGGACACACCCTCCACCATAACGCGCACATTATCTCCCGGCAGGCGCAGAATCTGCCGCACCGTGGACACAGTTCCGATATTGTACAGATCCTCTTGCCGAGGGCTCTCCACCATCAGCTCCCGCTGGGCTACCAGGAAGATAGGCCGGCTGTTGGTCATGGCCTCATCCAGTGCCTTAATGGAAGCCTCCCGGCTCACATCAAAGTGCAGGAGCATATTAGGGAAAATGGTCAGGCCTCTCAGTGCCAAAACGGGCATGATGGTGGATATCTTCTCTTCAGACATAGAATTCACTTCCTTCTCAGTGAATGCAAAAAGGGCGGGAGCCACAGTCCCCCGCCCCTCAAAATGTTACAGCTGTCTCCCCGTAAGAACGGGCTGGACGCCTCTTTTCAAGTTCAGGACACGTTGCCCTGGGCCGGCATACCTCCACGCTCCGCCCGGAGCGCCGCCCCCCCAAGGTGGGGACGCTCGGTCCGGTTAGGATCCCGTTCAATGATAGGCTGGGCATGGTTCCGGATGGTGTCCGCTGTAATGGTCACAACAGTAATGGTAGGATCGGAGGGCACGTCATACATAATCTGAGTCACGCTCTCCTCCAGCACGGCGCGCAGGCCGCGGGCTCCAATCTCCCGCTCAATGGCCTTGTCAGCTGCTGCCTCCAGAGCTGCGGGCTCAAAGCGCAGGGCCACATTGTCATACTCCAGCAGCTTTTCGTACTGCTTCACCAGAGCGTTCTTGGGCTCGGTGAGGATCTGCACCAGCTGCTCCTTGTTCAGGGCACGCAGGGCGGTCACCACAGGCAGACGGCCTACCAGCTCGGGAATGATGCCGAACTTGATGAGATCATGGGGTTGGACATCCTTGAGCACGGCGGAGCTGTCCTTCTCCTTCTTGCTCTTAATATCTGCGCCAAATCCCATGGTCTTGCGGTCCTGACGCTGCTCAATGATCTTCTCCAGGCCGTCAAAGGCGCCGCCGCAGATGAAGAGAATATTCTTCGTGTTGAGCTGAATGAATTCCTGGTGGGGATGCTTGCGGCCGCCCTGGGGCGGGACATTGGCCACCGTGCCCTCCAGAATCTTCAGCAGCGCCTGCTGGACACCCTCGCCGGACACATCACGGGTGATGGAGGTATTCTCGCTCTTGCGGGCGATCTTGTCTATCTCGTCGATATAGATAATGCCGCGCTCAGCCAGTTCGATGTCGAAGTCGGCAGCCTGGACCAGGCGCAGGAGAATATTCTCCACGTCATCGCCCACATAGCCAGCCTCAGTCAGGGTAGTGGCATCAGCAATAGCGAAGGGGACCTTCAGAATCCGGGCCAGGGTCTGGGCGAAGAGCGTCTTTCCGCTGCCGGTGGGGCCCACCAGCAGGATATTGCTCTTCTGGAGCTCTACATCCTCCCCGCCGCCAAAGTAGATCCGCTTGTAGTGGTTATATACCGCCACAGAGAGGGCCACCTTGGCGTCCTCCTGGCCGATGATATACTGGTCCAGTACCCCACGGATCTCCCGGGGAGTGGGAATCACGTCGGGAATATCCGGGCAGACCTGTTCATCAGGGTCGTAGGTATCGTCCAGAATGCTCATGCACAGATGGACGCACTCATTGCAGATATAGGCGCCGGGCCCTGCGATGATACGGGCCACCTGCTCCTGATGTTTGCCGCAGAAGGAGCAGCGAACCGATTTTTTTTCGTCGTTTTTTGCCATATTATTGTTACCTCTTGACTCTCAGTTCAATTGCGGCGGCGCCGGGCGGAGCCTGCCCGGCCTGTATCTGCTGCGGATTTCAGCCGCAGGCCGCCGCCAAAGGAATGCTGGAACAGCGCGGGGGCACAGAATGCTCCCGCGCTGTCTTAGGGTTATCTCTGGTAGATGACCTTGTCAATCAGGCCATACTCACAGGCTTCCTCCGCGGACATGAAATTGTCGCGCTCACAGTCGGCCGTGACCACTTCCACCGGCTTCCCGGTGTTTCCGGCCAGAATCTTGTTCATCCGCTTCTTAATAACCTCCAGGCGCTTGAGGTGGATTGCCATGTCGGTAATCTGACCCTGGGTGCCAGCGGAGGGCTGATGAATCATAATCTCGGCATTGGGCAGCGCCAGTCGCTTACCCTTGGCGCCGGAAGACAACAGAAACGCGCCCATACTGGCCGCCATACCGATGCAGATTGTGGATACATCGCACTTGATGTACTGCATGGTATCATAGATAGCCATGCCGTCGGTTACAGAGCCGCCGGGGCTGTTGATATAGAACTGGATGTCCTTGTCCGGGTCCTGGGCCTCCAGATAGAGCATCTGGGCTACGACCAGGCTGGCAGTGGTGGCGTTAACTTCCTCACCCAGGAAAATAATACGGTCATTCAGCAGGCGAGAAAAGATATCATAAGATCGCTCGCCTCGGTTGGTCTGCTCCACTACATAAGGTACTAAGCTCATGGTTCATGATCTCCTTTGTTGGATGTAGGAACGCGGGAAGAGGCACACTTCCCCGCCCGGCACGTCCGCTCCCATCTCACCCCAGGACACACACCTGGAGAAGCGGCGGGCAGTCATACTGCTAAAGTATACCCGCCGGTTGGAATCTTATTCCTCAGTCTTGGGCTCCTCGCCCTCAGCCTCAGCCTTCTTGGCGGCCTTCTTCCGGGGCGCAGCCTTCTTCTTGGGCTTCTCCTCGCCCTCTGCCTTCTTGGCCTCGCCCACCTTGCCGCTGTTATAGACAATCTCAGCGGCCTTCTTCGTCTTCAGCTCGTTGACCAAATCGCTCTCAGCCACGGCGGACTTCACCTGCTCGGCCTTCATGCCGTACTGCTCGGCCAGGCGGTTATACTCGGCCTCCTTCTCCTCGTCGGAGATCTCAATGTTCTCAGCAACAGCAATGGCGTCCAGAGCCAGCTCCACCTGAATCTGGTGAAGAGCGCCCTCCTTGGCCTGCTCACGCATGGCCTCCTTGGTCATACCCATCATCTGCAGGTAGTTCTCGAAGGGGATGCCCTGGGAGGTAATGCGGCGGGCATAGTCGTCCATCATCTGGTCGGCACGGTAGTCCACCATGGCGTCAGGGATCTCAACCTCCATATTGGCGACAACCTGCTCCAGCAGAGCATTCTCGAAGTCGTCCTGAGCCTGCTTCTCCCGGCGCTCGGTCAGCTTCTTGGTCAGATCAGCCTTGAAGTCAGCCAGATTCTCAAACTCAGACACGTCCTTGGCAAACTCGTCGTCCACAGTGGGAACCTGCTTCTCCTTGACCTCGTTAATCTTCACATGGAAAACAACAGGCTTGCCGGCCAGGTCGGCGTGATAGTTCTCGGGGAAGGTAATGTTGATGTCCTTCTCCTCGCCGGCCTTCATGCCAACCAGCTGATCCTCAAAGCCGGGAACGAAGGCGCCGGAACCCAGCTCCAGGCTGTGGCCCTCAGCCTTGCCGCCCTCAAAGGGAACACCGTTGTCAAAGCCCTCGAAATCCAGCACCACAGTGTCGCCCAGCTTGGCCTCGCGGTCCACAGCCACCAGGCTGGTAGCACGCTGAATATAGGGCTTGAGTTCATTGTCGATGTCCTCGTCGGTGACGGTAACTTCGGCCTTGGGAGCAGTGAGGCCCTTGTACTCGCCCAGCTTCACCTCCGGGCGCACGGTGACGACAGCCTTGAAGGAGAAGCCGTCCTTGCCGGCATCCAGAATCTCCACCTCCGGCCAGGCAACTACATCCAGGTTCTCCTGCTTCACAGCCTGGCTGTAGGCCTCGGGGTAGATCTCATTGATGGCGTCTTCGTAGAACACGCCGGAGCCATACATGCCCTCAATAATCTTGCGGGGGGCGTGGCCCTTGCGGAAGCCGGGGACAGAGATCTTGCCGCGCTGCTTCTTGTAGACTTTGTCGATGGCAGCCTCGAACTCCTCGCGGCTCACTTCGATGACGAGCTCAACCTTGCTCTTCTCCTGCTTCTCTACGCTTTTGACATTCATCTTGTTATTTCCTCCTGTCAGCGCCGGGGCGAAAAATTCTGTCCATCCAGGCGCCTATTTGCGTTATCCGATTTATACTACCAGATCTTTTTCGAAATTACCAGTCTTTTTTCGAATTATTCACAGATTATTTGCGGTTCGAAGTTCAAGTAGTCCGCTGACACCAGGTGATATTCCACCGTACCGCACTTTCCTTCGATGGCCAGCCGATGGCTTCCGCCGTGGAGATGTCCGTAATAACAGCGCTTCACGCCATACCGCTCTAACAAGGCGATAATCTCCGGGCAAGTGTATCCCTGGTACCGGGGCGGATAGTGGAGAAAACAGAACTTCTCCCGCTCTCCCGCCGCCTTCAGGGAGGCCTCCAGACGGATCAGCTCTCGGTTGAATACTTTCTCGTTGTGGCCGTTCTGATCCTCCTCATAGAACCACCCCCGGGTGCCGCATAGCGCAATGTCCCCGTACTCCCCGCAGTTATTGTGGAGGATATTCAGGGTGGTAAAACCATTCTCCGAAAAAAAGCTGTTCATCTTGGCGGCTGTATTCCACCAATAGTCGTGATTTCCCTTTAAAATATACTTCTTCTTTCCGGGCAGAGCGTCCAGAAAGGCAAAGTCCTCTCTGGCCTGCTGAAGGCTCATTCCCCAGGACAGATCGCCGCAGAGCACCACGGTATCCTCCGGCCCTACCCGCTCAAAGCCCCGCTTCAGTTTGTCCACATATCCTGTCCAGTTACCGCCAAACACGTCCATAGGCTTGTCCACGGCTAGAGACAGGTGGGTATCTCCAATTGCGTAAAGGGCCATGCCATACCTCCTGGCAAAATTTCTTTAGCGGAGCATGTCCAGAACCGCGTCCACCATATGATCCTTGGCAACGGTCTTATCAAAGCGCAGGGCCTTGCCGGCCAGTCCGGCCAGGGGCGCGGGGGCCTCTACGCCGGTCTTCTTGGCCAGCTGGGCAATGATGTCGGTGCCGGAGGCCAGCTCCGTCACACCCAGCGCCCCCAGAACCGTGTCACAGAACTTAAATGGGCTGGCGGTGGAAACCACAATGGCAGCGGTGTTGTCCCCGCTCTCCTTGCGGTACTGCTCCAGTACGTCGTAGGCTACGGCCGTATGGGGGTCGATAAGATAGTGGAACTTGTTCCATACCTTGCCGATGACTTTCTGAGTCTCTGTGTCGTCACAGAACCCAGCGGCGAAGAGCTTTCCTATCTTCTTCTTGATCTCCTCGCTGACCTCGTAGCGGCCGTCGGCGGCCAGCTGGGCCATATAGCCCCGGACCTCCTCGTCGTTATTGTTGGTCAGTTCAAAGAGCATGCGCTCCAGATTGGAGGAGACAAGGATGTCCATGGAGGGAGACATGGTATTATAGAAGTGCCGGTTGCGGTCGTATACGCCAGTATTCAGGAAATCGGTCAGTACATTGTTGCTGTTAGACGCGCAGATCAGCTTCTGAATCGGCACGCCCATCTGTTTGGCGTAGTAGGCAGCCAGAATATTACCGAAGTTCCCAGTGGGAACGCAGACATTCACCGGATCACCCAGGGAAATTTTTCCCTCCCGCACCAGGTCACAATAGGCCGAGGCGTAGTAGACAATCTGAGGCAGCACACGGCCCCAATTGATGGAGTTGGCGCTGGAGAGGAAGTAGCCCCGCTCCGCCAGCTCTGCGCGCAGCTTCTCATCGGAGAACAGACGCTTGACACCGGTCTGGGCGTCGTCGAAGTTGCCCATCACGGCGCAGACCCCTACGTTCCCGCCCTCCTGTGTGTTCATCTGCAGCTCCTGGATGGCGGACACGCCGTCCTTTGGATAAAACACCAGAATCTTTGTGCCCTCCACATCCCGGAAGCCCTCCAGAGCGCCTTTTCCGGTGTCGCCAGAGGTGGCCACCAGAATGCAGGCCGTTTTCTTCTCGTCGTTCTTCTTCAGGGAGGCAGTCAGCAGATGGGGCAGCATCTGGAGCGCCATGTCCTTGAACGCGCAGGTGGGACCGTGCCACAGCTCCAAGCAGTAGGTATTCTCATCCACCTTGCGGACAGGGGCCACTTCGCGGACGTCAAATTTGTCCTTGCTGTATGCCTTGGCTGCAAAAGAGGCCAGCTCAGAGGCCGTAAAATCGTCCAGATAGGGCTTCATGATGTACACAGCCCGCTGCTGATAGGACATATCGGTGAGGGTTTTCAGACCGTTCTGGGACAGCTTGGGAAACACCTCCGGGGTCAGCAGACCGCCGTCCTCTGCAAGCCCCTGTGCAATGGCCTGAGAAGCGGCAAGCCGCGTCTGCTTGTTTCTTGTGCTCACATAGTACATACTTCACTCACAACCCTCATCAGATTATTAAAGAACACATCGCGCACCAGCGCTTCTGAATAATTGCGCCGCAGGAGCCGCTCGTACAGCTCCGCCATATCCTGAATGCCGGACATTCCCCGGGGCATTTTGGAAATTCCATCCCAGTCTCCCCCAATGGCCACGTTCTTCTCTCCCCCCAGGGAGAGAAAGTGTTCCAGGTGGGAAATTACTGTGTCGTAGTCCGGGTCGTCGCCCAGGAAGTCGGCAAACATGTTCAGCCCTGCCACACCATGATATTCTATTATGGCAGTAAATTGCCCGTCGGTCAAGTTTCTTGGGGCAGAAAATACGGCGCGGGCATTGGAATGGCTGGCAATGAAGGGCCCTTTACAGAACTCCGCCACGTCCCAGAAGCCGGGCTCGGACAGGTGAGACACGTCTACCAGCATACCCAGCTGGTTCATCCTTCGGACAAATGCCTTTCCATACTCAGACAGCCCTCTCTCCTGCTCCTCAGCATTGGAGCCGGACAGGATGTTGGCATGGTTCCAGGTAAGATTTACCGCCCGGACTCCCAGGCGATAGGCTTCTTCCAGGTGTTCCAGGCTGCAGTCCAGCAGCTCCGCCCCTTCTACTGAGAGAAAGGCAGCGCACTTTCCAGCCTGGAATGCGGCATCCGCCTCCTTCGCCGTGCGGCAATGGACTGCCAGGTCCCTGTTTGCCGCCAGTTCCCGCTGAAAAATAGCATATTCCTCTTGAAACAACTGACGCGGAGTCAGATTCGCTTCCGCAGCAGCGTCTCCAAATATTGCAAAAAACTGGGCGTAAGGGCCAAAGGACGCCGTCCGTTCCAGATCCAGGTGGCCGTCGCTCTTGCGGATGCCGCCGCCCCGCTCAAAACAGCGGGAGATGGTGTCACAATGGCCGTCAAACAGGCATACTCTTTCCGTTGCAATCACTTTCCTCCCTGTCCCCGCTGAGGGTGCGCTAAAATGCGTTCTCAAGATAGACAATACGGGGCTGAGCTGTGGCCGTCCCCTGGGGAGCGTAGACCTCCGCCACATCAAACCTCGGCTGGCGCTCCGTGGGATTCTGGGCCAGATATAGCTCCGCCGTGGTACGGATGCGCTCCTGCTTGCCCCGGTCCACAAAGGCCCGGCCAGGAGCAAAGCGGTCGCTTTTGCGCAGCTTAACCTCTACAAAGAGGAGATAAGGGCCGTCCTCCGCAATGAGATCGATTTCCCCGAAGCGGGTCCGGTAGCCCGAGGCCACCACGCGGCAGCCCCGCCGCCGCAGTTCCTCGGCCACCAAAGATTCCCCCCAGCGGCCCAGCAGGCTGGTATTCATACGCCCTCTCGCCTCTTTTTCTGTAAAGCTCTTTTCCTGCTCATCCCTTGCTTTGAGCTGCTTCCATCTTTTTCAGGAAGCTCTTCCTGTGGATGGGACAGGGGCCGTATTTCTTCAACAGCTCAAAGTGAAGCTTTGTGCCATAGCCCTTGTGCCGCTCGAACTCATATTCCGGGTACAGCTTCGCCATCTCCTCCATATAGCGATCCCGACTCACCTTGGCCAGAATGGAAGCCGCAGCAATATTGGCGCTGCGCCCGTCGCCTCTGACCACTGTCTCATGGGCGATGGTAATGCCTTTGTCCCGGTTTCCATCAATAAGCGCGTAGTCCGGCGCGGGAATCAAAGACTGAATGGCCAGTTCCATGGCCTTCATGCGGGCATTCAGAATATTGATGGCGTCAATCTCTTTCTCGTCCACCGACGCCACCGCCCAAGCCACCGCCTTCTCCCGAATCTCGTCAAAGAGCCAATCCCGCCGCTTGGGAGTCACCTTTTTGGAGTCGTTCAGCCCCTCCAGGACCAGCCCTTCGGGAAGGATGACCGCTCCCGCGTAGACCGGACCGGCCAGGGGTCCGGCTCCCGCCTCGTCGGCGCCGCAGATAAGCTGGTATCCCCGTGCCTTACAGGAGCGTTCAATCTCCCACAGGTCAGCCTGCACCTTCTGCTTCATTCCGTCTTCTCCGCAACTGTCTGGGGCTTCTCAAGTGTAAAGCGTCCAAGCTTGCCAGCTCGAAACTCATCCAGCAATACCTTTCCCATCCGCTCCGTGTCCGGCTCGCCGCCGGAGATAAGGAAGCCCCGCTTCCGGGCTGCCTGTTCCAGGAGGGCATAACCATAGGCAAGCCCCTCCTCTTCCGTCCCCCGCTCCGGCACTGCAATCTTGTAGCGCTCCGTCAAAGCGGCGGGATAGGCGGCCGCCAACTCCTCCAGCAGGTGGCAGGCCAGTGTCTCGGTGTCCATAATCTCATCCTTTACCGCACCGGTAAAGGCCAGGTGCAGGCCGGTCTGGGGGGCCTCAAACTTGGGCCACAGGATACCCGGCGTGTCCAGCAGGTCCAGACCGGCATCCACCGCCACCCACTGCTTGCCCCGGGTGACGCCCGGCTTATCGCTGGCCTTGGCCGACTTCCGGCGGGCCACCTTATTGATAAAGGTAGACTTGCCCACGTTGGGCACGCCCACAATCATGGCGCGAATGGGGCGGCCCACCTGGCCCTTGGACTGCCACTGCTGAATCTTGTCCTTCAGAACCTCCTTGACCACGGGAGAGAACTGGTTGATTCCCTTTCCCTCCTTGGCGTCGGTCTCCAGCACGGACCAGCCACGGCTCCTGAACCAGTCCCCCCATAGGCGGTTGCCCGCAGGGTCGGCCTGGTCAGCCCGGTTGAGCACGATAAGGCGGGGCTTCTCCCCTACCAGAGTGTCAATATCCGGGTTGCGGCTGGAGACGGGAATCCGGGCATCGATTACCTCGGCCACAATATCCACGAACTTCAGGTTCTCGGCGATCATCCGCTGGGTTTTTTTCATATGGCCGGGAAACCATTGAATATCCATCTTTTTTCCTCCGTATTCCGGCGGCCGCTAAGGTCGGCGGCCGCGGTCTCTCTTTTCTCCATCCGGAGCGTTTTGTCCACCGCGTTTCATTATACACAACTCTGCCGGAAAATGGAACCCTGTCCAGTTTGTTTTATGAAAATGCAAATGGGGAGCCGCCTTCTGGCGGCTCCCCTTCTGCGGTTTCGGATTAGAGCTTCTCCTTGATCTTGGCGCTCTTGCCCACGCGGTTGCGCAGGTAGTAGAGCTTGGCACGGCGGACCTTGCCGTGACGAACGACCTCGATCTTCTCGGTAGAGGGAGCATGGATGGGGAAAACCTTCTCCACGCCAACGCCATAGGAAACGCGGCGAACCGTGACAGTCTCCTCAATGCCGCCGTGCTTCTTGGCAATCACAGTACCCTCGAACACCTGGGTACGCTCGCGGTTGCCTTCCTTGACCTTGATGGACACACGGACGGTGTCGCCCACTTCGCACTTGGGGGGCTCGGCCTTGAGGTGCTTCTCGGTAAATGCCTTCATGAGATCCATTATAATTCCTCCTAGTTTATAGGCGTTCATGCCCGCTCTTTTCCGCCGTCACATTTCCGGCAGGGGCAGAGGACCACCCTTTATTGAGACTGAAATATGATATCACAGGCTTTTCCAAAATGCAAGGAAAACTTCTCTTTTCTTATGTTTCTTTCGCATCCCTGCCCTTGTCCGCTGTCCAAAGACCATTTCCTCACGGACATCTCTGCCAGCCTCCGCATAGGATGGTGCAAAAAGGAGGTATCCCCATGCCAAAAATTTATCTCTCTCCCTCCACCCAGGAGAATAACCTCTATGTCAACGGCGGTACGGAAGAGGAGTGGATGAACCGCCTGGCAGACGCCATGGAGCCCTTTCTCATAGCCAGCGGCATCCAGTTCACCCGCAACACGCCGGATATGACCGCCTCTTCTTCCATCACGGCCTCTAATGCCGGGCGGTATGATCTCCATTTGGCGCTCCACTCCAACGCCGCCCCCGATGGGCAGTACGGACAAATCCGAGGCATTATCGTCTTCTACTACCCCACCTCCGTCAAAGGACGGCGAGCAGCTGTTATCATGGCCGACAACCTGAAAACCATCTATCCCCTCCCCAACAATGTTCGGGCGGAGGGCACCACCTCCATCGGTGAAGTGCGCCGGGTTCGGGCGCCATCGGTCTTTCTGGAGCTGGGTTACCATGACAATCCCGACGATGCTGCCTGGATTAAAAACAATCTTGAACCTGTGGCCCGTAATCTGGTCCTCTCCCTCACCGAGTATTTTGACATCCCTTTTCTCACCCCAATTCCGCCCCGGCAAGGGGTCGTAGACGTAAATTGGGGGTATCTCAATATTCGCAGCCGCCCCGATCTCTCCGGTCAGATCATCGCCAGGGCCTACGACGGCACCCGGCTCACAGTGGTGAATCAGTGGCAGGGCTGGTATCTGGTGCGGTTTGACGGCGTAGTTGGCTATGCCAGCAGTGATTTCATTACGCTGCTCTCCTGAGGGGGAGGCCCCGCCATGGTAATCCATGTAGTTGCCCCCGGCGACACGCTGGTCTCAATCTCCTCCACCTACGGCGTCCCGCTCTCCCTTTTGGCTATTGACAACGGGCTGTCACCCCCCTACCGTCTGGCAGTGGGGCAGGCGCTGGTAATACAGTTTTCCAAACTGACCCACACCGTCCGCTCTGGTGAGACGCTCTCTGCTATCGCCAGCCAATACGGCATCTCTCTTCGGCAGCTGCTCCGCAACAATCCAGTGGTGGGCGGCGGCTCCATTATCTACCCTGGCCAGACTTTAGTTATCGCCTTTCAAGGCGAAAAGCTGGGATCACTTACCGTCAACGGCTACGCCTATCCCTTCATTGGACGCCGTGAACTTCAGGCGCTTCTCCCCTACCTCACCTATCTTACTCCTTTTACTTATGGTATCACGGCCCAGGGCGGGCTGATTTCTCCGGACGACAGTATCCTGACAGCCATGGCCCACCAGAGCGGAACTGCCCCCCTGCTCCATCTCTCTACCCTCACAGAGGACGGCAGCTTCTCCAACGAGCTGGCCAGCCTGGTACTCAATAATATGGATGTGCAGCGCGCGCTCATAGACAACCTGGAGCAGGCCGTTCTGGACAAAAACTACCAGGGACTGGATGTCGACTTTGAGTTTATTTCCCCTCAGGATGCCGGTGCCTACGCAGATTTTCTGGGCCGACTATCCGGCCGGTTTAACCCCATGGGCTATCTGGTTATTGCCGCTCTGGCTCCCAAGACCTCTGCTCAGCAAAAGGGGCTCCTCTACGAAGGGCACAACTACCGCGCCGTCGGTCAGGCCGTGAACCGGGTATTTCTCATGACCTACGAGTGGGGTTACACCTATGGCCCGCCTATGGCGGTGGCCCCGCTGCCAAATGTACGACAGGTGGTGGAATATGCGTTAACGGAAATTCCGGCGGAAAAGCTGTGGCTGGGCATTCCCAACTACGGCTATAACTGGACGCTCCCCTTTGTTCAGGGAGAAAGTCGGGCCCAGTCTCTCTCCAGCCAGGAGGCGGTGGCATTGGCCGTCAGGTATGGGGTGGAAATTCAGTACTCATCACAAGCCCAGTCACCTTTCTTCTACTACACCGATGAAACCGGCGCCGCCCACGAGGTCTGGTTTGAAGATGCCCGCAGTATCCGGGCCAAGTTATCTCTGGTTCCGCAGTACGGTTTGAGCGGGGTGGGCTACTGGAACTTAATGCGCCCTTTCCCCCAAAACTGGCGGGTAATCAACAGTCTGTATGACATTTTAGACCCCTAATCTCTGCAAATAAAAGAGGATTTCGTCATTCACAATTTGTTCATTCTCAGTTTGCAATCTGTCCATCACTTTCGCCGGAAATATGGTATCCTTATCAATGTCAGGAACCCATACAACTGACCTCCTCCCTCTCTTTATTCCAGGAATCCACACTGTCTCCCCGCAGAGCGGCAATCGCTCTCTGCGGGGATGACAGACCAAAATTACAGTGTCCTTCTTCTGGACGCTTTCATTTGTATATGATTTGAGACGCGGTTTTGCTGCGTCTCATTTTTGTTATACCAGCTCCTCTGCTTGGCCCCTTTTTTCGGATAAGAAATTTTTTCTTGGAAATTGAAATTTCCTCTTGCATTTTGTTTTTTTATGTGGTATTATAATCAAGCCGTCAGCGAGCGGGTAAAAAACCGCCAGCAAAGCGATATGCGGCTGTAGCTCAGTTGGATAGAGTGACTGGCTACGAACCAGTAGGTCGGGGGTTCGAATCCCTTCAGCCGTACCAATAGGCTTCTGAAATCGCAAGGTTTCAGAAGCCTATTGTTTTGCTTCCACATATTTTTCTCTTTTTTTATTTTTTACTTGCATTCTTCTCTCCTCTGTGGTATTATACATAAGCTGTCAGCGTAAGACAGGGCAGGCAGTATGCGGCTGTAGCTCAGCTGGATAGAGTGACTGGCTACGAACCAGTAGGTCGGGGGTTCGAATCCCTTCAGCCGTACCAATAGGCTTCTGAAATCGTAAGGTTTCAGAAGCCTATTGTTTTACCTGCCCAGGACAGTTCTTATCACATATATTGCAAAGCGCCAGGAGTGTCCCAAGTAGGACGCCCCTGGCGCTTTTATTATCCAATCGGTCTCTTTATCGGCAGGCGATGCCGCGAATCTCTGTACAGAGCTTCTCCAGTTCATATTGGCCGGAGACAATGTGAATCTGATGCGGCTCATTGTCAAAGCAGCCATGCTTTCTCTCCAGCATGTCCGCCACAGGGGCGGGCAACGCCCCGCGCATGCGGAGCGCAAAGCGGTTTTTGATGGTGTCCAGATCCGCTGTCACCAAAATCCGTACCGCCCGGTCGGGCAGCAGCGCCAGATGTTCCTTCTCGGAGATGACATAAATAATTGTACTGCCCTCCACCGCCTCCTGCAGCTTTTTGCAGAAGAGATTTTGGGCAGCGGCCTCATTTCCGGCGGCAAGGCGCAGATAGTCCCTGCCTGTATACACCTGGGCGTGAAAAATGTCCTTCAGCTGGGCTGCCAGAAAAGATTTTCCGGTACAGCTCTCCCCTATAATTCCAATCACCATATCGATCGCCTCACTGCTGATTCTGTTTTTCGATCTGCTCGGCCAGGTCGTTAAGATAGACCCACCGGTCCATCTTCTTCTCCAGCTCCCCTTCCAGCTGGGCCTGCTCCTCCTGGAGCTGCTGGAGCGCCACGTAGTCGCTGGCGCACTCCTCCTGCCGCCGCTTCACATTGGCCACCTTCTCCTCCAGATTGGCAATCTCTCCGTCAATGGATTCGTACTCCCGCTGTTCCTTATAGCTGAATTTCAGCTTCTTGTGGCTCTGGGGCCGCTCCTGCTTCTTCTCAGCCGGCGGAGCCTTGGGCGCTTTGGCCTTCTCCTCCGCCTGCCGGGCAGCCAGGTACTCGGTGTACCCGCCCGGATAGGCCCGGACTACGCCGTCTGCCTCCACGGCGAACACCCGGCGCACCACCTTATCCAGGAAAAACCGATCGTGAGAGACCGTGATAACAGCCCCTGGGAAGGTCTCCAGGTAGTCCTCCAGAATGGCCAGGGTCTGGATGTCCAGATCGTTGGTGGGCTCGTCCAGCAGCAGCACATTGGGCGCGGAGGCCAGCACCGCCATCAAAAACAGGCGCCGCTTTTCACCGCCGGACAGCTTGGAGATGGGGCTGTACTGAATGTCCCCTGGAAATAAAAACTTGTCCAGCAGCTGGGTGGCGGTGAGGGTACCCTCGGGTGTCTCGATATAGTTGCCGATCTCCTTGACGTAGTCAATGACCCGGGTCTCCGGAGGCATGACCGGGTTCTCCTGGCTGAAGTAGCCGATGCGCACCGTCTCTCCCCGCTCTATCTCTCCCCTGTCCGGGGTCAGCCGGCCGGCAATCAGGTTGAGTAACGTTGATTTGCCGCTGCCGTTGGCGCCCACAATGCCGATCCGGTCGTCCCGCAGAAGCATGCAGCTAAAGTCCCGCAGCACCGTCCGGCCCTCAAATACCTTGGTGACGCCCCGCAGCTCAATGGTCTTTTTCCCCAGGCGGCTGGAGATTGCCGACAGTGTCAGCTCGGCCCGCTGCTCCGGGCCCTTCTGCTCCTTCAGGGCCTCATACCGCTCCAGCCGCTCCCGGCTCTTGGTGCCCCGGGCGGTGGGGCCCTGCATCACCCACTGGTATTCACGGCGGAGAATGGACTGCCGCTTGCGTTCGCTGGCCTGGGCCATCTCCTCCCGCTCCGCCCGGATGCGGAGATAGTCCTCATAGTTTCCCTCATAGAAATAGAGCTTGCCCCGCTCCACCTCCGCCATCCGGGTGACCACCCGCTCCAGAAAGTAGCGGTCGTGGGTCACCATTACCAGGGCGCCCTTGTACTGGCGGAGATAATCCTCCAGCCAGCGGACCATCTCGCTGTCCAGGTGGTTGGTGGGCTCATCCAGGATGAGCACATCACTCTCATGGACCAGAGCGGAGGCCATGGCCACCCGCTTCCGCTGGCCGCCGGACAGGGTACCCACCCGCTGCTCAAAGTCTGTGATGCCCAGCCGGGTGAGGATGGTCTTGGCCTCATACTCTGCCAGTTCCCGGGCCTCGGGCGAGAGTCCGGCAAACACCTGCTCCAGCACGGTTCTGCTCCCCTCAAAGGCCGGGTTCTGGGGCAGGTACTCCACCCGGACATTGGGGTCCAGAGAGACAGTGCCCTCGTCCGGCTCCTCTGCCCCCGCCAGAATCTTCAGCAGGGTGGATTTTCCCGTGCCGTTGATGCCGATGACACCCACCTTGTCCCCCTGGTTCAGGTAGAGGGATACCCCGTCCAGCAGCACCTTGGTGCCGTATGCCTTTTTGATGTGCTCTGCCGACAAGAGCATATGTCATTCCCCTTTCTGGGTCTTTTGTATTACAGTTTTTCCAGCTTGGCCCGGAAGGAGATCCGCCTGGGCGTGGCTACCTCATCAAACTGGACCACGTGGGCGCCCCGCTCTCTGTCCACCTCTAAAATCGTGCCCAGGCCAAACATCTGGTGCCGCACCCGCTGTCCCACGGAAAAGGCAACGGCACTTTCATCCTCCGGCAGATACCGCTCACTGCTGGCGATGGCACATCTGGTCTCCCGGATCAACCCCTCCTCGGGCGGCCTGGTGTAGGTGAGCAGCTCCTGGTCGATATCCAGCAGGAACCGGGACGGATAGCGGGGCGAGCCGTCAAAATTGCGTCCGTCCGCCGCAGAGAGATAGAGTCCCTTCTCCGCGCGGGTCAGAGCCACAAAGGCCAGCCGCCGCTCCTCCTCAATGCCCTGGAGGGTGCGCACCTTCCGGGAGGGGAAAATCCCCTCGTTCATGCCGCACAGGAACACATAGGGAAACTCCAGGCCCTTGGCTGCGTGGACGGTCATCAGCTTCACCTTGTCTCCCTGGTCCCCGGTGTCACTGTTGCTGAACAGGGCGACATGGGTCAGGTAGTGTTCCAGAGTGGTCTCCTCGCCGCAGGTGGTCTCGTACTCGTACACCGACTGCTTCAGCTCCGCCAGATTGTCCAGCCGCTCCTGGCTGCCCTCAGTGCGGAGCATCCGCTCATAGCCGCTCTCGTTGAGGATTGCGGAGAGTACCTCCGAGATGGGACGCCCCTCATATCCAGCAGAAAAGGACTCTATCAGGGAGACGAAGGATTGGGCCTTTGTTCCCTTGAACACCGGGTCCTCCAAGTTGTCCAGCAGGCTCTGGTAAAGAGTTTTTCCATACTCTGCCGCATACTCCTCCAGAAAGGCCATCCGCCGCTTGCCCAGGTTCCGCTTGGGTACGTTGGCAATTCGCCGGAAGGACAGGTCGTCCTTGTAGACAATCATCCGCAGATAGGACAGGGCATCCTTGATCTCCATGCGGCCGAAAAACTGCACGCCGCTGTAAATGGTATAGGGAATTTTGGCCTGAAGCAGTACCTCCTCCACCGAACGTGACACATAGTGAGCCCGGTAGAGCACCGTCATATCCCGGTATGGAACCCCCTGACTATGAAGCCGTTCCATCTCCCCCGCTATCCATTTGGCCTCCGCCTCCTGGGTCTCCCCCAGATGGCACAGTACCGGGGCGCCGGAAGGCAGGGTTGGAATCAGCGTCTTCGGGATGCGGTATTTGTTCTTGTCAATCAGTGTGTTGGCTACCGCCAGAATCTCCGGCGTGGAGCGGTAGTTTTCCATCATCATAACAGTCTTTACTTTTGGAAAGTGCCGATCAAATTCCAATAGATACTTCACGTCAGCACCCCGCCAGGTGTAGATGGTCTGGTCCGGGTCCCCTACAATGAACAGATTTTTATGGTAGCCGCAGAGCACCTCCATCAGCTGGTACTGAAGCTGGTCAATATCCTGAAACTCATCGATCATGATGTACTCCAGCCGCTGCTGCCACTTGAGCTTAATATCCTCATGCTCCTGGAAGATATAGAGCGAAAACTTAATGAGGTCATTGTAGTCCAGGCCAAAGCACTTCTTCTCCTGGTAGAGGTAGCCGTAGAAAATGACGTCCCCTGTCTGCACGGCATTGAGATACTTCTCTTTTAAGGTGTCCAGAGACAGGTTAATCAGGTCCCGATAGTATTCCGGCTCCTTGAAGAGTTTGCGTATCTCAATCATGTCCCGGGCAGCAGAAAAGGTCATGTCCCGCAGGGTCAGTCCCCGCTCCTCGTAGATAATCTGGAGCATGGCGTCAATGTCGGAATTGTCCAGCACCAGAAAACTCTTGGGGTACTGGACCGCATAACCATCCTCCTGGAGGACGGAGACGCAGAAGCCGTGAAAGGTGTTGATGTATCCGGTATCATTGTCCCCGGTGAGCTGATGGATGCGCTGGCGCATCTCGTTGGCGGACTTATTGGTAAAGGTGACGCAGAGAATGTTGCCCGGCAGGATACCCAGCTCATTTACCAGGTAGGCAAACCGGCGGGACAGCGCCCGGGTCTTACCAGAGCCTGCGCCGGCAATGACGCAGACAAAGCCCTCCGTAGCCGTAACCGCTTCCCGCTGGGCGTGGTTCAGGCCCTCCAGAATATCTTGCATCCAGCTTCCCCCTATCAGAACAGTTGTTTTTATTATAGCAGGAATCCTCCAGCCGCTCAATATCAGCCCAGACCCTTTTCCCCTGTTTTGGAATAGAACCAGACCGCATGTGCCATAGGCTGATATTTTCCCATTGAGGAGATATTTTGAGCCAAACACATTGTTGGGAAAGCAATTTCAGATAAAATGTGGTATACTTGTGATATTCCATCAAAAGGTGGCGACGCTGCATGGAAAAGCGGGAAAAAGCGGCTATTGCTTCTTCCAACAACCAGAGGTTCAAAATTGGCCGCCGTGAGTATACCGGCGTGGACAAACGCACTTATCAGCTGGACAAAAAGATCCCGTCAGGAAAAGCCTGTATGAAAACCTGCGCAGTCCGCGTTGTCCGCGACCGTCCCAGCCTTATGGACATCTACCGTATTGAACACTGGCTCTCAGGAAAGGGATTTTATCAAAAGAGCGCTGTGCCCAGTGCGGACAGAGCGCGGCTGCTGGCGGAATACCATCTGCAATACAGCGAGGAACTCCGGCGGTACTACAATTCTGAAGAATCTCTGTGGGAACTGTTTCTGGAGAAGTTTCCAGACAAAATCGCGGAGGAACGCATCAGCAGCTACGGTGAACTCCTCTACCGGGCAAAGTATCGAAGATAGCCGCGCAGTGCGGCGTCCCCAATTCCTTTCATATTCCGCAGCCGCAAAAAGGGCGGGCCTGGAATATTCCAGGCCCGCCCTTATATCTGTCCGGCTTAAAGGCAATTTGTGGTCATCCCACTCCAACCTGGTCGTTTATCCAACCATTTTGACCACCAGCTACTCGCCCAATCTCTTTCTCAAAAAATTCTAAATTAGTTCTAAATCAAGCCAAAAACCGGGCTTAAAACAGAAAATAAATAAAAAAAGAGCCCGGGGAAACGAATTTCCTCGGACTCTTTTGTGAGTCATTATTTAGGGACAATGTGCTTGTTTGCGGGGGGACAAGTACAAGGTACCCAAGGGGAATTCGTTTCTTTAAAAAATCTTAACATCTTTGGGGTGGATTTTCAAGAGTGAATCATAAAGAAATTGTCTGCCGATAGATTTGAGTTGTCTTGCCTATAATCAGTCAGTAACTTAAATCTATATGTTTGGGAGGCAAGTCAATGTACCCACCTAAGATCCCAATGGATGGTATCTATCGAGTAAAAATTCTTGCAGTTATGCAGGATGATGCGGCTTATTATATCCGCTATGACATATCGGTTGGCCCATGTGTGGGATGGGCTACCTATATGTATCAGCAGACTGGAAAGTGGCCTTTGGTCTGGAGACTGGATAAGCGTAGAGGTACCACTGTCATCCGGTGTGCACTGGACGCACTCCACCTCAGTGGCTGCGCCAATGTACAATCATTGGCGCAGGCAGCCGGACATCATATATGTCTGGAGCTGCATCGCCAGACGGGCACCAGATATATAGATGTAAGGAGATCGTTGCCAGCATCCGCTTATCGAATTACCCCAGACGACATCCGTATTGGTACCGAAGGCGGGTGGCGGCAGGGCGATCCTAACTGGCGGCACGCATTGCTGTTAGCAAACTTGTCCGGGCTGCCCGTACTTAGTAGCGACAGCCGCGAAGGTAAATCTCCCATGGTCGATTGGTGTGCCGAGCATGGTGTTATTATTCTGCCGCAGTACTTACCTGCTGGAGATTATACTTTGTCAGGCAGTAATGTTATTGTAGACCGCAAAGATAACATCCTGGAGCTCTACAAGGATTTTGCAGGATCTCAAAACAGACAATCCTATGAAAATGCCGCACTCCTTACACAAATAGCTGGTAAACAACTGGTGTATGTGATTGGTACTGCCCCAGACGATCATGTGGTACAGATTTCGGATTTATCCCATTGGCAGTTCACATTTTAAAAATCAGACTTTTGTTGGAACCCACTTATACCAACAGGTATTGCGGCATCAGGCCATGTACCCACACATCAGCTTTATTTTTGCAAAGCGAGAAAAGGTCTGTCAGACAATTTGGGACACTCTCTCAAAGTGAAGTTCGTGATGCAATGCTGATTATCTGTAAAGTAAAAACATAAGTATTATATGCGATATCACAAACTCATATTTTGGGCCCTCTCAGAGTAACCCTTTCAGTGTGTAGGCGGATCTTTTACACAAAAAGATGATTAAGGGGAACTATAGTGTCGCACACAACAGTTTGATTGGTTTGGCTCATGTTGTGAGCAACGAGAAGTCTGTCTGCTGTTTTTAACAACAGGTCACGACTGCATGAGCCAAAAATACGCAGCATGATGGCGCAAGTCAAAAAGCAATATGCCCCTACTCTTTTGTATATAAGAAAAGCATCCCTATCTGCTCCAAACGCACTATATTTTACCGCTGCCCAGCAGCAAATTCTCCCATATGGATGTCCAACACTCCTCTGGGTGGCTGGATCAGGGCATCCTCATACTGGCACTTCCACTGGATTTCCCGACTCATTTGGCCATCCGCTACGCCGTCTACCGTTTCCCCATCCTTAATAGGGTTGTCATGCTCCAGAATATAGGACGCCACATTGTAGGCATGGTTTACCACCCAATTGGGATCCATGTCGTGGAAGTGGTACTGGAGATCCGGCAGGAACAGGGTACTCATGCCCACCGTATCGATGAGCATATCCTCGGTACCCTCAATGTTGAAGAAACGGACATTGACGCCAAAACGGATGAACCGATCTGAGCCTTCGATCTGATGGGAACGCACATCCTCCGCTAGCAGGAGCTTGCCGCAGTTCTGGAAATAGAACGCCTCACAGGTGGGGTACAGCTCCGCAAGGGCCTCCACAAAGTCGGCGTCCAGGCTGGCCCGCTCCAGCGTCGGAAGAGCCGCTGCCAGCATATCGGTAGCCACAACCTGATACCGGCACTCCCGAAAGATCCGCTCCCGATCCTCCTGACAATCCCACATCTGGCTCATCAGGAAGGCGTCAAAGCCTTTGCCCTTGAACTTGTCACATTTCATCACCATCAGCTGCACCGGGCATTTGCCATCCTGAAATTCCGCGACATGATCCAGGGCGGCAAAGCCAGCCATCTTTTTATCACGGCAGAAACACTCTACAGCGCCAATGTGCTTTTCCATTACAGCGGTCATTTCGTCCTTATCCGGCATGTCCACCAGCTCTTTGAACAGCATCTGAATGAGATAGGGGCCACCAGGCTGGTGGCCTTTTTTGTCGTTCAGGTTTTGCTGGAAAACCTTGTTGCTCATCTGTTATCCTCCTGCTTTTTATGAACCTACAGCTGCTGCATAGCGCCTGTGCCACTCATTCCAGAAGGCTAGATAGCCATTTCTCGCAAATTCGTCATCAGGGATATGTTTGGGCTGACAGGACTTATAGTAGGCCTCCACCTTATCTGCAAAGCGGATAACCACTCTTTGATACCCCTGCAAAGGCACCCATTCTTCTTCTCCGGATGGAAGTGTAAGCTTTACCCCTCCGTTCTCGTGGACAACAGACCAGTCTAAACCGTTATCGCAGCCTGAGATCGTGACTTCGGACAGATCCTTATTGGCAATCAAGAAGTGCCCACAGCACGGAACCATCTGGATATCATTTTCTGACATGATCTTATCCTCTGTCAAGGTCTTTAGTAAATAGAGTGCGGTCGCGCTGACAGTCCCATCATACTCCATCACTGTCTTGCCGATCTGTACCGTCACATGACCATGCAGACAGAGATCCTCGGGATCATCCTCCGGGCCGCAGATCCAGGAAAACTGGTCGGCATCTATCTTAAACATCTGTTTACCTCTCTTTGTCATGGTCTTAAAATAACTGGCTCCATTTTAGCCGGAGTTATAGATCTTTCATATCTATAGTCATGCAAGACTTGATCTATCAGCTCCTTAGCCTGTAGCTCTGGATAATAGCCTGTTTTTGCAAAGCCACACCGTCTCCGGGCAGGACTCCATCAATAATCCAGCAGGATGGGCACCTGCTGTTCCTCGGCAAACAGCATGGCCCGCCAGAACATGGAGAAGGCAAACTTGGCAAGGGATTGGGTGCCATACTGGGTGTGTTCCAGGATGTCCGCCTTGCTATACTGTCCATCCGAGCCTACGGTCCCGTCTACCGGGTATCCCTCCGTGTCTGCCCAATCAAGGATGGTATCCTCATCGGCCTGCCACGCCAGCTGGTTCAGCTTCTCCAACTCCTTCCGCAGACCGCCCAGGGTGGCGATCATCGCCCGATCATCGGTGGGCAGAGGCGCCTGAAATAAGAAGGAATCCGCCAGAGGCAGCCACCAGGTAGCCCCACGGAACAGGGACCACACCCGCTCCTCATCTGATCCAAGGCGCGCGACCAGAGGATGCTCCCCGAAGTTCCAGTCCTTTTCCACGGTGGGGGGTACCGGCTCATCGTATGTATGGCAGGCGGCCACCAGCAGCATAGCGCCGAAGGCATCCCAATCCGGCTTGTCGGTGTAATAGGGCTTCTCATTGTCCTCCGGCCAGGGAGTGTAGGGGGGCTGGCCCGGCTGAGAAATGGCGCTCAAGATCTGATCCCGCCAGTTCTCCACCGCCGTCTGGATCTCAGCCGGGGACATTTCTTCCTCGTTATCAGCAGGTTCTCCATCCGGCGTGATCCGGTTAAAGGCGTATCCGTTTTCCTCCGCCCACTGCTGAACAACTGTCTTCCAGCTGTGGGAATAGTACCGGGTCAATGTTCCGGCGTAGATATCAAGTCCCATAGTGATGCCTCCTTCTCTGTTATGCGGTCATCCTTTTGCTGGAGCGAACAGCCTGTCGATTTTCTCCAGATCGTACTCCAAGATCCAGCCATGAAACTGATGGTAAAGCGGCAAAAGCAGTTCTCTGGAACTGCCCAGCACATCCAGCCCCCGGTCATCGTACAGGTGGTAGAGGAACGGTCCCGGCCCTGTCAGATAGACGCTGGACACAAAGCCGCTCCAGCCTCCGATATCCCCCAGAATGATTTCCTGTAGAAGTTGCTCCGGCTGAAAGGTAATCCCGCTGAGATCCCAGTAAAACTGCACTTGTGCATGGGTATCCCCATCTTCATCCTGCTCTATGGCCGGAAGTTGCTCATCGGGAACCGGGAGTCCCATTCGCTGCCGGATAACTGTCAGCAGGGACTCGGCAGGTTCTTCATCGGGATACCCGTCGATCCGCAGAAGGTCCGGCACTGCCGGAAGTGCCCGATAGATTGCGGCGGCCCGGTTCAGCGCCCCCTGAACATAGGCGGGGTTGGTTTTCAGCTTCGCCGCACTCCTGTCCAGATAAATTGGTTCCTCCCCGCCGATTTCAAACCGGATGCCCACCGGCGCATGGTAGAACAGAGGGTGATCCAGCCCAGCCATGCCCAGATCATGTAAAATGTGTTTAAACCGCTTTGCCAGCATGGTATCCCTCCGTCTTACAACATTTCATACAGCAGTGCAGCGTCGCCCTGCACCAGTTCCAGATGGGAGCGCAGCGTTTCAAGTCCGCTTTGTACCGCCTCGGTGAGTAGATCCCAGTCTGGGGCAATTTTAGCGGCCAGCTCCGGGAGGTTCTGCTCCCGCAGAGCTACCAGCAGTTTAGACGCCAGCTCTCCCTTCAGCAGAGCGCAGTCCAGGGTGTCCTCCGTCTGGGGAGCAGGAAAACGGACATCCAGATCCAGCTCGCTCTCACACCAGTCCCAGATGGCCATATAGACCGCGCCGGAGCAGTCACCGTTGGACAGTTCCTGCCGCTGGCCGTCTTTGAGAAGATAAAAGGATGCGATCTGTGACATGGCAATTCCTCCTGAATATCATTCTTTTTCCATCAACCCTTCGGCCTGCATCCGAATCACATAGAAGGCCCGCACCCAGTCCAGTTCCTGCTCCATGGATTCCTCCAAAGCCAGCAGGCGGCGCTTTCCCAGCCTGCGGTCCAGAAGGGCAAAGATGCGGACAAGAGGATTCCCACTGACGAGGCTTTTCTCAATGCTCTGGTTGTCAAATTCGTGAAACGCCTCATAGAAAAAACCGTTGTCAAAACAGCCGTCGTTCAGCGTCCCTTCATGGGCCAGCCGGAAGGGGGCCTTTGGGTCGACCTCTCCGACACCCTCCCGCCGCAGGGCCTGATATCTGTTCCAAAAATGCTGTTCATAGGCATAGTAGTTGCTTCGCAGCACCTCCACGCCGTCCAATCGAATGGCCGCCCGGCCTGTTTGGTCATGGCTTTCCCAGTAGCTGGTGGCAAAATACTGGATGCGGCCCCGGAGCGCCGGGCACAGGTAATCATTCTCCAGTTTGTTCCGCATTCCGCTCCAAGTGGATACGCCTGCCATATCATCACTCCTTTTGATATCGTGACATTACGGACTGCAACCGCTCCAATGATACTCGCACTTCTTTCCACCGGCCATTCTCTGTATCGCAGCATCGGAGGAGCAGAGCGTCGCTTCTCCAGCGGACAAACTCGATATCGTCAAACCGGGTATTGTCCGGGTCAACGATGTGCCGCAGATCCAGCCAATGCTCCGGGGGCTGGGGCTGGAGCGGACAGGAAAAGTCCAGCACGATTAGTGGAGTAGGGACAGGCCCAAATGCAGCTGGTGACAGCCAGCAGATCAGCGCCAGGGTCATAGTCCGCGCCGGTCCAGATGAACACTTCTTCGGCTTTCTGGCCCTCCCCCGGGTGGACACAGGCAGGGACATAGTGCATCTCCTGTCCGCTCTCCACCTCCAGAACGCTGTATCCATACAGTTCTGTGCGGAAAATCAGATAGTGCTTTCCGTTGTGGTGGCGAAACAGGGAGCAGAATTCACCATCCGTGTCCAGATTACGCCAAGCATATCGCACCTTGCCCTCATTGTCCAGCAGTTCGCTCTCGCTGCCGCAGAGATGCAGATCGCCGTCATAGATGTAGGCTTTGGAGCGGATGGAATATCCATCCGTCAGCGGAAACTGCTCATCTTGCTGAGGAGATCGGTTCTCCGGTGCAAACATGGCATCATACTGCGCCCGCCAGTCCCGATAGCGTTTTTCATGGGCGATATTTTCAGTGCTCATTGAGATACCTCGCCAATTTCTTCTCCAGCAGTTCTGTCATATCATTGCAGAGGCGCTTTACCT
>NZ_CALXGI010000007.1 GCF_944387805.1 uncultured Pseudoflavonifractor sp. | reverse complement strand
TTGGTGGAGCTGGAGCCGCTGTGCCCACGGGTCAGGCCACGGGTGCGGGTGTCCAGCGTTTCCTTGCCCAGCAGCTTACTCATAAACTCCAGAGAGGTCGGCTCGTTGCCGCCGCCTAAAAATAGGAGAGTATCACAGTTGCCGATGATACTCTCCCATTCCTTTTCGTAGATGTTTTTGATCTGAGCGATGTTCTGGACAATGATATTGAGACTGATATTATAGCTGCGGCAAGTGGCCAGGATTTTGGGGTAGCTGTCTGGCTGGGCAACGTTGGCCCATTCATCCTGGATGACACGCACCGGGATGGGCAGCTTGCCTTTGTACTTTTCATCCGCCACCCGGTACAGCTCCTGGAAGCATTGGGTGTAGAGCATACCTACGAGGTAGTTCATGCTACCGTCTGCCACAGGGATGACACAAAAAATGGCTCTCTTGCGTTCTCCAAGAGAACCGAAGTCCATGTCGTCCCTGAAGGTCATGGCGGCAAACTGCGGCATGGCCAATGCCGCTAGACGGACAGCTGCCGACACAAGAATTGTCTTTGCCGTCTTGCCTGCGGCCTGTTTGAAAATCTTATACTGATGGACTGCTATGTGATCTGGCTTGTTGTACTCCAGCTCCAGAAACAGTTGATCCAGAGGGCTTTGGTATTGCTCATCCTCCTCTCGCACCTGCGCACAGGTCAGCAGGTAGGTAATCATTTCAAGGTTTTGCTCATAAGGCGGAGCCTCATGGAGCAGATAGAGCATGAGAGCGGAATCCAATGCAATTTCCGCTTTCTCCCAGAATGGGTCAGAGTTATTTGCGTTTTTGGGGGTGGTGTTGCGGATCAGATTGTCCATCAGCTTCAGCACGTCGGCCTCGTTGCGGATATAGGCGAAGGGGTTATAGCCATCCGATTGGCTGGGGTCGATCAGGTTGAATACCACGATCTCATATCCCATCTCTTTGAGCAGATTCCCGGAAGCCCGCAGCAGCTCCCCCTTGGGGTCTGTGACGATATAGGAGCAGTTTGCGCTGTAAAGCCAGGGTTTGGCCACAAAGCGGGTCTTGCCGGAACCGGAGCCGCCCACTACGACGATGTTGAGGTTCCGCCGGTGCTTGTAGCTGTTGAAGCTGATAGATACGTTTCTAGTAAGGATCACGTTGGACAGCGGATTCTTAGCATCCATGTACTTCTTGCAGAGGGCCTTGGGGTCGCCCCATTTGGCTGAGCCATACTCCTCTCCGGGCCTGCGATTCTCCCTGGAGGTGTAATACAAGCCGATTCCGCAGCAGTAACACACCAGACAGATCAACACAACCTTCATGGAGTGGGGTTTCCACTGGATGGAGAACGGATGGGCAAACTGCCCGGATATGTGCTCCATCAGGGTAAATAGGTTCATACCGTCCTCGTAGGCGGTGGCAATCAGCAGAGCGGCCCAAATCACCAGAACAGACAGTGCCGCCCACAAAGGGGCGGCACTGCGAAAATTCTGATTGCGCTTCACGGCTTAATACCCGGTTTTGGGCAGGGTCGTAATGGTCTTGGCGTAAACCTTGGTCACCCAGCGGCTCACGGCCTGAATCCACTGACCATTGTAGACGCCGCCCACATCGGCCACATTGACAATGCTGGAGCCATTGGCAAGGCCATTCACCACATTGCCGTGGATATAGGCGGTTTCCACCTGACCAAAGCCGCCCTTGACGGTGCCGAACACGAACATGATCTCAGTGACACGCTCGTTGGAGGCAAGGCCCAGGGCCGCAGGGCTGGCTTCCAGCACATAGTTCTTGGTGGTGGAAAGGCTGTCTGCCAGGGTCTGATAGCTGTCTTTCAGATTGGTCTTATAGACGATCTTATAGGAGAGCTGCTGGTTGTAGGTGCCGGTGACCACCTTGGAAAGCTGCACCTGACCGGGCAGCGTGTCTCTCCAGTAGAAGGAGGACAGCGGCACGGTAGAGGTGTTTCCGATGCCGGTGATGGTGTACCGGATGGGCTGGTTGGGCATGACCTCGGCATAGCCGGTCTTTTTGATGGATACGCCGGTGGACACGCTGTTGTCCTCCACCTCGAAGGTCACGATCTGGCCCTCATAATCCAGGTATGCGGTCAGGACGGTGGGATTGATGGAGTAATAGTCGGGGGCCTGTACCTCACGGATGGTATAGCGGCCCAGGGGCAGGAGCTTGGATACCGCTCTGCCATTGTAGTCGGACACAATGGTGTCCACCACATTGCCCGCCTTGTCGTAGACCTCAAACACAGCTCCTTCCAGCAGCGTCCCGGCGGGCAGGGCGTTGATGGGGTTATCGTCCGCAGACTTCTTGATGATCTGGATCTGCCCCATGATGGGGGTGTTCTCCCACTCCACCAAGGTTGTCTCGCCGGACTTTACATAGACGGTCTTGCGCTGGGTGTCCAGGATGTACCCCTCGTTCTCCAGCTCACGGAGATAGTAGCGCCCGGTTTCGATGTTCTCAATGTAGACGTAGCCCTGGTTGTCGCTGGTGTACTGGCCCACAGGGTTATTGTTGGCGTCATACAGCAGGAAAGTCACGCCGTAGATGCCCTTGCCGGTGCTGCTGTCGGTCTTGTGTATGAGGATGCCGGAGAAGGCTTTGTTGGTCACGGTCAGCTTACTGGTCTTGCCGTCCACCACCTCAAAGTAGTGGGGGGTATCATCCAGCTTATAGCCCTCCGGGGCCTCGATCTCCACCGCATAATAGGCCCCGTCCTCCAGGGCCAGGAACACCCGGCCATACTTGTCGGTGGTCACGGTATCCACCAGGGCGTCATTCATCTGGCGGATTTCAAAAGTGGCATTGGCCAGCCGCTCCGTTTTATCCGCTTCGTCAACCTTGATGATCTCCACGCCGCCCACAGGGTCGTTGTAGAAGGTCAGCTCCTGGGTGTCGTTGGGGTTGATGACCACCGTCTGGGTACGGGTTTGTTCGTGGATGGTATAACCCTCGATGGTCTTGGTTTCCGTCACCACAATGGTGCCGGTCAGCCCGGACAGGATGATCTGGCCGTTTTCATCGGTGGTATAAAGGCCCTTGCTGGAGAGGGTGCCGCCTTCTGCGTCCACATAGGAGCCGTCGGAGTAGGTCAGCTCAAACTCCACGCCCTCCAGGGGAGCCTTGGTAACGGAATCCAGCTTGTTGATGATAAGATTGCCCTTGGGTTGGTTGAAGAACTCCAGGGTGTAGGTCTGATGATCCTTGATCTGGATGGTCTTGGGGGTGTTGTCCAGCAGGTAGCCCTCCTTGGCCTTGACCTCCTGCACCACATAGCCACCCGGCTCCAGGTCGGGGATGGTGATATAACCGTTTTCATCGGTGCGGAACTCACCGTTGGACGTACCGACTACGGCCCCGTCCGTGGTGGTCACTTTGAAAGTCACCTCGCTGAGAGGTTCCTTGGTTACGCTGTCCATCTTCTTGATGACCAGTCCACCCAGCGGCTCATTGGCGATGGTGACTTCCTTGCAGCTGCCGCTCTCCACCTTGACGGTCTGGGCGGTACCGTTAAGCAGATAGCCCGCTGCGGCCTTGGTTTCCGTAATGGAGTAGCAGCCGGAGGGAATGTGGCTCAGCTTGATCTGGCCGTTGGCGTCGGTAGTGTAGGTGCCTGCCGGATACTCGCAGCCGTTGCACCCGGCAATCTTGAACTGAACGCCGGACAGGGGCTTGTGGGTCACGCTGTCCACCTTGGTAATGAGGAGACAGCCCTGGGGAGCATTGCGGAATTCGAGGGTGACGGTCTGTCCCGCCTTGATCGTGGCGGTCTGGGGAGTATCGTCCAGCTCATAGCCGGTCTTAGCTCGGGTTTCCTTGACCACCAGGGTGGTGCCGGGGTCGATACCCTCAACCAAAATCGTACCGGCGCTATCGGTGACAAATTTGCCGTTGGCGTCGCCTACCACAGTTCCGTCGGCAGTAGTAATCATGAACTCCACATCGCTGAGCGGCTCATGGGTTTCACTGTCGATCTTCTTAATCAGCAGGCTTCCCTTGGGAGAGTTGCCGAAGTACAGCTGTACCACATCCTGCTCCTTGCCGGAGATAAACACGGTCTGGGGTGCGGTGTCGATGACATGGCCATTGGGACTGGCCAGCTCCTCCACGACATAAGTGCCCGCCTCCAGGCCGGTGACGGTAAAGCTGCCGTTGGCGCTGGTCTTATAGGTGCCGATCACGGTGCCGCCGGTGCCGGAGGTGCCGCCCAGGTAGCGCACCTGGAACACAGCGCCCTCCAGGGCCTCGCCGGTGACGGAATCGAACTTCCAGACCACCAGGGCACTGAGGGGCGTGTTCTCAAAAATCAGCTCCACAGCCTTGTCGTTGTCCACGTAAATGGTCTGCTCGGAGGGGTCACGGAGGGTATAGCCGATGGGCGGATCAACCTCCACCACCTTGTACCAGCCGGTGTCCAGCTTATCCAGGTAGATTTCGCCGTTTTCATCGGTATAGTAGAAGTTCTGCTCCAGTTTCTGATAGGTGCCGTCCTCGGTGTTGTCCTTGGCTACCCAAAGCTCAAACTTTGCCCCCTTCAGAGGATTGCCGGTGACGGAATCAATCTTCTTGATGGTCAGGCCCGGTTTCTTCTCGTTCTCAATGGAGATCTCGGTGGTTTTACCGGGCCGCAGATAAACCTCGTGAGGGGTGGAGTCCAGAATGTAGCCGTCCGGGGCCTGGATTTCGGTGACGACGTAGTAACCCTCATCCAGATGGATATTCTCAACGGTAATAGAACCGTCCGGGCCTACGGGGAAGTCTCCGATCTTCACGCCCGCCTTGGTCTTGACTTCAAAGATAGCCCCCGTCAGGGCGTTGCCGTTGATGTCCACCTTGTGGATGGTCAGTGTGGGCCGCTTGTAGTTCTGGAACTGCACCGTAGCGTCCCGGTTCGGCTCCAGTGTCACCTGCTGGGGGGTGGCGTCCAGGATATAGCCCTCCGGCACACTCTGCTCGGTGACGGTATAAACGCCGGGCAGCAGGTTCTCGATGGTCACGGTGCCGTCCTCGCCGGTGGGTTCGGTGGTAATGGTGGGGCCGTCCGCATAGTTCAGCGTGAAGGTGACGCCGGAGATGGGTTCGCCGGTGTCCTTATCAGTCTTGCGGATAGTCAGGTCAGGCCGCTTGTCGTTCTGAATGGTGATTGTAGAGGTCTGACCAGGGAACAGCTCAACGTGGTATTCGGTGGGGTCTAAGATGTGGTCGGCCACCGTAGCGGTTTCCTTGACGGAGTAGACACCCGGCTCCAGATCCGCAATCAGGATCTCGCCCTGGGAATTGGTGGTACGGTCAAGGTAGTGGCTTCCATCCTCGATTTTGGCAATGCGGAAGGTGACGCCAGCCAGCCGGGAGCCGTCGGCGCTGAGCTTAATCAGCTGGAAGGACGGCTTGATGGAGTTGGTAAAGACGAACTGGGCGTCCTCGTTGGGATCAAGCTGGATAATGCGCTGGGCTTCGTCGATGATGTAGCCGGGGCAGGACTTCTCCGTTACCACATAGGCTCCAGCGGGCAGGTGGGACAGGTCGATCTCGCCGTTTTCATCGGTGGTAAACTCCTCCGGGCCATAGTCACCCGCCACCGACTTGATCTCAAAGACCGCATTGGGGATCACCTTGGACGGATCGGCGGAATCCACCTTAATGAGCCTCATGCCGGGTTTCATATCATTAAAGAAGGTCAGTTCCTTAATGCCGTCACCGGCCTTCAGTTCCACCGACTGGGGGGTGGTGTCCAGGATATAGCCATCGTTTCCGGTGTCTACTTCCACCGCTCGGTAGGTTCCGGGTTCCAGATCGGTCAGCAGAATTTCACCAAATGCGTCCGTTTGGAATTTACCCAGGCTTACTTCGTCACGGAATACCTCGAAGGTCACTCCGGGCATGGCCAGATAGTTTTTGCGGTCGTACTTGACAATGCGTAGGCCGGGGAGTTCCTCATTGATGATAGGCAGCGTGGTGGTTTCACCGGCAACTACCGTCGTGGTGTAGATGGTATCGTCCAGCTTCCAGCCAACCGGAGCCGTCTTTTCCTGAACACGGTAGGCTCCAGGCTTGATCTCGGTGAAAATAGCACAGCCTGCGGAGTTGGTGGTGGTGGTGTAGGTCTGCCCACTTTCGATATGCTCAATGGTGATAACGGCACCGGGCAGGTTCATACCCGTGTTGGACTTCTTTTCGATGCGCAGACTGCCATAGGGATCGTTGAAGTAGGTGACTTCCGCAATCTCATCATATACCACTGTCACATTCTGCGTGGGTTCCTTGCTGATCAGGTAATGATTGGGGGCTTCCCGCTCAATGACGGTGTAATTGCCGGTTTTCAGCAGGGGAATATAGATCTCGCCGTTGCTGTCAGTGACAAAGGAGCCAATGCTGTCACCATCGGGGCCGATAACCTCAAACCGTGCGCCGGAAAGAGGCAGCTCCGTCCCGGTTTCGTATTTCAGAATCCGCAGTCCAGTTTCATCGGGTTCATCGTCCGGGTTATCAGCGTAATTGCTGTATGCGGACAGGTTCATGGTAACGGTGGGGTCGGTGTCTACTACATAGTTCTGCAAGTTGCCATAGGTGTCCTTCTCTTGGCATACGGCATAGAACACAGCGTACTTGTAGACATTTGTGCTGAAGGAGAGCTGGACGCTGCCAGTCTCACCCTGGATGCTGTCTGCCGGGTAGAGCACCTTGAACTGACCGGCGTACCCATCGCCAGTCCCTTCGGTTGTAATGGTGGTAATATCCTGGTTGTTAAGGTCAACAATACGGGTTCCTTCGGGAACAGAGGCGGGGTCGGTGAAACCCACATTGACTGTATAATCGCAAACCCAGGTCTTGCTCCAGAAGGTAAATACCTGCTGCTTGTACTGCTTGCCGTCTACGGTGACGGCGTATGCGGTATCACGATCCGGGGTGCAGGTGACACTGGGAGAAAGTGTCTCAGTCCAGCTGGTGCCCCTGGCGTAAATGTCCTTTGTTGCCGCAAGAATTTTCTGCGCCCGGGTCAACTCAACTCCAGACAGGGAGGGATTAACTTTCAGGTTATTGATGTTCCAGTTGGAGAGCAGATAGCACCAGAGCGCCATTTTTGTGGCATAGTACGCCTGGTACTTGTTCTCCAGGTTCAGCTCCGCAAGGCCACGGGTAGGATAGCCGTTTGCAATAATACCCATCACCTTGGGATCGCTGGTCTTTTCTTCGGCCAGATAGGAAATGCTTTCCCCAACCCCAACGGTCTGCGGAACTCCATATAGATTGGGGTTGACGCAGTAGGCCGGGATCTCCTTCTGCTGGCCAGCTGCGTTGATGTAATTGTAGTAAGTGTACTTCTGGGACTGTACCCGCCCGTTGATGGACAGGTAGGCCAGCTCGTAACCGCCGTTGTAGATGTCAACTTCACCCAGAGCGTCCTCCACAGTGTTGGCAGCAGAGGCAAAGCCGGTACAGAGGCTCAGCAAGGTGGCAATGCACAGTACCAGTGCAAGCAGTCTCCGTGTCATGGTATGACCTCCTTTGAATAGCAAAGACGCCCGATGCAATCGCATTGGGCGTCTTTTTAGGTGGATATGAAGTTTAATGGATATAGGCTAGATGCGGTGCATGATGTTATACTCGGTGCGCTGGAAAACGCCGTTTTTATAAACGTCCCACGCTTCCATGTAATAGGTTCCGGGAGGGCAGGAATTAAAGAGATTGGTAATCTCAGAAGATCTCCAGGGCCAGAAGGTCTGTGGGGTGATTTCCGTAGGAATAGTGAAGGAAATCTTCACCTTCGCATTTCCGCTGGGATGGAGAACCGGCTTCCCATCCTTCCAGGTTTCGGGGTTGTCTCCGATGGCATTAAATAAAGTATACAGCATCCGGCGGGATTCGTAGATGTTGCGGGCAAAGAGATAGTCCTGTCCTGCGCTGCTGTACCGGCGAACCTCCGGGGCAGGGAGTTCTACCTGGGGCATGAGGCTCCAATCGCAGGTGGCGGTGGGCAGTTCAGGGAGAGGGCCATCCTGGAACATATTCTTGTCCCAACGGCTCACGTCTGTAATAGTGTAGGTAGAACCGTCATCGCAGAGGATCTGATCGCCTACTTTGGGCTGATACCGGGAGCCGGTTGCCGCCGCCGCATGATAGGGGTCTGCGGTGGTAGCCACGTTAGCCGGATTCTCAGTCTGTCCGGTAGGTTCTGTGGTAATCACCACGGTGCGGGTGTCGTTGTCCCAGCTCACGCCAAATCCCAGCTTGTCGCCAAGATCCCGGAGTTGGAAGTAGTTGTTGCCGTTAATCACATAGCCAATCAGCTCGATTTCCTGACCGTCCAATGTGATCCGCTGGTCAAGGTCGGTGGTGGGTGTTGCAAGGATGCCAGCAGCATAGGCTACGCTGCCGCCAAACAGGGCAGCCCCGCAGAACAGACCTGCGAGAAACATGGGGATATTCTTTTTCATCATCAAAGCCTCCTTGTCTGAGCGATTTCTGCCGACATCATAGCAAGGATATAAGAGGCTGTCAAAAAATCAAACCATCTTTGCCTGCACACACCAACGATAAGCGGGCTGATCCATGACACAGGTGACAAGGGTAATGATGTTGTCGTTGGTGGCATCCAACACCGACACCTGGGTGCTGAGGATCTTCTGCACCGAGTACACCTCATAGGTGCGGGTGCCCAGCTTTGTGGTCAGGGTAATTTTATCACCTCCAGACAGCGTATGGATTTTGCCAAAGTGGTTATTCACACCTCTGTTATGGCCTGCGATTGCCACATTGCCATTCCAGATGCTGGTGTTCTCAAAATGCCCCGCCCCCGTAGCCAGGGCGGTGGCGCTCGTTCCCTCGTTGACATTGACCTTCAGGCCGATGGAAGGGATGGACAAGGTGGCGATATAGCCGCCGCTGTAATAGAGGGCATCCGTCACCGGCGTATAAGCCGTTACGCTGCCGCTGGTATCCACACTGGGTAAGGTCGGCACCGTGGAGGTGTTCGGAATGGTGGTCGTCCCGGTAGCTCCGGGGACAGTCACCGTCCCAGTGCCCGCCGAGGTGGCGTTTCCAGGGCCAGTATAAATCTGCCCGTCCCGGATCAGATTGGGCGTCAGCAGCTCGCCGCTGCCCAGAACGTAGGAGGTGGGCGAGCCAAAGGTAGGTGGGATCAAGGCAGCGTTCTTGCTACGGTCGGTGTTGGCCGGTGCGCCGGTGGTCACATAGATGGTGTCATCCGAGGTGGGCCTGCCAAAGAGCGGATTGTCCGGCGCATCAAAGGAATACTCCAGCGCACTGGCGGGCAGCATGGTGGCCCCCGTCAGGCAGCAGGCGGCAAGCAGCGTGGCAAGCAGTTTCTTCATGTCATTCGTACCCCCGTTTCTTGTTGATGTAGTGTTTGTAGCCTTTCTGCCCAAAATAACCGGCGCAGCCCAGAGCACCCAACCCAAGGGGGATCAGCAGCCATTTCCAATCAAAGGAGAACGGGGCGGACTGCGTAGTGTCGATAGCGGCATCAGTGTCCTTGCCGGCAGATGCGGAGTCGCCGCTGGAAAATACCGCCGTATAGGTAATCACATCGGTGCTCACCCTGGTGACCTCTCCCACATAGTTTGCCGTAACCACATAGCCGGTTGCGTATTTGCTGGTGGCTGTGCCGGTGTAGGTAGCGGTGGCGGTATAGCGCAGAGCCATATCATATCCGTCGGTCTGAGTGGTTGCAGCCTCCTGCCACTGCACATCGGCCAGCGTCAGCGTCCGGCCACTGTCTGTGATGCTCTTGGGGATCAGGGACACATCTGCTCCGGACAGGTTGGGATAGGTGCGGGTAGCCGACACAGTGCGGCTGCTGCTCTTGTAGCCTGCGGCCTCCACCGTGATGGTGGTGTGATCCAGGGAGAGAACTCCCTGATAGCCGTCCTCGGTCTGTACTTCCAGCTCCGGCTCCAGCATGGCCAGAATCTTCTCCATGTCCTGGGTATCGGAATCCAGTGTCAGAACCTCCACATAGTCCTGGGTGTCACTCTCGATCTGGGCCTGTTTCAACACATCCAGCAGCGTGTAAACCTTTCCCTCACGCTCAAAGTCCTCAGTGGGAATGTTGGACGGGTCATCCTGGGCGGAGAGATAGTAGATCTTTTCGATCCGAGTTACTCCGTTTTCCTCGCTCTGCTTCACCTCGGCGGGATAGAGCGGCACCGGATCAGGCGTGGGGATCGGCACCTCCGTCACCCCTTCCGGGGAGGGAGAGACGGTGTTGTCGCCCTCCGCCGCCTGGGGCGTTTCGGTGGGAGCCGCCGCCGCAAATGCGGTGGTCGTGACGCCGCCGAGCAGCAAGGCCATAGCACACAGGATACAAAAGATGCGCTTCATCGTTCCAGTCCCCCTCTTGATTTTTTGCCGTTCTTGGCGTGGTGAAAAACGGGAGCACCCTTTTCACGCTGGGGCTGTCCCTTATCACGCTGGGCTTGTTGCGCTTTGAAAGCCTCCATCTTTTTACGCACGGAGGGTCGCTGCTTGGGGTCACTGTTCATATCCTCGGTAGCTGCTCTCGTATCTGTCCCGCATTCCCTGGATTTTTCGCCGGATGGAACACGGGACGCCTCTTTTTTTGCGGCCTCGTCCTCCTGGCGAGTGGGAACGGCAATGCCCATACGCTCCAGGATGCGATTGATCTGGCGGGCGTCCTTGGCCTTTGCCATGATCTCCACCGTGCCGGTCTTTTCAGCCTTGTTGATGATCGGATAGTACAGGACACCGTACTGGGTACTCTCCTTTTTGAACGCAGCCAAGTCCTGCTCGTTAATGGAGAAAATGGTCAGCTCCTCCCGATCCTGGATCAGTCGCTTCAACGTGGTTTTACCGGCAACCTTCTGGTTGTCGTTGGCCAGGGCAATCAGCAGCGCCGCCAGATTTTTGGCTCCCAGCCCTGCCAGCTTGAGGGCGCTCTCAGTAATCTGAATCCCTTCCCGTACCATCAGATCAGCGGTTTCTCCGCTGGTACTCATGTCTGATAACCTCCTTCTGATTTTGTGATTTGTTTTTCTCGAACTCCCGTAAGTTCTGCTGAATACCGGGAATCTGCTGTTCGATCCGTTTGCAGAGTGTTCGCTCCTTCCGAAGCTCCCGTAAGGAGGCGGTCTGGCGGTCAATCTCACGGGCGAGTTCTTCTTTGATCTTCTCATCGGTTTCACACCTCCTTTTTGTATAGAGCGGTTGCCTGAGTTCTGTCCGCTGCTGGATCTCCTGCTCGATTTGTGCCTGACGCTCCATAAGCTGCTCCACGGTGGAAATGCCATGCTCATGGAGATATAAAAATTGCGCCTGATAGCGTTCCAGACGGAGCACTTCACGACGCATTTCATAAGAGATTCTTTTTCGGGTCGGCCTTTTGTACCGGCGCAGCAGATAAACGTATCTGAGGTACAGCGCATAAAAGCCGGTGATCTTCTTTTTGCGGACAGTTCTCCAGGAACCGGAGAAACGATAGCGCCGAACCGGAAGCGGCTGATAGGCGGGAACACGGCCCTCCAAAATGGCCCGCTGCTGCTCCTGGATACGCTGCTTGATGTCCTCCACGGTGTACCCTTCGCCCAGCCGATCCAGGCGGAAATTTCGCTTTGCTCCGGGTGGCCGTACCGTCAGGTATTTGCGGTTGGGGTTCCGGGAGACTGCGTATCCCTTTTTCTCCAACAGGTTAAGAAAATCGGGAAAGGTAAAGCAGTCACGGATCACCAAGTCGATCTCATCCCGGAGCATTTGAGAGAGCGTCGGTTTGCCCTCCTGCTGGGCCTTCCACTCGGCATAGTGCTGTCCCTTGTTTTCGGGAGACAGAACTGAGAGATTTTCCGCTTTGCACAGTTCATCTGAGGTTTTGCGAATGGTATTGTAATAGCTAATTGGACTGGAGTGATATTTTTTCCCATCCAAAAAGGAAACTGAATTGATGATGATATGAGAGTGAAGATGCGCCCGATCCAGGTGTGTGCCTACTACAACTTGATAAGCGTTTCCGAATACTTCTTTCGCAAATGCTACGCCAATTTTATGAGCCTGCTCCGGCGTAACCTCTCCAGGGGCAAACGATTGAATAAAGTGGTAGCCAAGCACTCCGCCTGTATTGTGAAAACGCTGCTTGACTTGCTGCATTTCCCGATACGCTGTTTCTGGACTGCCACAGTTAATTGCGGTGACAAAAAACGATTGCTCTGTTTTCTCTGGATTTGTAATGTAAGTAAGGCCAGCGGACAATGTTGTCTTTTTGCTATTGGTCACATAGTTCACTCGACTATCCAATCTGGAACGAATTGCAATCACTTTTGTAATAGCCATTTACAGCTCCAATACCTTTTCCCAAATTTGCTTTACCAAGCACTCTACCACCGCAAGTTCCTGTTGGGTAATCTCATGCTTGCTATTTGCGATTCTGGCAATCTGGTTGATATTGTTGCCAATGGCATTCAGTTCTTTTATCAATGCCGCCAGTTCTTCCGGCGGCTTAGGCGTCAACTCGATTCCAGCAACGGCGTCTCTAACAAATCGTTCTTTTGACACGCCAGCTTTATCCGCCTCTTGATTTAAGTGATCCCATTCTTCGTCCGTAAATCGAATGACCTTTGCTCTATTGCGTTTTGCCATATCACAACCTTCCTCTCCACTCGATGTGTGGGACGGGCCAAAATTCAGAAGAGTAGATTCAACCTCGTTTCCCCATACGTCCCATCCAGGTGTGGTCTGACGAGCAAATAACTCTACACGAGGTAAATCACCCATGAGAGCAACTATTTTTTCACGGACTTCATCCGGCTTTTTGCTGTGAGCCTCAACAGGCGAGATGATGAATTGATGGACATTGGCCGCTTTCCGTGTTGGGTGCCCTTTTGTGGCCAAGAGACAAACTTCCGCATTTGCCCTCGTCCAAAAGCCCATTCCATAAAACCAACTATCTGCTTTGCGGTTTTTCTTCAGCCAAACAAACGCTACACTTTTGTAGGAGAATCCCCACGCCTGTATCAACTGTAAAGCATTGGGAAGTTGGGGAAATGTCGTCCACAGGAAAAGAACGCAGTCTGAGGCGGAAATTTCAGCCACGGGCAGCGCACAAAGTTCCTCTATGCTCATGGTAGAATAGTGTTTCTCTGCTGCTCCGTTCACCCTTTTTTGCGAGTAGTTCCACGGGGGATCAGCATAGATGATAGGATATTTTTTTGCCATTATGCTCCTTTCCCATGCGTCCCGCAGCAAGTCACGGATTGATGCTGCATTCAACGGGGGTATTAGGGGGAAGCCCCCTAACAAGCGCATTTTGATACCAAAATGCTATGCTTGCAGGAACAGGCGGCAAGCCGCCTGTTCCCCAAGTTCACCTTTCCGAAAAAAATTACCGTTCCTCTCCCCCACGGGTTTTCACCCGGCCTGCGATTCCTCTCTGAATCTGCAAATAGTCGTTGTAATCCTTTCCTTTGGGCGGTGGATTATCCAGCACCTGATACCCCTGTAAGCATTGTTGAAGTGCCTGCGCAGTTTCCCGGCCACGCTCGTCGTTGTCCAGGCACAAAATGATTCTTTTGATACCCGGATTATGCCGGAGATAGGTTTCCAAAGCCAGCGGTAGCTTTAGCTCTGTGTCGGCCTTGGGGCGATAAATTCCTGAGAGAGAAAGACAGTTGGCGCTTCTCCAGTTCTGCCCCTTTCGCTTGAGGATACTCAGATAGGAGAGAGCGTCAATGGCGCTTTCAAAAACGCACACACTTTCCCGGTTGTTGGCTTGCAGCGGCATACAGAATGAATACCGCTTGTCACTTCCGGCCACCTCACCAACAAAGGTTGAGTGAGACAATGTACCTCGCAAAGAGGCATATTTGGCTGTGCCATTTTCAAAGCCCACAAACACGCAGTTATGCCGTTTGGCGTCCTCGTAAAGTTGGCCCGACTTGATGCAGTGATTGATAATCTCGGCGTCAATTCCCCTGGCGCACAAATAAGCGAATACTCGTCTGGTATCGGGATTTCGTTCCGGCAGTTGGAAGTCAAGATGGGACTTGGGAGGCGGCTTTGATACAGGCCGTGAAGGAAGTGCGGGCTGCTCACCGAGGATCATTCCAACCGCCTCCGGCAGTTTGTAGCCACACACTTTGACCAGATAATCCAGGGCGGTAGAGCCTCCGATATTGCGGCTCCACCAGCACCATTTTCCGTTGGAGATTTTCAGCGAGTCATGGCTTTTGGTGCAGTAAGTTCCACCACTCACATGAACTAACTCTCCGGGGTTATGACTTTGTAAGTACGTCAGCAAATCCACTTGCCGAGCCTGCTGGATTTGTTCTTTTGTGTAGTACGGCAATCTGCTCACCTCCTGATTTCAGATTGATTTTTGGAAAAAATGGGGCGTCCATTTAACGCTCCCGATCATACTTGATCCGATAAGCATAATGGTCTGCGCTGTACCGCTTCAAATAGTCATTTTCCGTGGTTTGAGGGGAATCCAAATCAATGTTGGAAAGCCGGGGATCTTCCGGGCCGTCAAACAATTTCTCCACCGGAATTACCTCAATTTTGCCGCCGGTATGAAACTGCCCGCCGAACACGCCGGAGGGCGAATGAAAGCTCCGATCACCGCATACCCACAGAAGTCTGGTGCCCGCAGGAAGTTCTCCAGCGGGCTGTTTCAGTACGATCACGGAGCGAGGTTTCGCACCGGCGACTTCGTAATATCCGGCATACTCCGCTTTCTCATAAGCACGCACCATTTTGTCAAAATGGCGCTGCGGCTTGATATAAAATAAACTCTCCTGATAGCCCATTTTGACTTCACCTACCGTTCCATTTCGTGGGGCTTGATGTCCTTTGCCACGATCTCATTGTTGCGCCGCACGAACTTCTGTGGATACTGAAATTCCTTTTTAAACTGTTTCATCTGGTCAGGGGTCAGGCTGATAAATTCACCATCTTTTGCGCCGCAGATAAAGCAAGTTCCAACCAGCACATCCACCACTTTTCCCGCTTCATCTTTAAGGGCACGGTTTTGGGGAAGCGTGAGGAATTTGCCGTCCTCATTGCAAATGAGCTGACCACCACGCGGCAAGGAAAGCGCCTCGATGTGGCCTCCAACCAACCGCTGCATATCTTCCAGGGTGTTGTTGACCAAAGCCGGTTTAGCCACCTTCCCAGGCTCCAAAAGCAGGACATGAATTGCATGGGTCATGTCCCGTGTTTTCTCTGGTTCAAAGTCGATTTTTTTATATCCAAAGCTCTCACAGAAATAGAACCCAGGCTTTACCGATGGAGAATGAATGACTTGAACAACATCCGACACAGATAAGGAGCGCCCTGTATAGCTGTCCGGGTGGTTGACGTTGAACATATAGTAAACGCCTTCCAGAGAGGGACAGTCCACAATGCCCTGAAAGACACGGTTGTAGATGCCGCTCTCTACACGGTCACTGCCCTGGAACCTGCTAAGTTCATCCGAAGAACGGAATGCAATTTGGTTATGGTCTTTATCAAGATCAATTTGGTAAATGCTGATTTCCATAAATTTAGGAGATTGCCTGAGTTCCTTTTCCGCACAGCTTTGGATGGCCTCCATCAACTCTTCATAAATTCCATGATCGTTTTTGTCCCACTGGGCGCAGACACTGGCAAGGGGCTGTTCTGCGTTCAAAAGTGCTTTGGCCAACATGGGCGGCAAATGACCTTCGCACATAGTCGCCAGGATGTCCTCACGGGTGCTGTACTCGCTGGCATGGGCCAGAATCTCTTTGGGCGTCTGAGATAACAGCCAACTGCGGTACTCGTCCTGCTCCTCCCGCATTTTGTGATACAGATCCAGGTTGATTTGCGATTCGTTCATAAAATCACCTTCTTTATCGTTCCATATCCGTTCTCCTGGACTTATCAGCGGCCCGCTGCCTTTGCCGGATGGACTGCTCATGCCTGCCCTTGTAGGCGGCTCGGATGTCCGCCATCAAACGGCGGCAGTCCTCCGGGGGAATGGGTTCCAGTTTGTCCCGTGCGCCGGAGAAGGCCGCACGGATTTCCGGCTGTTTGACTGCCTGCACCACAGTCTCCAGGTCGTGAAGCAAATTCTCCTTCGTGTTCAGGCCATACTGGAAGATGGCCTCCAGTTCCTGGCTGTTAAATCGGGCGAGATAGCTGCTCATAAGCCGGAATGCAGTTATCTTGCCGCTGTCGTTCCGAACCGGCTCATACCGCTGGGGCGTTCTGAGATACATTCCGTCCATTCCGGCCCCACCGATGTAGAACCCGTTCTCATCCTTTTCGCTCTCCAGCAGGGTCGTCCCATCCTGTAAGAGATAACCTTCCTCAATACGAGACTGGGTTAAACCACAGGGGACTCCTCTTTGCTGGATAGCGATGATCTCACCGGAAACCTCATCCAAGGTCATGGCGTATCTGCTGTCATCCATATTCAAATCTCCTTCCGATCAGCGGCACCCATGTTACTGGGTGCCGCTCACATCTAACGCTCCACCCCACGGCTGCGGCGAAGGGCGTTCCGTTCATTTTGTTCTTCCATTTCCTCAGCCGATGGCTCGGTCATTTCGTTGTCCCGCTGATCCATATTCAGCAGGGCGTTCAGCTCCTCCAGACGGGCGGACTTGGTGGCCAGTTCCTCCTCCTGGGCAAAGGGCTTCTGCACCTCCACCTTGGCGGTTTCCAGCTGGGCCTTGGTATCCTCCAGGGCCTGCTCAAAGTCCTTCAGACGGCTCTCCAGGCCCTCCAGGGCGTTGTCGATGCGCTGGAGGTTGCCGTATGTATCTGTGCCCAAGGTGACCGTGTGGCGCAGCTCATGGCACAAGGCAAGCTGGTATTCCCGCCGGAAGGTGTCAAAGGACAGCTCCATGGTAAAACCACGGTAGGCACCGATGACAACGGCCTCCGGGCTGGTCATGGCTTTACACGCCTCCAGAATTGCTGTGCCAGCACCCTTTTTCTCGGTATATTCCGTTCCGTGAAGCACCATGGGCGAGAACCCGTCGGGGCTGGGCTTTGTTTCCACGGCCAAGTGTGCCATATCTTTTTTATAACCGGCGATCTGCTGTTCCAAACTGGCAATGCTCTTGGGAAAGCTCTTTAGGATCTGATCCTCCAGACTGTATTTCTGACTGAGGTGGTTGGCTTTCAGCAGCTTCAGACGCCCTACGTCAATGTCCAGATCCATCTTCTCCTTGATATAGGGGTTGCCGGTACACAGGGCCTTGATCTCCGCATAGCTGAGGGCCGTTTCATCAATGTCATCGGCAGAGCGGACAGGGGATTTGCTGGTCATGATCTGGCCGATGAACTTCTGCTTGCTCTCTACCAGCTGGTAGAGATAGCTGTCAAAGGTGTTCTCCGTCACATAGGTGTAGATTTCAACCTCCTTGTTCTCGTTGCCCTGGCGGACGATGCGGCCTTCCCGCTGCTGGAGGTCAGCCGGACGCCAGGGACAATCCAGGTGGTGCAAGGCCACCAGCTTTTTCTGAACATTGGTTCCGGCCCCCATCTTTGCGGTACTGCCCAGCAGCACCCGGACTTCTCCATTACATACCTTGCCGAACAGCTCCTTTTTCTGCTGCTCGGTGTTGGCATTATGGATATAGGCGATTTCCTCGGCGGGGATACCTTTGGCAATCAGTTTGTCTCGCAGATCATCGTACACGTTGAAGCTGCCGTCGTTTTTGGGAGTGGAGAGGTCACAGAAGGCAAGCTGGGTGGACTTCCAAGCAGCGGTGCGCTGCCAGATCTCATAGATGTTGTCGGCGCAGGCGCTGACCTTGCCAGTATCGCTGTCCGGCAGCAGCGGATTAACCAGCCGCTGATCCAGCGCCAGTTTACGGCCATCGTTGGTAATCATGAGCATATTGTCCTGGCTGCTGTCCACCATCTTATTGCGGACACGCTCGGCCCGCTCACTGAGGTCTGCCACCATCTCCTTTTGATGTTCGGAGGGTTTCAGCACCACATGGTGGTAGTTGGCCTTGGGCACGGGGAGATTGAGCATATCAGCCGTTTGAATATCTGCGATTTCTTTGAACATACTCATCAATTCCGGCAAATTGTAGAACTTGGCAAACCGGGTCTTGGCCCGGTAGCCGGTGCCCTCCGGGGCCAACTCTATGGCGGTCACTGTCTCGCCAAAGGTGGAGGCCCAGGAATCAAAATGCAGAAGATCATTCCCTTGCAGGGTATCGTGCTGGAGGTATTTCTGCATGGTATACATCTCCACCATGGAGTTGGAGATAGGGGTGCCGGTGGCAAAGACCACGCCACGGCCCCCGGTCAGCTCATCCAGGTAGCGGCACTTCATGTAGAGGTCGCTGGACTTCTGTGCTTCCGTCTGGCTGATGCCGCCCACATTACGCATTTTCGTGTAAGCGGCCAAATTTTTGTAATTATGTGCCTCGTCGATGAAAAGCCTGTCCACACCCAGCTCCTCAAAGGTCACGATGTCATCTTTGCGGCTCTGGTCGTTGAGCTTATCCAGCTTGGCCTTCAAGCCCTTTTTGGTGCGTTCCATCTGCTTGATGGAGAAGTTGTCCCCGTTGCTCCGCTTCAGGTCACTGATGCCGTCTAAAACCTCCCTCAGCTGCTCCTCCAGGATAGCCCGCTGCCGCTCCAGCGACATAGGGATTTTCTCCAGCTGGGAGTGCCCGATGATGATGGCGTCGTAGTCGCCGGTGGCAATGCGCCCGCAAAACTTCTTGCGGTTTTTCGGCTCAAAGTCCTTTTTTGTGGCCACGAGAATGTTGGCAGAAGGGTAGAGCTGGAGATATTCAGCGGCCCACTGCTCAGTCAGATGGTTGGGGACGGCAATGAGAGATTTGCTGCACAGCCCTAGCCGCTTGCTCTCCTGTGCGGCGGCAACAATTTCAAACGTTTTTCCAGCCCCCACTACGTGTGCCAACAAGGTATTCCCACCGTAGAGAATGTGGGCGATGGCGTTCACTTGGTGCCGCCGCAGGGTGATTTCGGGGTTGATACCCACAAAGTTCAGGTGACTGCCATCGTACTCACGGGGCCGGATGGAGTTAAAGGTTTCATTGTAGAGCTTGCAGAGCCGTTCCCGGCGCTCCGGGTCTTTCCAGATCCAATCGGCAAAGGCTTGTTTAATCAGCTGCTGCTTGGACTGAGCGATGGCGGTTTCCTTTTTATTGAGCACCGCCGTCTTATGGCCATCAGCGTCCTCCACATAGTCGAAGATCCGCACATCTTTCAGATTGAGGGTTTCCTCGACGATCTTGTAGCCGCTGATGCGGTTGGTGCCGTAGGTGTTGTTGGCCTTGATACTGGAGCGGTCGTAGCTTTTACCCTCGATGTTCCAGTTGCCGGTCATCTTGAAGTAATGCACCTTGATGTTGAAGCGGGCATAGTTGGGGGTGTCGAACAGCTCAAACATGAACCGTGCTACATCTTCCGGCGGGAGCCAGGTGGCACCAAGGCGCACGGAGATCTCACTGGCGGTAAGATCCACCGGCTGCACGGCTTTCAGGGCCTTGGCATTGACACGGAACCGGCTGTCGGCTTCCGCAGCCTCCTCCGCCTGCCGCAGCTTCTGCCGGACATTGCCGGAAAGGTATTCGTCCGCTGTCACATAGATAGGCTTCCCCTCATCATCCACCTTGTCGGGAAGCTGAAACATCACCCCATGAAGTTCTTCCACCAGGGTTGCCTCGTCTTTTCCGGTCAGGTTGGTCATATAGGGGATGTCAATGCAGGCTTTTTCTGCCAGAGACAGGGCCAGAGCCTCCGATGCGGTGTCCACCCGGCTGACATTGACCTTTTGCTTGATGGTGCGCTTGGTAAACATATCCGCTTTGCGGATGAAGTTGCCGTCGCTGTCCGTAACCTCCAGAGAGGTCAGGAGGAAATAGGAGTTATCCGAGTGGAAGGCGGAGTTATTGGCCCGCTGGGAGATACGGCCATACCTCTCCACAAAGGTGTCATATAGGCCGTTCAGCCGCTGCTGCTCGGCGCTGATGACGTAATCCGGGTAATCCTCGGTCTGGTACTCAATGAGCTGCCGCACACAGTCCCGCAGGCCGATCAAGCCTTTGATGCGCCCCAGGGCGGTGGTGGACACCTCCACCGGATTCATGCGGCTGTTTTCTCGGTAGTAGACCTCTCCATCCACGATAGTATAGGAGAAGTTGCGCACGGTGGGGTCTGCCGGGATGGAGCGATCCTCCTCCAGCTCGTCCGCCTCCTCACGCTCATACTCCTGGATGGAGCCGCCAATGTTGCCGATGGCAGAAGTCAGCAGGTCGGAGAGTTCCTGGCCCTCGAAGGGGATACAGGCCGTCTCAGGCCCATAGGGGCCGCTGACCTCCTGCATCTCACCCAGAATCATTTCCGGGTGGTCAATGAAATACTGGTTCATCTTGAGGCCGTTTTCATTGACACCAAGATGCACCCAGTCGGGTTCAATATCTATGAGAGAATCTCTCTTTTGCAGGAACAGAATATCAGACGTGACCTCCGTGCCAGCAGCGCCCTTGAAGGTGTCATTGGGCAGGCGGATGGCACCCAGCAGGTCGGCCCGCTGAGCGATGTATTTGCGCACCGCAGGGTTTTCCTTGTCCAGGGTGCCTTTGCTGGTGATGAAGGCCACGATACCACCGGGGCGTACCTTGTCCAGGGTCTTGCCAAAGAAGTAGTCGTGGATCAGAAAGTTATGCTTGTCATAGCGCCGGTCGGCCACCTTGAAGTTGCCAAAGGGGATGTTGCCGATGGCCACATCAAAGAAGCTGTCCGGCAGGTTGGTCTTTTCGTAGCCCTGGATGGTTACAGAGGCGGTCTGGTAGAGCTGCTGGGCAATCCGTCCGCTGATCTCGTCCAGTTCAACGGCATAGCGCCTGGAGCCAGACATACGCTCCGGTATCATGCCCAGGAAGTTGCCGGTGCCGCAGGACGGCTCCAACACGTTTCCTGTCTCAAATCCCATCTGCTCCAGGGCCTGATACATGGAACGGATGACCACCGGGGGCGTGTAGAAGGCGGTCAGGGTGGATTCTCTCGCTGCCTCGTATTCCTCCGGGGAAAGCAGGTTTTTCAGCTCCAGGTAGTTGCGGTTGGTTTCTTCAAAGCAGTCCGCCAGTCCGCCCCATCCCACATACCGGGAAAGAACCTCCTGCTCCTCCGGTGTGGCCAGCCGCTCCTCGCTCTCAAGCTGCTTCAAGAGCCGGATGGCGGCGATGTTGTTCTGGTAGCGTTGGCTGGGTGTCCCAACCCCAAGGGCATCATCTGTGATGTGGTGGTCATGGCGGTCTGTTTGCTCCGGGTAGAGGACATTGGAAAGTGCTGCGGTACGGGATTTTTTGGGTTCCTTGGGCGGCTCCAGCGGGGCCGGATTTTCCAGGTAGGCCCGGATAGTGCCGATGTACTCCATTCGCAGGATGGGAAATCCCGCCGACTGCGAAAAGGTCAGGTCGGTCAACTCCACCTGATTGGTGGCAAGATCTACGCTGTGTACCCGGTATCTGCGCCCATCCTGCTCAAATTCAGTTTCACCGGGGATCAGGTTGGCCTGGGCGTATTCCTCATTGGTCAATTCGTGCTGAACCGCAGGAGCCGCCTGGGAAAGCTGGCCCTTTTCATCCAGGGCCGGGTGAAGGATAGCTTGTACCTGTTCCCGAAGGCCGGGAGTATCCTTCAGCTGCGCCTCGTTGATCCACTCATACGCCTCATCCCAAGTCTTAAAGACTGATGGGTACCCAAATTCCCCTGCGGAAAATGTGATCTCCGATCTTCCTTCCCATAGGGTGAACAGGAAACCGGCGGTTTCCATGGCCTGAACGATAATTTTCTCCCTGTCTGAGAGGGTATCAATGACGGCCTGTTTTTTTGCGGCCTGTTCCGCCTCCCACGCCTTTACCTCGGCTTCCAGGTCGGGAAGCGGCTCCGCTTGTCCCTGCTCCGGGACTAGATGCTCCAAAGCGTTTTCCCTGACCTGAGCGTGTGCTGCCGGGTCAGGGTACTCTCCGATAATGCGAAGGTAACGCTCCTCCTTCAGGTCATAGACAGCAGCACCGTCATAACGAAAGCCATCATCCTCCATGGTGCCGTCCACATACCCCTGGGCCACTCGCTCCGCTTCTTCCAGGGTCTGATAATCCAACCGCTCATCAAAGCCGTTCTCAAAGTGGTGGTAGACAGCCACCTGATACCGGGCGGCCATGCGGTCGGCGTAATCCTCGATCTGCTCCCTGGTGAGCCAGTTCGGTTTTTCGGGCAGAGCATCGTACAACTCCCGCATTTTGTGGATCTGTGCGGACACATTTCCGGCCCATAGGTGCTTCTCGTTTCGATGGCCTTCTCCCAGAAAATACTCACAGTCGGTGCGCAGCCGGTCAAGCAGGCGATAGTTGCCGCTGTAATCCCGTGTATCAGTGGGCTGTGCCTGTTCCTGGGGCATATCAGGCAGGAAATATTGTTCGTTGAGTGGATTTTCCTCCAGTTTCCGATCAAAGTCAGCACGGGGGAACTCTTGGGTGAACAGCGGAAATTCCGGGTCGTAAAGCGTGACGGTAGTTTCCCCAAGAGACTGCATCTCATAGGGTTTTGTGCCGATGTAGACCGTACTGCCCAAGGGAATCTGATACCGGCGGGGGCCGCTGAACCGCTCCATGACTGTTTCACGGCGCTCCGTTGCCCCTGCGGGCAGGGAGGAAACAAGGACATCATGGTTGCGCCGCATCCGGTTGGTGTAGTGCTCCAGCCGGTGAGCGGGAAGGCCGCACATTTCCACTCGGCCAACCCCAGGGACGGGGCGGGTGGTCAGGGTCAGTCCCAGCTCCGGCGCAAGGGCCTTGGCATCCTCTCCATACAGCTCATAGAAATCTCCCACCTGAAACAGCACCACATGGTCGGGGTATCGCTCCTTGACGGCGTTGTACTGCATGGGGGTAGGCTCCTGGCCCTCCGGCACCTTCTGGCTGACAAGCTCATCTTCATACTCCGCCATGGCCTCCGGGGAGAGGTAGCGGTCTTTGCGCACCAGATTCTCAATACGGTGAGCGACTTTCACCCAGGAGAGATTGATTTCCGGGCAGTTTCGTTTGGTGAAGCGGATACCCTTACTGTCGTAGTCCTCATGGCTGTATCCAGACCTGGACAGGGCGTGGGAATTACTGCCTGTACCGTACTCCTTCCGCAGAAAGTCCGCCTTTTCCTTGGTGTCGTGCGGCTCCTGAAAGAAGCCGTAGATCCGCTTCGGCCCGCCCTCAAAGTGGCTTCCGCCAGAAAGGGCCTCGTCAATCTCGTCCTCCGTGATAAAGGGCATGATGGCGGGCAGTTCCGTCAAGGTGGTGCTGAAGGTCTTGCGGGGCAAGTCCAGTTCCTCCAGGCGGTTCAGCACACCACGAAAATCGTGGTAGTGAAAGCGCATGATAGAGCGATCTTCCTGATAGGCGGCAAGAAATGTCCGGTATTCGTTCAGCAGAGTTTTTCGGAAGTCCGGGTCTGCCAGAAGGTCGGAAAGGCGGGGTTGATCTTTCGGAAAGTCCAGCCATTTTGCTCCGTCGGTCAGGCAGGGAAGGAAATCATTCGGGTGATCTTCCCGGTTTAGGTCACGGTACAGATAAATCAGACTTTCCGCCAAAAGGCTGCGCTCATACCCGTCGGCCTCCAACAGCTCCACGTTGCTGGCAAACTGACCGGCCTCCAGCAGCTCTCCGATGCGCTGGGCCACACTCTCCCAGGGGATGACCTGGGCGTTGGCTTCATATCTGGCCCGATCTCCATTGGCAAGGTGGATGCCGTCCTCGTCATACCATGCGGCCATGGGGCCGTGCTCCGTGGTGATGCCGTTGCCGCCGTGATAGAGGGCCTGGAGGCGGGTGATCATAAGGGGCAGGGGAATGTCCATCTGAAACAGATGGATCACCCTCATCCGCAGCTGATCCGTATTGCCGCCGTAGCGCAGGAACTGGTCAACCGCTTGCTGTCCAACAAAAAAAGCGGAGGATGTAGGCAATACATTCTCCGCTTCCGTAGGTGCGTTATGAACTTGTTCCGCTGGGGGGATTAGCTGTAAATCAGCTGCCGGAGTACCACTTCCTCCGCCGATGCCTTGAAGTTGTTCATGGCCTGTACCCACGCCATCTGATTGGTGGCCTTCATCTCCTCGTCCACCCGGTTCTGCTGTGCCAGCTCTCTCGTCAGCTGCTCTACCATCTCGGTGGCCCTCCGGTCGATGTCCATCAGGTGCCCGTCCAGCTTGCCCGCCAGCAGCAGCCGGTCGTACAGCATCGCCTTGTTCTCCTTCAGGTACGTCTTGTGTAGCATCCCGTACTTGCCCATCGGGGCTTCCTCCGTCTCCGGCAAGGTCAGGTCGGGATACAGGTACTCCCCGATCTGTGTGTAGGTCAGTTCCTCGGTCATAGATTTCATTCTCCTTTCGTGCCGCCCTGGGTTGTTCCTCTGTGGCTCTATCATACACAGGGTTTCGCTGCTTGGCAAATTTTGCAGTGCGCTCCTGCTGCTGAATGGTGCGCCCAATCTCCAGCAGCACCATTTTTGAGATGGAATTGGAGGCGTTGCCCAGAACAGATACCGTTTCATAGGTAGAGAAATCGTGGATGAATTCAAAATCCGTCTCATCGAAGTAGCGGTCTGCGTCATAGCCGCAACGGGTCAGCACCGTGTAGGCAAGGCTGTTTGCCAGCAGGGTTTTCAGCCGCACGGAGAGATTCAGGTCATCCAAATCTTCCAGGAAGCTATCCTCCCTGGTGTTGCGCAGTTCTTCCAGATAATCGGTCAGATTGTCCTCCGCAATCGCCTGGCTCATGGAACAGATCTGTTCCACGAAAGAGACGCCGGGTTCTCGCTCCACCTCAAAGCTGTTGCTGATGGATTCCAGCACAGCCTCCTCATAAGCGGGTTCCATCTGCCAGAGCTGCGGCTCCTGGGGGCGGTGACGTCCAGGGTGCGTGTCTGATACATTAAAGACATACTTGAGCCGGGTCTTGTGGCCGGAGTCATCCAACAGGGCAATGCCCCTGCTGCCCCGGTTTACCCAGCGATCCATCCGACTGTTCCAGAACTCAATGGTGGCACAGGCGGTGGCGTCGGGCCGCTGGACATGGATCAGAAGCTGATCCCGGAAGGGGTATTTATAAATCCTGGCGGCAGTTTTTAAGTACCGCTGCCAGTTCCCACGCACAGAGGCCAGTTCCAGGGTTTTCTTCTGGCTGAACTCCGTGACGATTTGCAGCTTGCTCGCCATGTTTCCTCCTATCGTTCAAATTCATGCTTGTGCTTGTTCTTTTCCGGCTTGTTCTGCTGGGGAAGCTGCGCCGCAAAGCTGTCGGGCAGCTCCTGGAATTTTTCGGCCTCCACATAGTAGGCGGCCTGCTTGCCACTTTGATTGACCAGCAGAATATCGCTGTCGCAGAGAGCGCGGAGGGTGCCGCCTCCGGGCCGGTGCTCCATGCCGTGCTTTTTGCGAAGATCCTCCAGCGTGGTTCCAGGGCCGAGGTTGCCACGATACACACAGCGGTAATCGGCGGGCCTGATTCGCCCCTTGGCCCGTTCATAGGCGCAGCAGAAGTAATCCGTCTTGATGACATCTTTGATCTGGTAGAGTGCGTAGGTGTCGCAGCAGTCCTGCTCTCTCGGATGCTCCGGCAGGTAGGTGTAGCCGTTGCGCCACGCCATTTCCGCAAACTCCATGATGTGAAAGCCGCACTGCCCTATGTAGATGTGGTAGTCATCGATGTAGGAGCACTGCTGCTTCATCTGAGTGCCGTCCGGCTTTGTCATAATGATGCTGCTGTGGTTAGGCAGGCGAAAGAGCGTGTTGTAGTTGCAGTCCACAAACCGCATATCCCGTACCCCATTCGGATTGGGAAAGGCGCATACGCCCGCAATGTTGATAGGTTCCTGGCTCATCGTTCATGCCCTCCTCTTGCTTTTTTCGGCGGGGTGCGGTCATGCTCCTTCATCTTTTCCTGCGCCCAATCGGGCAGTTTGGTGAGATCTGCAATCCCCAGGACATCCGAGGCATCCCACCGGCACCGCTCACCAGAAAACAGCTCCTGAAAGTACACGGCTCTGCCTCTTGCTCCTGAGCTGCACCCAAAGCCGCCGACTGCGTACCCAAGCTGGCAATCTGCCGTGCGGTACTCAGCCGCCAAGCTGGTCGGCCTGAGAATCACAAGTTTGCCCTCCAGGGATTCTTTCTCGCCACGCTCACGACAATGCTCGGCTCCTAGCACCTCAATGGGTACAGCACGCTTCTCCCGGAATTCCGCCACCGCCTTTTGCTGCTCCTGCAAACGATTCAGAAAAATTTGCATGATCTCGATATAACTGTCACCGGCAACAGCCTGGGGAAAGATTTTCTCACCCAGCAGGTTATATTGCTGATAACAGGTCATGTAGGGCGTTTCCTTGTCCCTGGGATTGTAGCCCAGAAGCATCATGCGCCCGCCCAAACGGATGGACTGGAGGATTTCGTAATCCCCCGCCATTTCGGGGACAGCCATCTTTAACGCTCCCTTCCTGTGGAATCTTTCTGTTTATGAGTTTCCCGCCGCAAATGGCGATGCAGTGCGTAAAGCATGGTAACGTGTGTTTCAAAGCATTTCATGGCTTCTGCGTACTCTGTAAAGCTCGTATGTGCAGGATTTGGCTTGTGATTTGGTTGCCAGTCCCAAACAGCATACTGGTGGGAATCCTGAGAGTGGAACCCCACTGCAATTTCACGATCTTCCATGCTCACAGATGCCATCATCGTGTAGCCTTTATATTGTTCCGTGGTATGATGGAAAGAGCCGTTCCCCAGGTACAGGGTATAGCTTCCGTTTTGCCCTTGCTGATAAGAGACGGGGATCATAAGCTCTCCTGTGACCAAGTTGGGGTGGTAGGTGTAACCCAGCCGTTCTTCCATCATCATCTTGGGCATAGAGGAAAAGTCGATGTAATAGGCATCCGCCCCCATGATGTGGTAGGTGTGAAGTTTCCCCTTCACTGGGAAATAGGTGGACAAGACGGGATGTTTGATGTGGCCGGTGATGGCAACGCTCTTTTCCTTGGATGCCCTGTCGAGATAGAACTGGGGCTGTGCGCCGGGGACATCCCAGCCGCACATGGAGCCGCAGATCATGGCTTCCAGCTGCGCCAGTGTGATCCCCATGCGGCTGTTGGTGAAGTCCGCAATGTTTTTGTTTTCCTCCCGACTGTCTGTGTTCCACTCGCTGCGGTAGTACCCACGCTCGCCTCGCTTAATCACAATCAGTTCCCCGGTGCTGGGCAGGATAGAACAGCATTGTTCCGGTAGTGCTCCGCTCATTTTGACCTCCTTTTAGGCAACAAAAAACGGCCCTACGAGCCGCTTATCACAACTTGATTTAGTTTTCCGGCTGGTGATTTTCCGGTGCCGGTTTTCCCTGACATGGGGTTCTGTGCAGTATATAACGCACTCCGCTGATATGCCCTTCCGGACTGTATTCCCGGTGCCGCTCCACATAGCCGGCTTTCTCCAGCTCACGAACGGCATTGCCAACCGCCTCGATCCCATCCCGGCTCAGTTCTGCCAAATTGCGGACAGTGAAATTCCAGGTCGGTTCCTGAAGCAGCATGATAGAGAATAAACCCTTTGCCTTCAAGGAAAGGGTTTCGTTCTCTAAATGATGCTCCCGCATAAGAATCTGATCCATCTCGTTCATATCATCGCTCCTGTTCCCGCATTTTCTTTCTCTGCCACTGATCCAGGAGCCGGATAATTACTTCTTCCATCTGCTTGGGGGTATAGCTGGGCGGGAAGTATTTTTGCAGGCGATCATTTTTTAAGGTCACTTTCCGGGCCAGGGACTTGTCCTCCCGAAGAAGCACCTCCATGACATTGGCATCCAGCTTTCCCTCCTCACTCAGTTCCTTAAGACGCTTGGCCTGTCCCAGGCTGGGAGATACCTCATCCCGTTCCATGATGACCAACAGGGCAGTTTGCTCTTTTTCGCTCAGATGGGAAATGTAGTCCGCTGCGGGCGTGACCTTCAAAATCCCGTTGTCCACCTGCTCCAGCAGGGGAGGGATCAGCTTTGTTAGATTTACATACCGCTGTATTTGGGTTGCGCTTTCGCCAACTTGCTCAGCTAAAATATCCTTCGATTTTCCACGGATAAAATGGAGTCCAACTTGGCCCCCATTTTCTTTTGAGGGTCGTCCGGCCTGTCGCTTCATGGCCTCCAACTTCAGGCTGTACGCCCTGGCCTTTTCACTGGGCAGCAAGTCCTCACGGGTGATGTTATAGTCCACCACCAGAATGTCAGCCTCATCGTCCGTGTACTCCCGGATGATAACCGGCAGGCTTTCCAGACCCACCGTCCTGGCGCAATAGTCACGGCGATGGCCGGAGATAATCTCGTAGCCGCCCTCCGTCCGGGGGCGGACGATTAGCGGTTCCGCAACCCCCACCTGCTCGATGCTGTCCATAAGCCGAACCAGATCCGGCGTGGGCCGCTTGATGGAGTATGGCTGTCTGGCATAGGGGTAGATCTCACCGACGGGTATGTTCAGGATGCGCTCGTGGGTGTCCTGCTGCCGTTCCTGCTCACTTTTGAACAGATCATCGAGTGAGGCCAGGCCCATGTTTTTGACGTTGCCTGCCAAGGTTCATCACCTCCCTGGTAAAAGATTCATATGCGCTTGCTACCCGTCCCTCCTTGTCGTGTTCAAAGATGTTTTTGTGCTCCAAGCTGATCTCAGCGGCACGGATAGAACGGGGAATTTCGCTGTGGAACACCCCGCCTCCATAGGCTACCCGGATTTGCTCAATAACGCCACGGGAAAGAGTGGTGCGGCTGTCAACCATCGTCATCAGGATGCCGCCGATCTCCAGTCCGGGATTCAGCTGACGCTTTACCCGCATTACGGTTTTAAGTAATTGCTCTAAGCCCTTGGCGGGCAGGTAGTGAGCCTGTACCGGGATGATAACGCTGTTGGCTGCTGTCAGTGCGTTGATGGTCAGCATCCCCAGGGAAGGCATACAGTCCACGATGGCATAGTCGTAGTCCCTCTGGACGGTAGAGAGATATTGCCGCAAGACCGTCTCCCGGCTCATTGTGTTGACCAGCGTTACCTCGGTGGCGGACAGCTCTATGTTGGCAGGCATCAGATCCACGCCGTCCTGATGGTGCAGAATGCCATCGTGCGGCTCAATGGGCTTATCGGTGATGATCTTCCCCATGACCGTTGCCAGGGTAGGGTTCAGCTCGTCCGGCTGCTCCCAACCGAGAAGTTGGGTGAGATTACCCTGAGCATCTGCGTCAACCAGAAGAACTTTTTTACCTTGCCGAGAAAGACCAATGGCCAAACTTGCTGCCGTGGTGGTCTTGCCGACGCCGCCTTTTTGATTGGCCAGTGCGATTGTGTGCATTTATAACACCTCCGTTTCGATTGTCAGCTTGCCCTTTTGAAGGGCAGGCTCTCTTATTCTTTTTTCGGTATGTATTCTTTCTTTACTCCAGTCAGTATCACTATACTCAGTCTTATTACCCTCGGTTTTTCCGAGGTCTTGACCTCTGATTTCCCGAGGTTTAGAGTTCTGCTTTTCGGAGGTCTTGACTTCTGTTTTTCGGAAGTCTTGACTTCTGTTTTTCCGAGGTCTTGACCTTCGATTATCCGAAGTCTTGACCTCTGTTTTTCCGAGGTCTTGATTTCGGTCTTTCCGAAGTCTGTTTTTCTCCGGCGAAGTTTTTGACGTAGATCAGGGAGGCCCGTCCTTGACCTTGCCTTACCCGCTCAATCAGACCAACTCCTTTCTTGGTGTCCAATTCGTTGAACAGCTTGATTGCCTTCTCTGTCTTGTACCCAAGCGTCTCCGCAACGTCATCCAGGGTAAATATGATATATACCCGGCCTTGCTCGTCGTGCCACCCGTTCTTCATGGACAGGCTCATGCGGTCAAGCAGGATGCCGTAGAGCAGCTTGGCATCTGTCGATATGCCAGCAAACCGGCTGTCTGTAAAGAGCAGCTTGGGGATACGGTAAAATGAAAACTGTTCTGCTTCATAACCGTAATAATAAGAAAGCTCCACGGAAGCCATAACGATCACCCCCTATCAAAAAAGGAGAGCGTATTCAAAACGCTCTCCTTGAACAAATAATATGATACTGATATATTCGATTTGAAATTCATCGCTCAAGCAAAGGTGATACCATGATTGATGCAGTGAGCGATGTGTGATACAAGGGCCAAAGCAACTTTTCCACAAGCAAAGCCAAGAACCCTTGTCCCACAATGGATTCTCGGGCTTGTCCATATAAAATTCATGGGGGCATCTCCAGCTCTGTATCATGCAGGCAACAAGATACTGGCCTCATAGAGGATGTCCAAATGCCGGTTATAGCCATCCACTCGCACTGAGCCTGACAGTAGCTTTGCACCGCCGCTACACTCGGATTTGTCGTTTGCTTCAACCGTTATTTATGATGTGTGCCACCAGGCGGAGATTGTGCTCAATTAGAATATTCCGGGCCTCCAAATCTCCGGCGGCGCAGCGCTCCAGGTACATCCGCTCCTCCTCTGCCTTCAGCGGGCGGGGAAAAGAACCTCCGCTTCCCCCGGAGAGCCGCAGTGTGACAAAGAGTCCATTGAGCATCAGAAGCAGCCATGCGGTCAACATACTATCACCCTCCATTTTTCTGCATGATAAGGTATCCTATTCCCGTCCGGCACGTCCTTATGTTTTTCAGACGAAAAAGCCGCCCGGACGCACAATGCGCGTCCGGGCGGCTCTTCTGGGAGGCGTTTACTTGTCAGAGACGGACTTTCGGATCTGGAGGAGGAGCAGCAGCAGGCTGACTCCCAGCAGAATGTGGCCGATACCCGCCACACCGGACAGTGCGCCGTTCATAGCGGAGGACAGGCTGGTCCCCAGCACCTGAGCCACGCCCCGGAGCAGAAGGGTCAGGCCGGTCAGGTTCAGTCCTGTATGGTACACGGCCAGCACCTTTCCCGTCCCGGCGCCGGAGAAGCCCACCGTTTTTTCCAGCAGCAGGAGCAGCAGGAAAAACATCATGCCCAGCATAAAGTAGTGGGGATGGATGGCAGAGAGCACCGTGCGGCCGGTAAAGCCGTTGAGCTTGGTGAACTCCCGGTAGAACACGCCAAAAATCATGGCAATCACAGCATAAACCACCGCAGTATTGGCATAACGCTTCATAACAGAATCTCTTCCTTTCTCTTTCCGCGGCCTGCCCCAGGGCAGGCCGGAGTTGTTCGGACATTCGCCCGTTTTTTATGTCAACCGCACGTCGCCCTGCGGACCGCTCTGCCATAGTTGCGGCCAAACAGGCATCCAGCCAGCAGCAGAGCTGCCCCCAGTCCGGAGTAGAACACGGCGATGAACCGCTCCGGCGCCAGGCCGGAGGCTCTCAGGCCGATACCCCCGGCCATCATTACCGCCATGACGGCAAAAGCCTTGCCGTCGAAGAATTTCAGGAAAAACTGGGGCTTCTCTTCCATACCCGCAATGCGGCCTGTATGTTTTTTCACCAGCTTTCCGAACACAAAGCGCTGAAACAGCCCAAAGACCACGGCGGACAGCAGCAGATTCACCGCCGTCACATGGGCTGGATAGGCCTGCAGGCCAATCCGCAGAATGTTGAACCCCGCCGCCCCCCACACCAGGCAGGCCAGCAGCAGGAGGGTATTCTTCCGCACCTTCACAGTATAATCACCCCTCTGTCTGAACTTCGTTCATTTTCTCTCCTGAAAAAGCCCGCCCCCAGCGTCCGGCCAATGGCCGGGCGCATGAGAGTACGGGATATTTATATTTCAGGCGTTCTAACATCCGTCAGTAGACAGTCCTTCGGATCAGCTCCAGAACGGAAGCTGGGTTGTAATCACCTCGGAGAAGCGCGGATAAAAAGAGGGAAAACAGGATATCCGCGAATTTTTCCGCTGTAAATTCCCTGTCAAAGGCATCGGGTCTGACCTTGGGGTCCTGCTTCAGCACAGTACACAATCCACCCTGAATGTGCTGCCAGGTCTGCGCCATCCGCTTTTTGCCGCCGGTCTTCTCTATGTCCAGAAATCCCATGGAATGGAGGGTGAAGAACCCCGGGTACGCCCGGCCGCCGTACTCCATACGCCGGTAAATCCAGACGACGCAGGCCAGGGTGTCCCGGAACACCTCTTCCCGCCCGGGCAGGCGGAAGATATCGCACCAGACGCTCTCCACTGCGGCGGATACCAGGTCGGCCTTGGAGTCGAAATAGTTGTAGATGGACCCCACAGACACGCCGCAGGCCCCTGCCACAGAACGAATGCTGACTGCGGACCAGCCCTGGCTGCGAATCAGCTCCCGGCTGGCGGCAAGAATCTCCTCTTTGGATGTGACCACAGTATTCATGTCCCAACCTCCAATATGAACAGTGTTCATTATAGAGTTTCTCCCTCTCCCCTGTCAAGCGTTTTCTCTTCCGGGGATGATTTGTGCGCTGACAGCAGGCAATTTTCGTGCTATACTGGAGACAAACACGGCGGAAGGAGTATGGATATGGAGAACATTCAGGACAGGCTGTTTGCCCTCCAGGATTTGGACTACCGGCAGTTTCATGCCAAGCTGATACCAACTGTGGACCCGGAGCGGATCATCGGCGTGCGGACGCCTGCTCTTCGAAGACTGGCCAAGGAGCTGAAGGGCACAGCCGAAGCGGAGGCCTTTCTCCATGCGCTTCCTCACCACTACTATGAGGAGAATAATCTCCACGGCCTGCTTCTCTGCGCCCGGTCCGGATACGAGGAGACAGTGGCCGGGCTGGAGATCTTTCTCCCCCATGTGGATAACTGGGCCACCTGTGACCTGCTCTCTCCCAAGGCCTTCCGCACTCACCCGCCCCAGCTCCCCGGCCAGATCCGCCGCTGGCTGGACAGCGATGACACTTATACCATCCGTTTTGGTCTGGGGATGCTCATGTCCTTCTATCTGGACGAGTATTTCCGCCCGGAGTACCTGGACTGGGCGGCAGAGGTGAAGAGCCAGGAGTACTATGTGCGGATGATGGCGGCCTGGTACTTTGCCACCGCCCTGGCCAAACAGTATGACGCCGCTCTCCCCTACCTGACAAGCCGCCGGCTGGAGCAGTGGACCCACAACAAGACCATACAGAAAGCGCTGGAGAGCTACCGCATTACGCCGGAGCAGAAGCAGGTGCTCCGGGCCCTGCGATGGAAAAACAGCTAAAAATGACGGAAGGCTATGGGCCTTCCGTCATTTTTACGTTTTACGTTCCAGATGCTCAGCCCTTCATCTCCTCCGCCGCTTTGATGAGGCGGAGCAGGTTATCCGCCGTGCGGGCCAGGTTTTCCGCGCTCTTGCTTCGGGAGATGGAGAAGTCCTCGGGCAAACGGTTGATGGAGAACACAGCGGTGACGCCCATGCCGTAGGCCGGGTCGATGCCGTCGTCCGCGCCGCCTGCGATGACAATAACAGGCACGTTCTGGAGCTTTGCCCGCCTGGCCACGCCGATAACCGCCTTGCCCCGGAGGGACTGGCGGTCCATCCTGCCCTCGCCGGTGAAGATCAGGTCCGCACCGGCGATAGCGTCGGCAAAATGGACGGCATCCAGCACGGTCTCAATGCCCATCTGGAGTCGGGCGCCGAAGAATGCCGCCATGCCCGCGCCCATGGCGCCGGCAGCGCCGGAGCCGGGCATGAAGGCCAGATCCTGTTCCAGATCCCGTTTGATGATTTCGGCCAGATGCCTGATGCCCTTGTCCAGAAAGCGGACCATCTCCGGGCCGGCGCCCTTCTGGGGCCCAAATACGCAGGACGCGCCGGCGGGACCGTACATGGGGTTGTCGATGTCGCACATGGCCACAATCTCCACGCGCTCCAGCCGCTTGTCCCGACCGGACATATCGATGCGGGCAATCTCATGGGCGGTGCCGCCGGTGGGTACAAAGGCCTCGCCCTTATTGTTGTAGAACTTCACGCCCACCGCAGCCGCCGCGCCGCAGCCGCCGTCGTTGGTGGCGCTGCCGCCCAGGCCCACGATAATCTTCTTTGCGCCCCGGGCGGCGGCGGCCAGGATGAGCTCTCCCACGCCGTAGGTGGTGGTCTTGCAGGGGTCCTTCCGGCCCTCCACCAGCGGCAGGCCGGCGCAGGCAGCCATCTCGACGACGGCGGTCTCCCCGCCGTCAATGAGGCCGTAGAAGCCCTCCATATCCTCGAAATAGGGGTTCTTGACGGTGAGCTTCACCTTCTCGCCCCCCAGTGCGGTGAGAAAACAGTCCACGCTGCCCTCGCCGCCGTCAGCCACGGGGATGGACACCACCCGGCAGTCCGGGAAGTGCTCTGCCACCTTGCCGCCGATAATTTCGCAGATCCGGGCGGAGGACAGGGTGCCTTTGAAGGAATCGGGAATCAGAACAACTTTTTTCATATTGCGTCCCCCTGACGAAAAACCGTCTGCCGCGGCGGCAGGAACTCCTCAGTCTGTGCTCAGTATAGCGGCTTCCCGCTGGAAACGCAAGCAGCCCTCTGTTTTCCCCCGCGTTTTTCCACCCACACCCGCCAAAGCGCCAGGGCCTCCGGCGAGAGGACGAGAATGGCGGTCAGGTTGGGCAGGGCCATAAGGCCGTTGAAAATGTCCGCCATCTGCCACACGGCGGACATGTCCCCCACAGCTCCCGCCACAATCATCACCAGGAACACAGCCCGGTAGACTGGCTGCAGCCGGTGGGAGCCGGTGAGGTACTGGAGGCCCCGCTCGCCGTAGTAGCTCCAGCCCAGCAGGGAGGTGAAGGCGAAGAGCAGCAGGCACACCGCCACAAAGGCCCCGCCCCAGGGACCGTACACGGTGGAAAAGGCGGCGGCGGACAGCGGAGCGCCCAGCATGGCGTCAGTCACCGTGCCGCTCTGGATGGCGGTCAGTGCCTCCGCCGGGTGGTAGACGCCGGTGGTGAGGATGACCAGGGCAGTCATGGTGCATACCACCAGGGTGGCCACAAAGACCTCAAAGATGCCCCACATGCCTTGCTCCGCAGGCTCCTTCACGTCGGAGGCGGCGTGGGCCATGGCGGAGGAGCCCATGCCCGCCTCGTTGGTGAACACCCCACGGGCAACGCCGTACCGCATAGCCTTTGCTATGCCGTAGCCCAGTCCGCCGCCCACTGCCGCCGACGGGGTCAGGGCCCCGGTGACAATGGCCTCCAGCGCCCCGGGCAGGGCGGAGGCGTTGACCGCCAGCACCACCCCGCTGCCGCCGATAAACAGCAGGGCCATAGCGGGCACTAGGCGTTCGCTCACCGCGCCGATGCGGCCGATGCCCCCCAGAATCACCGCCCCGGTGAGCGCTGCCGTCACCACTCCCACTGCCAGCCGGTTCCAGCCGAAGCTGTGGGCCAACGCGGTGGCGATGGAGTTGGCCTGGACCATGTTCCCGCCCCCAAGGGATGCCCCCACACAGCACAGGGAGAAAAAGCAGGCCAGCCCCCGGCTGCCCAGGCCCCGCTCCATGTAGCACATGGGCCCTCCCTGCCAGCCCCCGTCCGGAGATGGCTCCCGGTAGCGGACGGCCAGGGTCTTCTCCAGGCAGCCCGTCATCATGCTCAGAAAGGCGGACACCCACATCCAGAACACCGCCCCCGGCCCGCCGTAGAAGATAGCGGTGGCCACCCCGGCGATGCTGCCTGTGCCGATTGTGGAAGCCAGGGCGGTGGAGAGGGCCTGAAGCTGGGTAATACCCCGGCCGGTCTTTCTCTTGTCTCTCTGGAATACCGAGCCCAGTGTGGTTTTCAGCCATACCGGCAGGCCGAAAAGCTGAAAAAAGCCTGTCCGCACCGAGCAGTATAAGCCCACCAGCAGAAACAGCCCCAGCAGCCAAGGGTTCCAGATAAAATCCCCCAGCCGCTCCAAAAAGGCCATGGTACCACCTCCTCTGTCCACAGGTATGCGCCCTCCGGTGGAATTATGAGAACAGCCGCATAGGATAGAGCGAGTTTGGAAAACTGGGAGGGGACGGCTTTGTGTACCATCAGCCTGTGTATGATTGTGAAGAACGAGGAGGCCGTACTGGGCCGGTGCCTGGAGAGCGCGGCGGATCTGGTAGACGAGATTGTGATTGTGGACACCGGCAGCACCGACGGGACAAAGGAGATTGCCCGGCAGTTTACGAATAAACTCTTCGATTTTCCATGGGCGGACGACTTCGCCGCCGCCCGAAACTTCTCCTTTGACCAGGCCAGCGGCGGCTACTGCATGTGGCTGGACGCGGACGACGTGATAGCGGAGGACGACCGTGCAAAGTTCCGGGTCATGCGGGAACAGCTTTTGCCGGAGGCCGACGTGGTGATGATGCCCTACCACGCCGCCTTTGACGCCCTGGGGCTGCCCGCCTTTACCTATTACCGGGAGCGGGTGGTGCGCAACGAAGCCCGTTTCCGCTGGACGGGAGCGGTCCACGAGGCCATCACCCCCGCCGGGGAAATCCGCTGGTCTGACGCGGCGGTGTCCCACAAAAAGGCGGGCGCAGGGGACCCGGACCGCAACCTGCGTATCTACGAGGCCCAGCTGTCCGCAGGCAAGGCCCTGGACCCACGGAGTCAGTTCTACTACGCCCGGGAGCTGTGGTATCACAGCCGCTTTGAGGAGGCGGCGGCGGTGCTCACCGCCCTTCTGGACAGCGGAAAGGGGTGGCTGGAGAATCAAATTGAGGCCTGCCGCCTGCTGTCCCAGTGCATGACCGCCCTGGGACGGAATGGGGACGCACTCTCTTCCCTGCTCCGCAGCCTGACCCTGGACACCCCAAGGGCCGAGGTGTGCTGCGACATCGGCGGCTGGTTTCTGGCCCGGGAGCAGTGGCGGCAGGCCGCCTTCTGGTATGAGCTGGCCCTCACCCGAAAGCGGGACGACACCTCCGGCGCCTTCATCTCCCCCGACTGCTACGGGTACCTCCCCGCTATCCGGCTGTGCGCCTGCTGGTACTACCTGGGAGACGTGGAGCAGTCAAAGGCCTTCAATGAGCTGGCAGCCTCCTTCCGTCCGGAGGACCCCTTTGTCCGCCAAAACCGGACGTTTTTCTCTTCCTTGTCTTTGTCTTGACGTTCCTTGACAACCTGACGGTAAAAATAGTATACTTTTTCGGTCGAATGTCTATTTTTGTGTTTTACGCTGCTCTTGACGAATTCATACTGAAATAGTATAATTAGCTCAAGCTAACCATTGCGGTATTGCAATCCGCCCGGCAGCCAAATCTGTACCAAAGGAGACTTCTATGGAAGAAATGCGCATCGTACCGGAGTGGGACTCCTTCACCCCCGGCGTGTGGCAGAAGGAGATTAACGTCCGGGACTTTATTCAAAAGAACTACACCCCCTATGAGGGCGACGAGTCCTTCCTGGCCGGTCCCACAGAGGACACCAAGGCCCTGTGGGACCAGGTCATGGACCTGTCCCGCCAGGAGCGGGAGAAAGGCGGCGTGCTGGACATGGACACCAGCATCGTCTCCACCATCACCTCCCACGGGCCCGGCTACCTGGACAAGAGCAGAGAGAAAATCGTGGGCTTCCAGACTGACAAGCCTTTCAAGCGGGCCCTCCAGCCCTACGGCGGCATCCGCATGGCGGTGAAGGCCTGCGAGGAGAACGGCTACCATGTGGACCCCCAGATTGTGGAGTTTTTTACCAAACACCGCAAGACCCACAACGAGGGCGTGTTCGACGCCTACACCCCCGAGATGCGGGCCTGCCGCTCCAGCCACATCATCACCGGCCTGCCCGACGCCTACGGCCGGGGCCGCATCATCGGCGACTACCGCCGGGTGGCCCTCTACGGCGTGGACCGGCTCATTGAGGACAAGCAGCACCAGAAGGACACCACCCGCATCATCATGTATTCCGGCGTCACCCGGGAGCGTGAGGAGCTCAGCGAGCAGATCAAGGCCCTCAAGGAGCTCAAGGAGCTGGGCAGGATCTACGGCTTTGACATCTCCCGGCCCGCCGCCAACGTCCAGGAGGCCATCCAGTGGCTCTACTTCGGCTACCTGGCCGCCATCAAGGAGCAGAACGGCGCGGCCATGAGCCTGGGCCGCACCTCCACTTTCCTGGACATCTACGCCCAGCGGGACCTGGCCGCCGGCACCTTCACCGAGGAGCAGATCCAGGAGTTTGTGGACCACTTCATCATGAAGCTGCGGCTGGTCAAGTTCGCCCGCACCCCCGAGTACAACGCCCTCTTCTCCGGCGACCCCACCTGGGTCACCGAGTCCATCGGCGGCATGGGCATTGACGGCCGGAGCATGGTCACCAAGATGTCCTACCGCTACCTCCACACCCTGGAGAACCTGGGCACCGCCCCCGAGCCCAACCTGACGGTGCTCTGGTCCACCCGGCTGCCCATGAATTTCAAGCGCTTCTGCGCCAAGACCTCCATCCTCTCCTCCTCCATCCAGTACGAGAACGACGACCTGATGCGGGTCACCCACGGCGACGACTACGCCATCGCCTGCTGCGTGTCCAGCATGCGGGTGGGCAAGGAGATGCAGTTCTTCGGCGCCCGGGCCAACCTGGCCAAGTGCCTGCTGTACGCCATCAACGGCGGCGTGGACGAGATCTCCAAGAAGCAGGTGGGTCCCCGTTACCGCCCCATCACCAGCGAGTACCTGGACTACGACGAGGTGGTGGAGCGTTTCCAGGACATGATGAAGTGGCTGGCCAGTGTGTACGTCAACACCCTGAACATCATCCACTATATGCACGATAAATACTGCTACGAGCGTATCCAGATGGCCCTCCACGACCGGAACGTAAAGCGGTGGTTTGCCACCGGCATCGCCGGCCTGTCCGTGGTGGCCGACTCCCTGTCTGCCATCAAGTACGCCAAGGTGCGCACCATCCGGGATGAGAACGGCATCGTGGTGGACTACGAGGTGGAGGGGGACTTCCCCAAGTACGGCAACGACGACGACCGTGTGGACTCCATCGCCTACAACGTGGTCCAGGGCTTTATGGACTATGTCCGGGGCAACCACACCTACCGGGGCGGCATCCCCACCACCTCCATCCTGACCATCACCTCCAATGTGGTCTACGGCAAGAATACCGGCTCCACTCCCGACGGCCGGAAGGCGGGCGAGGCCTTCGCCCCCGGCGCCAACCCCATGCACCGCCGGGACACCCACGGGGCCGTGTCCTCCCTCAGCTCGGTGTCCAAGCTGCCCTTCAAGGACGCACAGGACGGCATCTCCAACACCTTCTCCATCATCCCCGGCGCCCTGGGCAAGGACGACCAGATCTTCTTTGACGATGCCATCACCTTTGAGATGGACCCGGACTGCGCCTGCTGCGAGCCCAACCTGAGCGACGAAGAGGACTGACCCTGTTTTTCACATCCCATCCCCGAAAGGAGCAACGTTTCATGAACGTCACCGATTCCCAGATTGACAACCTGGTCTCCCTGCTGGACGGCTACGCCGAAAAGGGCGGCCACCACCTGAACGTCAATGTGTTCACCAAGGAGACCCTGCTGGACGCCCAGGCCCACCCGGAAAAGTACCCCCAGCTCACCGTTCGGGTGTCCGGCTACGCGGTCAACTTCCACAAGCTGACCAGGGAGCAGCAGGACGAGGTCATCGCCCGCACCTTCCATGAGCGCATGTGACACCGGCCGCATCCACTCGGTGGAGAGCTTCGGCACGGTGGACGGCCCGGGCGTCCGCTTCGTGATGTTCTTCCAGGGCTGCCCCATGCGCTGCCTCTACTGCCACAACCCGGACACCTGGAGCACCGGGGGCGGCACGGAGATGACAGTGGATGAGCTGCTGACCGCCTATGAGCGGAACAGGGGCTTCTACCGTCAGGGGGGCATCACCGCCACCGGCGGTGAGCCCCTGCTCCAGCTGCCCTTTCTCACGGCCCTGTTCACTGCGGCCAGGGAGCGGGACATCCATACCTGTCTGGACACCTCGGGCATCGTTTACCGGCCCGGCCGGCAGGGGGAATTTGACGCTCTCTTCTCCGTCACCGACCTGGTGCTGCTGGATGTGAAGCACGCCAGCCCGGAGGGCCACCGTCGCCTTACCGGACAGGAGCAGTCCCCGGTGCTCTCCTTCGCTCAGGCTCTGGATCGGGCCAGGGTGCCCATGGTAATACGCCACGTGGTGGTGCCCGGCCTCACCGACACGCCGGAGGAACTGAAGGCCCTGGGCAGGCTTATCGCCCCTTTCCGGAACCTGAGGGGACTGGAGGTGCTGCCTTACCACACTATGGGGGCGGCCAAGTATGAGGCCTTGGGCATCCCCTACCCCCTCGCCGGCGTGCCTGCTATGGACAAGGACAAGGCCCGGGCCGCCCGGGACGTTATTCTGACCGAACTCCGGCAGGCCAGAAACGAAATGCGGAAATAAACAGCAACAGCCCGGCTTCCCAATGGGAAGCCGGGCTTTCTGTTTTGTATGCAGGTTCGATACCCTGTTCAGTCTCTGCCGGCAGAAGCTGCCTTCACCTGGAAGGTCAGCTCCACCGGCTGGGTCTGGGGGGCGGTGATGCGCAGGGTGGCGGCGCCCGTCTGGCCGGTGGTCCTGACATAGGTGCCGCACATGCCGCCGTCGGAGCAGATGGTGTCGGGGCCGATAAGCTCCAGAGGACCGCTCACCTCCAAGCGGACAGGCAGCTGAGCGTAGGGGGCGGTGGAGCCGTTCTCATCCACGATGTGTATCCGGACGGCAGCGACATCGTAAGTGTCCCCCTCGGTGAGGTCGGTGGAGCTGGCGTTAACAGACAGGCTCAGTCTGGCGTTGGAGGACTTGGAAATCTCGGCCACCACCTTGCCGTCCTTTACCGCCTGGAAACGGTACACCGGCGCTGAGGTCCCCCAGTTCTCAATGTACTTGGCGTACAGGCGGGAGAAGGTGCCCGGCCCGGCCAGGTAGCGCACTGCCCGCAGGCCGGTCTTGAGGATATACTTCACCGGAATCTTCACGCCGTACCGCTGGATCGCCAGCAGGGAGTCCTTGATGGCCTCAGCCTTGCGGTGGCTCCACCCCTCCCCCTTCTCAATGGCGTCGCCAATGGTGTCGTTGAAGGGGATGGGCGGGTGCTTCAGGTTCTTCCACCGCTTACTGGTGGGGCGGTACTCTCCCAGCTGGCGGTCGTCCCGCCAGACCCGGACAAAGTCGGCGTTGGTGAAGATATAGTTGTCGCCAATACTGCCGGCAGGATAGTCGCCGATATCCATCTCAGAACCCACTGCCAGCACCGGCGCGCCGTCCCCGGCGGAGGCGTATACCGCCGCGGCCAGCTTGTGGTTGCGGAACATGTCCAGTACGCCGTGGTAGCAGATGCGGTCGCCGGATCCGAAGTCGCCGTGGGTGTAGTAGTCGGCCATGCACCAGGCAAAGCCGCCGGCCACCTCGTCCCGGCCGCAGATGGCGTCCAGCACTGTGGCGTGGCGAAGGGCGTGATCCAGCCGGTTGGCGGCGGTGTCAAAGGTCTTGGTGGGGTACATGTGGCCGTTATATTCGCTGATAAGATACCCCTTCTCCTTGCCCGGGGAGATGAGCCACTTGGGCAGCAGTCCGGCGTTGTTTCCGGCGTGGGAGAAGTCGTTGAAGGAGTACACATCTTCCAGCAGGCTGCTCTTCCAGATGTACCGCACGCCGCTGGTCTGACGGGAGGGGTCCAGCTCATGGGCGATAGCGTTGGTGCGTGCATAGAAGGGGTCGTCGTCCTGAGACTCGTTGATGCGCACGCCCCACAGGATGATGGAGGGATGGTTGCGGTACTGGAGCACCATGTCCCGGGTATTGTCACAGGCCACATCCTTCCAGTGCTCGCCGCCGATGTGCTGCCAGCCGGGGATCTCGGTGAACACCAGCAGGCCCAGCTCGTCGCAGGCGTCCAGGAAGTGGTGGGACTGGGGGTAGTGGCTGGTGCGGACTGCGTTGCACTGGAGCTCATACTTGAGAATTTCCGCGTCGTGGCGCTGGACCGAGGCGGGCATGGCGTAGCCCACGTAGGGGTAACTCTGGTGCCGGTTCAGGCCCCGGATTTTCAGCTTTTTCCCGTTGAGGAAGAAACCGTTTTTCTCAAACCGGGCGGTGCGGAAGCCAAAGCGGACCCGTTTTACGTCCAGAACCGTCCCCGCGGCATCCTTCAAAGCGGCCTCCAGGGTGTAGAGTGCGGGGCTGTCGGGGGACCAGGACTGTGCGCCGGGCACCGGGCAGGCAAAATCGGTGATTGTCTCCGCCGCCCTGGCTGCGCCGGTAAAGACGGTATGGCCCGCGCTGTCCAGGATGGTCAGGCCCACTGTATCTGCCAGGCCGCTGTCCTCCACCGTCAGATCCACCAGCGCCTTGTCCAGCTCAGGGGTGCGGACAAACACATCGGACAGGAAGGCGGGCTCCTTCACTTCCAGGTACGCCTCCCGGTACAGGCCGCCGAAGGTCATGTAGTCAATGACGTGGCCGAAGGGGGGCTGGTCCAGGCTCTCCCGGGTGTCCAGCCGTACTGTTACCGTGTTCTCCTTCCCGTACTCCACCAGCCCGGTCAGCTCCACGGTGAAGGCGGTATAGCCGCAGGCGTGGCTGGCCGCCTCCCTGCCGTTGACAAACACGGTGGCCTGGTGGGCCGCACCCTCAAAGGTGAGGAACAGCCGCTTGCCCTTCCACGCCTCCGGCACGTCAAAGCTGCGGCGGTAACCGCACACCATCTGGTAATCGTGCTCGTCGGCATAGTGGAAGGGCAGCATTTTGCATGTGTGGGGCAGCCGTACCACGGCGCACTCCCCTGCTCCGTTGAGAAATGCCTCGTCAAAATTCTCGGTAAACGCCCAGTCATTGTTCCACGGAATACGCTTTGTCAAATCTATCTTCCCCTTTACCTGGTTCTTCACGGCCCGGCCCTCCGCCGGCACCGCTTTTTCAGATATAAGAGTAGCACAAATTTTTGCGCTTGAAATACCGTGCCCGTGAACAGTCGTTTTTCTCCCGTAAGCCGCCGCCCTGATGCACTAAATAGCCAAAAGGTACGGCAGTGTTTTTATATAATCTGCCACTCTCCGCCTGTACAGAAAAAACAGGCCGCCGTCAGTGCGCCGCAGAGTATGCGTTTCGCGTTTCTCTTCATAAAGCCCTCCTTATCTCTATCACTTGTTTTTCCTTCCCGGCAGTTGCTGCCTTCTCCTCCTTTCCCAATTTTTATTGGCCCAAGTATATCTCAAATATCTGTATTTTAAACTTTTTTTGCGCAAACGGTCATTTTCAGGCCGCATTTAACATGTAATATTGACTTAATAGATGAAAATCAGCCCGGACTTTTTAGGCGTTCCGCCAAGTCCGGGCTGACATACTGTTTTAATTATTCATTTAATGGGAGCAGCACGCGCAGTTCAAACCACTCGCCCTTGGCGGCAACCGTGGCGGAGCCTCCGTATTTTTTTGCCGTCTGGCGGATGCTCTTCAGGCCGTAACCGTGATTCCGGCTGTCTGCCTTAGTGGTAACCGGCAGATCGCCTTCAAACTTCAGGTCCCCCACGTAGGTGTTCTCCAGCCGGATATGGACAAAGCCCTTCTGCCGGGCCACCGACAGGTGAATCAGCCGCTTCTCCAGGTCCTGCACCTTTTCCACGCTCTCGATGGCGTTATCCAGGGCATTGCCAAAGAGAGTGCACAGGTCCATCTCGTCCATAAAATTCACCAGTGTGCCGTCCACCACGCAGGTCATACTGATATCGTGCTGCTGGCAGTAGAGGCTCTTGCTGGTGAGCACAGTATCCAGCACCTGGTTGCCCGTCTTGTTCTGGGCCTCGTAGGCCTTGATCTCCTCCTCCATCTGGTCCAGATAGGCGTTTTTCTTCTCCGTATCCGCCTCAGACCGGAGAACCGCGATTTGGTGCTTCAGGTCGTGGTACTTCCGGTTGATGATCTCAATGCTCTCCTGGCTCTGCTGGTACTGGGTGTACTGGGCATGGAGCACATTTTGCAGGGCGTCCACCTCCCGCCGGGCGTGGAGTTCGGAGAGCTGGACATGGTAGGCATAGAGAATCGCAATCCCCCCCAGATCCACCAGGGTGCGGATATTGAAAATCTCATAGACGCCCTGGCCGGAGAAGGGGGTGTTCTCCGTCACATAGCTCAGGTTGCTCAGGCCGTAAATGGCCGCCCCGATGGCAATGGAGGACCACAGCTCTCCTGTGGTCAGCTGGGCGTCCTGGAGCGCCACATCGCTGTTTCTCCGCCGCGTGTCCAGCAGATAGACCAGCCCGAACACCGCAAGATAGGTGCCGATCAAAAACACCCAGCGCATCAGATAGTCCGCTGCCTGCCTATTTCCCGCAAAAGACCAGTAGTAGCTGTACAGCTGCCACTCCAGTGAGGCGGCAAACTCCGCAACGACAAAGGCACGGACACAGCAGTAAGCCGCATTTTTCAGCGGAATCCGGCAGCACAGCGCCAAAAGGCCGAACATCATCAGCGCGGAGACGCCGATGCAGGGCAGGAACCAGCCCACGGGCAGTCCGCCTGTCAGCTCCAGAAACGCGCACATCAGCACCAGCGCGCCCCCTGCGGCCGCCCACAGCTTAGGACCCCGGAAGCGTTTGGGCAGCTGGACCACACAGACCATGCAGGCAAGCCACTCGGCCAAGGCGGTGTGAATCCGCGGGATATTGCCCAGCAGCTCCCCGTTCATTTGCTCACCTCGCCCAGGTAATTGTTCAGGGCGTCCAGAAAGGCCTTTTTCTTCGCCCGGCTCACCTGCACCGTCTCCCCGTGGACAATGGCGTTGTCCTCCCGGATGGCATCCACATGCTCCAGATTCACCAGATATCCCTTATTACAGCGGAAAAAGGAGCACCCCTCCAGGGCCTTCTCCGCCTCCCGCATGGTGCCGGTGGTGGTGATGCACCCCTCGTCGGTATGGTAGATAAGGTCGTGATCCCGCACCTCCACAAACCACAGCCGGGATACGTCCAGCTTTCTGGTGCCCCCCCGCATGTTGACCATCAGGTACTTCTGCGCCCGGTTGCCCAGCCGCTCCAGAGCCCGGTCAATCCGCTGCGAGAAGGCGAAATAGGTCAGAGGCTTGAGCACATAGTCCAGAGCATCCACCGCGTAGCCCTTAATGGCGTACTGGGGGGAGTTGGTGATAAAGATGATGATCACCTCCGGGTCCACCTTCCGAATCTCCTCGGCGGCGGTCATGCCGTCCATGAAGCGCATCTCAATATCCATGAGAATCACGTCGTACTCGCTCTTGTAGCCCAGGGCAATCTCGTCTCCGTCGGAAAAGACGGTGATCTGAAGCCGCTCCCCCCGCTCCCGCTCGTAACGGGCAAGGAACGACTGGAGAGTCGCCACGTAGCTCTCCTCATCCTCCACCAGGGCAATCCGTATCATAGCTGCCGCCTCCCCCATCGGTATTTGTTTCTTGCATCATAATGCAGCCGCTTTATGGAATCGCGCGGCTGCCGCCGCGCAAATAGACTGATTCGCGGTTTATCCCTCAGCCATTATCATACCATTTCCCTGTCCGCTGCGCAACAATTGCCGCCCGGTCAGAGCAGGGGCCGGAGGCATAAAGCCCCCGGCCCCCATTTTCCCTCTTTTCTGTTTAAGCGAAGAACTTGGACATGGGCCGCTTCTCCTCCACGGCCTTGATCATATCCGCCATTTTGGACAGGTCGCCCACCAGAATCACGCCGCACAGGCGGCCGCCGGTGAAGTAATACCGCTCCAGATGCCCCTGAACGTCATCCCGAATCTCTACGGTCTGATAGGCTACGCCGGGGGCCTTGCCCGGGTCGCCCAGGGAGAAGAGCTCAGTGTCCATGCCGTGGAAGGCCAGGATGGGAGAGATGGGCTTGTAAGCGGCCAGGTCGCCGGTAGCACAGGCGCCGGCCACCTTGCCCTGCTCCTGGGCCTCGGGCCAGAGGGCGAAGTTGACCCCCTGGAACTGGGCGCAGTCGCCGCAGGCGTATACGCCGGGCAGATTGGTCTCCATAGTCTCGCTGACCACAATGGCCCGGTCGGTCTCCACACCGGCAGCCTTGGCCACGGCGGTGTTGGCCCGGACGCCGCAGGACACCACCACCAGGTCGGCGGGGATGACCTCGCCGGTGCCCAGCTTCACGCCGGTCACCCTGCCGTCGCCCTCGATGGCGGCAATCTGTACGCCGGTCTCCACCCGGACGCCCACCTTGCCGCACTGCCTGAGCAGCAGCTGCGCCGCCGCGTCGTCCAGCTGACGGCCCATGAGCTGGGGCGCCAGCTCCAACACGGTCACCTCACACTTGGCCTTGCGCAGCTCCCAGGCTGCCTCCAGCCCCAGCACGCCGCCGCCAATGACCACGGCCTGCCTGAGGGCGCCGCCCATGGCCTGGATTTTCTCCACGTCGCCGATGCGGCGGATGGCCACCACGCCCTCCTTGTCATGGCCGGGGATGGGCGGGATAAAGCACTCACTGCCCAGAGCGAAGATGAGCTTGGTATAGGGCAGGGCGTTTCCGCCGTCCAGGGTGACGGTTTTGCGCTCCGTGTCCACGGAGATAACCTGGCGGCCCAGAATCTGCACGATATTGTTGGCCTCGTACCAGCCGGCGGGATGGAGGGCCATCTGCTCCTCAGTGAGGCCGGAGAGCATGGCCTTGGTGAGCATGGGACGCTGGTAGGCGGGGCCCTCGTTGGAGATGAGGAGGATGCGGCCTGTCTTGTCCCGCTCCCGGATGGCCTCCGCCGCGCTGACGCCGGCGCAGCCGTTGCCCAGGATGACATAGCTGTTCTGTGTATCGTTGCGGAAGGTGATCGTCTCCTCCTCCACCTCCACAAACTTGTCCCGGCCCACGCCGCACACCGGGCAGGTGTCCAGCGAGGCGTCGAAAATCTCGCCGCACACCAGGCACTTCACCAGCTTGCGGCCGCTCCTGGGGGCGGAAGCCTTCTGCTCATCCAGCTTGACGTAGTACTCCGGCCCCACGCCGCACACCGGGCAGCGCTCCTTGGAGCCGTCGAACACGGCGCCGCAGATTTTGCAGCGCACCTTCTCCCCGGCCTTGGGGGCGGCGGGGGCGGCCTCCTGGTCCAGGGGCACGAAGAACTCGGGGCCCACCTTGCACACGGGGCACACGTCCATACCCTCGTCGAACACAGCGCCGCACACCTTGCACTTTACCTTCCGGGCGGGTGCCCGCTTGACCGGCTTCTGGTTCTCCAGCAGAGTCCGGCCGAAATTCTGGCCGAACTCCCTGGCCTGCTCCAGCTGGCCCTCGCTGGGCTTAAAGCGGACCCGGAAGGGCTCCACCGTCTTCATCTTCAGCTGCTTGAGCCGCTCCATGATGTGGGGCACGCCCTCGCCGCTCCAGCCGTAGCTGCCGAAGGCGCTGGCCAGCTTGCCGCCGTGGGTGGTGGCGAACATGCCGGTGGTCAGATCCCAGATGGGCTTGAGGGCCTCGCCCACAATGGTGGGGGTGCCCAGCAGGAAGCCGTCGGCGTACTGAAGCTCCTCAGCCACCTTGGCGGCGTCGGCCTCCACCATGTCATAGGTGCGCACGTCGATGTCCCCGCTCTCCTTGATGCCCTGGGCGATGGCCTGGGCCAGCTTGGCGGTATAGCCGTAGGCGCTGACATAGGGGATGATGACCGTGGTCCTGGGGTTGGGGTTGATGACGGTGGACCACTCCTCGTAGGTGTCCAGCATCCAGGGGATATTGCAGTCCAGCACCGGGCCGTGACCGGGGCAGATCATGTCCAGGTCCAGCTGGCGCACCCGCTTGAGGGCGGAGAGCATAAAGCGCTTGTAGGGCCCGATGATGCAGTCAAAATAGTACTTGGTGGCCCGGAGATAGCCCTCCTGGTCGGTGACCTTGCTGGCCACCACCTCGTCCATGGCGTAGTGGGAGCCGAAGGAGTCGCAGGTCACCAGGGTCTTGTCCTCCCGGATGTAGGTGTACATGGTGTCGGGCCAGTGGAGGTTGGGAGCCACGATGAACTCCAGGGTCTTGCCGTCCAGCTCCAGGGTCTGACCGTCCTTGACGGCGATGGAGTAGAAGTCCTTGTTGACAATCTCCTTCAGGAATCCAAGGGCGCAGCCGGTGGCCACAATCTTCAGCCGGGGATTCAGGTCCAGCAGCCGCTCAATGCTGCCCGAGTGGTCGGGCTCGGTGTGGCTGACCACCAGGTAGTCCACCTCTTCGATGGGGGTGATCTCCCCTACCTTCTTCAGCCAGTCCTCGCAGCACTTGGCCTTGGCGGTCTCAAAGAGCACGGTGTGCTTGCCGGTCTTGAGGACATAGGAGTTGTAGGTGGTGCCGAACTCGGTGTACATGATGATGTCGAACACACGCAGGTTGTGGTCAATGGCGCCGGTGAAATAGAATCCCTTTTTCAGCTCAAACGCTTCCATGTTTCATCGTCCTTTCTCTTGCTCCGTTGGGGGGCGGTAACTTCTCTGTTTTCTCAGTGCTTGCGCACAGAATGCTCTCATTGCTTTGGATATTACATCCGGAAGGCAAACAGCTTCTCCGGCGGCACCTCCAGGGCGTCGCAGATGGCAAAGACCACGTCCAGGGACACGGCACAGTCGGCGGTCTCAATCCGGCTCATGTGGGTGCGGCTGACGTTGATCCGCTCGGCCAGACGACTCTGGGAGAGCCCCCGCTCCTTCCGGTAATACGCGATGTTCAGTCCCAGATATTTGTATTTCTGACTCTGCTCCTTCCGCATGCTATCACCCTGTATAGTATACTTTTCCGATATGATTTAAGCCACAACTTAAAAGTATAATTTTATAACTTAACAAGTTGCAAAATTAGTGTATGACAGAACGGTCAAAACTGCAAGCTCTTTTTACAGCAGGCAGGCCGGTTTTGTTATGGCCCCTTCTCCCCCGGGATATACAGAACGCCCGCCGCGGTTTTCGCGGCGGGCGCTCATGGGCTTCAGACAGAGTTCAGGCCAGGGCGGTGGGGTCCACCTGCTCCAGCCACCGGAGGGCGGCGGCGGAGACGGTGCGCAGGGCGTCGTCCCCAAAGGGGGTGTCCAGCCCGGCGGAGGCCACCAGCTCGGTAAAGGTGCGGGTGCCCGCCAGCTTCACCAGGCCCAGGTACCGCTGCCAGGCGCCGGAACGGTCGGTCTGCATCAGGTTCCAGAACTCCAGGGCCACCGTCTGGGCCAGGCAGTAGTCAATATAGTAGAAGGGCCGCTCGTAAATGTGGCTCTGGCGCTGCCAGCCCCTGGCGTCGCCGTAGAAGGGGATCTCCCCCAGCTTCATCCAGGGCATATAAGTGCTCAGCAGCTCCTTCCACGCCTCGTGGCGCTGGGCAGGGGTCATGTCCGGGTTCTCGTACACAATGTGCTGGAAGTGGTCCACCATGGTGCCGTAGGGGATGAAGGTAATGGCGTCGGCCAGGTGCTTGTAGCGGAACTTGTCCGCCTGGGGCCCGAAGAACTTCTCCGACCAGGGCCAGGCAAAGAACTCCATGGACATGGAGTGGATCTCGCAGGACTCATAGGTGGGGCTGTGGTTCTCCATGGGCACCATGTCCCGGGCCACATAGGCGGCAAAAGCGTGGCCCGCCTCGTGGGTCATGACCTCCACGTCCCCCTGAGTGCCGTTGAAGTTGGCGAAGATGAAGGGGCAGTGGTAATCCGGGATATCGGTGCAGTAGCCGCCGCCGGCCTTGCCGGTGCGGGAGAGCACGTCCATCAGCTCCCCGTCCATCATAAAGTCGATGAACTCCGCCGTCTCAGGGGACAGATCGTGATAGAAGCCCACGCCCTGGGCCAGGATATCGTCGGGGCCGCCCTGGGGCACTGCGTTGCCCGTGCGGTAGAAGAGGGCGGCGTCGGCAAAATTCAGGGGATACTCCTTGCCCAGCCGCTTGGCCTGAGCCTTCACCACCTGCTCCGCCGCAGGCACCAGGTACTTCACCACGGCGGCGCGGAACTTCTCCACGTCCTCCTTGGTATAGCTGTTGCGGCTCATGCGGTAGTATCCCAGCTCCACGTAGTTGTCGTAGCCCATCTCCCGGGCCTGGCGGGTGCGGACCTGGACCAGCTCGTCATAGAGGGCGTCCAGCTCCTTGCCGTGCTCCAGATAGAAGTTGCCCTCCGCCTCCCAGGCGGCCCGGCGGCGGCCGTCGTCCGGGTCCTGCTTGAAGGGGGTCAGCTGGGACAGGGTGTACACGCCTCCCTCAAAGGGGATCTGGGCGGAGGCGATGAGCTTGGCATAGTCCAGCGTCAGGGCGTTTTCCCGCTGCATCTGGGGCACGATGGAGGGGATGAAGGTCTTGAGCTCCATCTCCATGTTTTTCAGGAACAGCCCGCCGTACTCCGCCTCAAAGTCCGGCCGGAAGGGAGAGGCCAGCAGAGCCTTCTGGAACGCCTGCTGCACCTCCTGCAGGAGGGGCAGGTGCTCGGCCATGAAGCGGGCCTCCTCGTCGTAGAAGGCGTCACGGGTATCAATGGTGTGTCGGACATAGGACAGGGTATCCGCAGTATAGAGGTGACTCTGCAGCTCCTGCATCTTCAGGAAGGCAGTCTTGGCCTCCTCATAGGACTTCGCCCCTTTCAGCGCTTCTGTACAGGCGCTGATGGTGGCCTTGGCGGCCTCCAGGTCAGGCCGGGTATAGGTCATATCGGAAAATTTCATTTTCTCTTGCTCCTTTCCACGGCGCCCTCCCCGCACTGGACAGCAGAGGGCCCAAACTCCATATTAGGGCACAACCGCCCCTTTGGCAAGGATTATTTTTCCGTCTGCCGCACAAAAAATGCGCGCCCAGCCGGACGGGAACACGGAGCGCACCGGAATCCCCGGCGGGTCTGCTCGGGCGGCGCGGCGGGACAGATTGACAGCCGCCCTCTCCCCCGATATACTTAAAAATATAAAAAATGACGGAGGCGCGCTTATGGACGACTACATCAGGCTGAAAAAGTCCAACTGCAAGAACTGCTACAAGTGCATCCGCAACTGTCCGGTCAAGTCCATCCGGTTTTCCGACCACCAGGCCAACATTGTGCCCGATGAGTGCATCCTCTGCGGCCGGTGCTTTGTGGCCTGTCCCCAGAACGCCAAGGAGGTGCGGGACGACCTGCCCGCCGCCCGGGCCCTGCTCGCCGGCAGCGCGCCGGTGTACGCCAGCGTGGCCCCATCCTTTGTAGCGGCCTGGGAGGGCGTGACCATCTCCTCCATGGAGACAGCGCTCAAGCAGCTGGGTTTTGCCGGGGCCGAGGAGACCGCCCTGGGGGCCACCATGGTCAAGACCGAGTACGAGCGCCTCGCCGCCGCCGGAGAGCAGCAGGTCATCATCTCCACCTGCTGCCACACGGTAAATCTGCTGGTGCAGAAGTACTTTCCCGAGGCACTGCCCGCCCTGGCCAAGGTAGTGTCCCCCATGCAGGCCCACTGCCGGGACCTGAAGCGGCGGCACCCCGGGTGCCGCACCGTGTTCATCGGCCCCTGCATCTCCAAAAAGGACGAGGCCGAGGCCTACCCCGGCATTGTGGACTGCGTGCTCACCTTTGAGGAGCTGTCCGCCTGGCTGGAGCAGGCGGGAGTGACCCTTGAGGCGGGAACCGACGGCAACCAGGAGAGCCGGGCCCGGCTCTTCCCCACCACCGGCGGCATTCTGCGCACCATGGCAGAGCGGAACCCGGACTACGCCTACCTGGCGGTGGACGGCATCGACAACTGCATCACCGCCCTGCGGGACATCGCCGAGGGCCGGATGGGCAAGTGCTTCATCGAGATGTCCGCCTGCCCCGGCAGCTGCATCGGCGGCCCGGCCATGGGCAGAAACCGGCGGGCGGCGGTGCGGGACTTTGTCACGGTGGACCGGTACGCCGGCCCCGCTGATTTTCCCTTTGAGCCTCTGCCGCCGGAGAAGATGAACAAACGCTTCCCCCTGCTGCTCACCGGCCAGGTCAAGCCGGGCAGCGCCGCCATTGAGGAGGTACTGCGGCAGATGGGCAAGACCCGCCCCTCCGACGAGCTCAACTGCGGCACCTGCGGGTACGACACCTGCCGGGAAAAGGCGGCCGCCGTGCTGGCGGGCAAGGCCGACATCACCATGTGCCTGCCCTACCTAAAGGAGCGGGCCGAATCCTTCTCCGACCACATCATCCAGAACACCCCCAACGCCATTGTGGTCTTTGACGGCGCTCTGGTCATCCAGCAGGTCAACGACGCGGCCTGCCGCCTGCTGGGGGCCGGGCCGGAGGAGCTGAAGGGCGCCCAGCCCGGCGGCCTGCTGGCGCCGGAGGTCTACACAGAGACCCTCCAAATAGGCCGTCCCTGCCATCAGAAATGCCTCTACCTCAAGGACTACGACAAATACGTGGAGCAGATGGTCACTTATGACGAGGACTACCGCATCCTCATCTGCATCATGCGGGACATCACCTCCGAGCAGCGGGAGCGGGAGCACCGGGAGGCGGTGAACGCCATCACACTGGAGGTGGCGGACAAGGTCATCGCCAAGCAGATGCGCACCGTCCAGGAGATTGCCTCCCTGCTGGGCGAGACGGCGGCAGAGACCAAGGTGGCCCTTACCAAGCTGAAGGAGAGCCTGGGCCATGAGTGAACTGATTCCCGATGTGGGCTATGTGAGCCTGAACAAATTCGGCGAGCAGCTGTGCGGCGACCACGTGGAGATTGTGGACGGCGGGGACGGCAGCCTGGTGGCGGTACTGGCCGACGGGCTGGGCTCGGGAGTAAAGGCCAGCATTCTCTCCACCCTGACGGCCAAAATCATCTCCACTATGATGGCCAACGGTCTGTTCCTGGCCGACTGCGTGGATACCATCGCCGCCACCCTGCCTGTGTGCTCGGAGCGGCAGGTGGCCTACTCCACTTTTACCATCCTGCGCTTTGAAGGCGGCAGGACAGCCCAGATTATCCAGTACGACAACCCCCACGTCATCCTTCTCCGGGACGGCCGCCCTTACGCCTATCCCCAGGACATGGTGGAGATTGGCGGCAAGAAGATCTGCCAGGCCAGCCTGGCGCTTCAAGAGAACGATACCTTTGTGGCCTTCAGCGACGGGGCCCTCCACGCCAGCGTGGGGCCGGTGCTGGACCTGACATGGGATCGGTGGGCCATCGGCCAGTTCCTTGAGACCATGTACGACCCCCGCGCCACCGCCAAGACCGTGTCCTCCCTTCTGACCGGGGAATGCAGGCGGCTCTACGGCGGGCGGCCCGGGGACGACACCACGGTGTGCACCGTCCGGCTCCGGCGGCGGCAGACCGTCAATTTGATGCTGGGCCCCTCCAGGGACCCGGACGATGAGGAGACCATGCTCACCGCCTTTTTCGCCCAGCCGGGCAAGCACATTGTCTCCGGAGGCACCACCTCCGCCCTGGCGGCCCGGCACCTGGGCCGGGAGCTGGACACCACCCTGCCCGTCTACGTGGACCCGGAAATCCCGCCCACCGCAAAACTGGAGGGGGTGGATCTGGTCACCGAGGGGGTGATCACCCTGGGCAGGGTGGTGGAGTACGCCGCAGACTGCCTGGGGGACAACGCCCGGTACGCTGAGTGGGGCTATAAAAAGGACGGCGCCTCCCTGGCCGCCCGGATGCTCTTTGAGGAGGCCACCGACATCAATCTGTATATCGGCCGGGCGGTCAACCCGGCTCACCAGTCCGCCGGTATGCCCATCGGATTTGACCGGAAGATGCAGATTGCCGACCAGCTGTCCGACTGCCTGCGGCGAATGGGCAAGCAGGTCGCCGTATACAAGTTCTGAGTTCCCCATCCAGCCTGGTTTTCTGTGGAAAAACTGGACTCTTATGTCCTCCTGTCAACAGGCAGGTATAAATACAAATATTTTTCCCAAAAAGCAAACAATTTTCATATAAGATTTTCCGTTATTTTTATATTATAAGTACAAAGAGACAGCGATTATAAATACGGGGGGATTATTATGTCACAGTCCGAACTGATTAAGCAAATCAGCGATTCCATGCAGATCGGCAAGGCCAAGCTTGTGAAGCAGTATGTCACCCAGGCCCTGGAGGAGGGCATTCCTGCGCTTACCATTCTGAATGAGGCCCTTCTGGAGGGCATGGGCATGGTAGGCGAGAAGTTCAAGAACAACGAGATTTTTGTCCCTGAGGTTCTGGTTGCCGCCCGCGCCATGAACGCCGGCATTGACCTCATCAAGCCCCAGCTGGCCGCCACCGGTATGGAGAGCAAGGGCACCGCTGTCATCGGCACCGTCAAGGGCGATCTGCACGACATCGGCAAGAATCTGGTCCGCATGATGATGGAGGGCAAGGGCATTGAGATGATCGACCTGGGCGTGGACGTCTCCCCCGAGCAGTTCTATGAGGCTGCCGTGGAGCACAACGCCCAGCTGGTATGCTGCTCCACCCTGCTGACCACTACTATGGCCGAGATGAGCAACGTGGTGCAGTACTTTACCCAGAAGGGCAAGCGGGACCAGGTGAAGATCATGGTGGGCGGCGCCCCTGTCACACAGTCCTTCTGCGAGTCCATCGGCGCAGACTGCTATACCCCCGATGCCGCCACTGCCGCCGAGGCCGCTGTGGGTCTTCTGGCCCAGTAACTTCTTTCAGTACATATTATAGCCGCGGACGTCCAAATGGACGTCCGCGGCTTTTCCCTTGTCTGGGTACCATTTACATAAGAGGCTTCCTCTGCTACAATATCAAGGAAACGGAACGCCTCTGCACCGGAGGGCGTATGTTCCGCTGACATCTGAGAGGAGGATACCTGTGTTTCGCGTTGCCATTGCAGAGGATGATCAGGACTGTGCCCAACAGCTGCAGGAATACCTGGCCCGGTACGGCCGGGAAAACGGGGAGGAACTGGAAGTCCAGTGGTTTCCCGACGGCATGGAGCTGGTGGAGGAGTACCGTCCCATCTATGATCTGCTGCTTCTGGACATTGAGATGCCCCATCTGGACGGCATGACCGCCGCCCAGAAAATCCGCCAGACGGACAGCGAGGTGCTAATCCTCTTCATCACCAATATGGCCAAATACGCCATCAGCGGCTACGAGGTGGAGGCCCTGGGCTTCATGCTCAAGCCGGTGAACTACTTCTCCCTGTCCGTCAAGCTGAAAAAAGCCTTCTCCTACCTTCACAGCCGGGCTCAGAAGAGCCTGATGATCCCCACCAGGGAGGGCATGCAGAAGATCTCCGCGGCGGACATCCGCTACGCAGAGGTAGCGGACCACCGGCTCCAGATTCACACCGCCGAAGGGGTATATACCATGCGGGGCACCCTCCAGGAGCTGGAGGAAGAGCTGGATGGGCAGCACTTTGCCCGGTGCAACAAGGGCTATCTGGTCAATCTGCGCCACATCCAGCTCATCAAAAATGACCGTGTGGTCATGGCCGGAGGCGACGAGCTGCTCATGAGCCGCCGGAAAAAGGAGGAATTTCTTCTGGCGGTGACCGAATACTACGGAAAGGGGGGCCGGTAGATGGAATTTCTCGACCTGCTGGACAATTTTCTCAAGCAGACCGTTCAGACCCGGGATCTGCTGCTGGCCTGCGGTCTCTTCGCCATCCCCCTGGCCAAGCGGCCCCACCTGTGGCTCAAGCTGACCCTGGGCATTCCTGCCTCCCTGGCCCTCTCCTACTTCATCCCCCACGGCACCTTCAGCTATCTGCTGGAGCTGCTGGTGGTCATCGGCCTGGTGTGGCTGTGCTGCGACCTGCCGGTGACCGATGTCGTCTACTGCGGCGTGTGCGGGTACGCCTGCCAGCACATCGCCTACGCCGTCTACTCCATCATCCGGGTTCTGCTCCCCGGCGCATCCTGGGAAAAACCGCCCGGCCTGTCCCTGGCCTATTTTCTCATCTATCCCCCCATTTTTGTTCTGCTCTACTTCCTCTTCGGACGGAGCCTGGCCAGCGGCGGCCGGTATGATGTGGACGTCCACCAGACTCTCTTCTCCTCCATCGGCACGTTGGCCGTGGTCTGGCTCCTCAGCACGTTGGCCCAGACCCTGGCGGCGGGCAACCCGGGCATCAGCATTGTATGCCACCTGTACGGTATCTTCTGCTGCACGTCCATGTTCTGGTGCCAGGTCAACCAGCGCAACCGCTCCCGGCTGGAGCGGGAGCTGGTGGTCCAGCAGCAGCTCTCCCGCCAGCAGCAGGAGCAGTACGCGCTCACCCGGGAGACCATCGACATCATCAACCGCAAGTGCCACGACCTGAAGCACCAGGTGGCCGCCCTGCGGAACATCTCCTCGGCGGAGCAGCGGGAGGCCCACTTGTCCGAGATTGAGCGCTCCATCCAGATTTACGACTCCACGCTGGAGACAGGCAGCCGTGTGCTGGACACGGTCCTCACCGAAAAAAGCCTGTACTGCGGCGCCCACCAGATCACCATGACCTGCATGGCCGACGGGCGGCGGCTGTCCTTCCTGGACGACGTGGACATATACACCATCTTCGGCAACGCCATTGACAACGCCATTGAGAGCGTCAGCGGCCTGACCGCCCCGGAGAAACGGGCCATTGCCGTGTCGGTGTGGAGCAAGAGCGGCCTGCTGCTCATCCAGTTTGAGAATTACTTCGAGGGTACGCTCCGCTTTGAGAACGGCCTGCCCCTCACCACCAAGGCGGACAAGAGCAGCCACGGCTTCGGCATCCGCAGCATCGGCTACACCGTAAGGAAGTACGGCGGCCACCTGACCATCAGCGCCGAGGACCATCTGTTCCTGCTGAGTATCTCCATCCCTCTTCCCCAGTAAGCAAAAAGGCGGCCCGCCGCAGACCAAACCTGCGGCGGGCCACCTTTTCGTCCCCATCCGGGGGAAAATCAATAATCCGGGTCCAGAGAGGTGCGCAGGGTGGCGTGGTTGAAGCTCAGGTCGGCGGTGCCGTCCCCGTTGTCGGTCCAGATGCCCTCGATGTGAGAGGGGCCCTGGGGGGGCATCTCGCTGTACTGGTCAAAGCGGAAGGTGCCGTCGGTGTAGAGCTCCAGGGTGCCGTCCTGAATGGCAAAGGGCCGGTTGTCGCTGGTCATGCTGTATGTGTAGGCGGAGCCGGCGCTGGCGGCCACCGGCACGGCGGTGAAGTTGAAGCTGATGGAGCTGTTGCCGCAGTCGAACACGCCGCCGTTGGCTAGGTCGAAGTTGCTCACATACATGGGGTAGCTGAAGGAGTTGCGGGCGATGCCGTCGGTGTAGTAGTAGTCGGCCGAGATGACATTGTGGCCGCCGAAGGTGACGCCCTGGGCCACCTGGGTGGTGTCCGAGTCGGGGTTGGTCACATAGGCGTTAGTGCTGTGGTTCACCGCGGTGATGTCATAGGTGGCGTCCCGGGTGAGGGCGTCGGAAGTGGCGTTGTAGTGGTCGGCGGAGAGGTCCTCGATGGTGACCACCACGGTGTCGCCGGGGTCGGCGGTGTTGGTGAAGGTCACCTCCACCGAGTCGGGGTAAGCCTGGTACATGTAGGTGTCGATGTTGGACAGTTGCACGTCCACGGTCCCGTCAAAGGTGTTCCACAGGTAGTCGATAACCGGGGCGTCCTGGGCGCCGGAGAAGGAGTAGGTGGCCGTGGCGGCGGTGGACATGGCGTGGGCGGAGTCGTTCAGGTTCGGGAAGGCGAACACCTTCACCAGGTACTCCCCGTAGCCGTACTGGACCAGGTCGTCGATGCTGCCGGAGTAGGTCTCGCCGCCGGTGCCGGTGGCGTCGATGGAGTTGCTGGAGAAGAGGAAGGGGTCGCTGTCGCTGGTGGCGTCGGGGGCGCAGAAGTAGACCAGGTAGTAGTCCGCGTCGGCCACGCCGGTGAAGGAGTAGTTCCCGTCCGCATCCAGGGTGAAGCTGCCGGGGGCGTCCAGGGCGGCGACCGCGCCTTCTCCGCCGCCGGACACGCCGCCGCCGGAGGAGCCGCCGAACCAGTCGTCCATGACGGCGCCCACCTCGGCGTAGTAGGTGTTGATATTGTCCAGGGCCGTGGTGGCGCAGGCGGTGCACAGCAGGGCCAGGGCGCACATCAGGCCCAGCAGGAGCAGAACTTTACGGGCTTTCATTTCACGCCGCCTCCTTTCTGGTGAAGCAGGAGGCGATGCCCAGGATGGCCGCGGCGAAGCACAGCAGGATGATGGCCACCACGGGCACCAGGGAGCCTCTGGCTCCGTACATGGTGATGTTGTTGAGCCGGTCGGCCCACACGGGGTAGCTGTTCAGGAAGAACAGCCCCACGCCGTAGGAGACCAGAAGGACCTGGACCAGGTTGAGAAACTCCACAGCCTTGTGGTTTACCAGGCCGTAGGCGGCGGCACAGACCACGCCCAGCGCGAGGGCGAGGATGACCACCGAGTCGAGGTAGCTGTAAATCGCGCCATAGATGACAAAGACGATCAGGGTGATCAGGGTGATCGCCGCGGCGGCCAGGCTGAGCTTGGCGCTGATGCTTTTTCCCTTCATGGGCTTATTTCACCTCCGCAGTGGATTTGGATTTTTTGTAGGTAAAGACGACGCTGGTGACGGTGCACGCCACAAAGGCCACGCCCAGCACCGCCGTGCCGATGAGGAGGGCCTTCTGCCAGGCGGGCACGATGGTGAGAATGGTGCTGCCGCTGGTCAGGCCGTTGACCGCCCAGCTGCGGCTGATGACGTAGAGGTCGTTCTTGGCGGCCTGGCGCAGGTAGGCGATGATGGAGGTGTCGCCGCCGTCGATGAGGGACTGAATGGCGTTGCCGTAGGCGCCGGCATCCAGGCAGTAGTAGTCCTGCCCGGTGACCAGGAACTCGGCAAAGTGGTTTTTATAGGCGTAGGAGGAGTAGCCGTCGGAGGTGATGTGGCCCTTAAAGCCCCACTCGCCCCGGAGCACCCCCTGGATGAGGGCGGGGTTGGCGTTGTTGGGCACGCAGCCGATGCGGTTGAAGGCGGTCATGACGCTCAAAGCGCCGCCCTCGCAGAAGCACCCCTCAAAGGCCCGCAGGTAGTTCTCGCGGAGGGCCTGCTCATTGGTGAAGGTGGCCACGCCGTCCCGGGCGTAGTCCTGGTCGTTCAGGGCGAAGTGCTTGACGCAGAAGGTGGTGCCCACGGCCTGCATGGCCGCGGCCTCGTGGGTGCCCACGATGTAGCCGAAGTTGCCGTCCTCGGACCAGTACTGATGGTTGCGCCCGCCGAAGGGGGTGCGGTGCAGGTCGCCGCCGCCGTACCAGAGCTCGGTGGCGCCGCAGAACAGGGCCTCGATGCCCAGCAGGCGGCCCCGCTGGTCAAAGCGCTCGGTGTTCCAGGTGCGGGAGGTGGTCACCTCGGACACCCAGGTGATGCAGCCGCTGTTGTTGCACACCAGGTTGCCGATGCCGGTGTTGTCGTCGGTACGGTTGGCGCCGGGCATGCCCACGCTGCTGATGGCGTCGTAGCCGTCGTTGTCGGAAATCAGGCTGAGCATCTCCTCCAGGCTGAGCTGGTCCAGGAAGGCGTTCCAGGTCTCCTCGTCGTCATAGTCAGTGTAGTAGAGGTCGGCGAAGGTGAGGCCGTTGTCGGCGCCGAAGGTGAACTCCTCGCCGGTGTCATACTCCTCGGCGTTGTACCAGTCGGGGATGGTGTCGGCCAGCATCTCCTCGGTCATGGCCACCTCGATGGCCTCGGCGGGGTAGGTGCCCTCCCAGTCGGAGCGGGAGAGATAGGTGAAGTCGTAGCCGTAGTAGTTGATGTCGGCGTTGTCGAAGAGGTTGGTGACCTCCACGCCGGTGACGCGGGAGAGGTCATAGCTGGTGGTGTCCAGCTCGGCCTGGTTCCAGGTGTAGGTCTTGGCGGCGTCACCGTCGTAGTCCATGCCGTCGGCGGTGGTGTAGCCCTTGGCGGCCAGGATGTTGTTCAGCGCGTCGTGGGCGCTGGTGCCGATGGCCAGGTAGTAGTCCCCGGCGGAGAGGATGTACCCGGCGGCGCCGTAGGTGTCATAGCTGGCCAGGAAGTAGCGGTCCACCTCCACGGTGACGGTCTCGCTGGCTCCGGGCTCCAGGGTGCCGGTCTTGCCCATGCCCACGAACTGGACGGCGGCCTTCTCCACGTTGTTCTGCCTCTCGTAGTTGCCGTAGGGGGTCTGGGCGTAGACCTCCACCACGTCCATGCCGGCGGTGTCGCCGGTGTTGGTCACGGTGACCTCTACCAGGTAGGAGTCGGTGTTGGGGTCGTACTCCACGCTGTCCAGGGTCTGCTCAAAGGTGGTGTAGCTCAGGCCATAGCCGAAGGGGTAGACCACCTCGTCGGTGTAGTTCCACGCGCTGCCGGTGGAGGAGCCCACAGCGCTGGAGGCATTGCCGGAACCCAGGACGGTGTCCTCATAGCGGGTCTCATAGTACTTGTAGCCCACATAGATGCCCTCGGCGTAGAGGATCCAGTTACTTTCCGAGGTGCCGTCGGCGCCCCAGTCGGGGTTGTTGGCGGCCACCCAGTCCAGGTTGGACCACTGCTGGGTGTTGTTGCCCGCGTAGGTGACGGCGGGGGCGGAGAGGGAGTTGGCGGCGTAGGTGTCCACCAGGCGGCCGGAGGGGTTGGCCGCGCCGGTGAGGACGTTGACCACGCCGGTGTAGCCCACCGCGCCGGGCCGGCCGATGAGGAGGCAGGCGTCCACGCCGTAGTCATCCAGCCAGTCCAGCTCCATGGCCTGTTCGGAGTTGATGAGCACGATGATGGCGCCGAACACGCCGGACTCCTTCTGGCTCTGGAGGTAGGCCATCAGGTCCTGCTCGTTGTCGGACAGGCCCAGATAGTGGTTTCCGTCGTCGTTGTAGAGGGATGCGTCGTTGCTCTCGCTGCCCGCCCGGGAGAGGACCACGATGGCGGCGTCATTGCAGCTGCTCTGCCAGGAGCTCTCCTGAGCCCGCACGTCGGCGATGCTGCCCTCGGCCACCGAGCTGATGCTGGTGGTGCCCAGGCTGGCGTAGGCGGTCTCGCCCAGGGTGGCGTTCACGTTCTCCGCGCCCAGGGCGTCCTGGAGGGCGGAGGTCAGGGTGGAGGCGGTGATGGACTCAAAGGGCGTGCTGGAGGAGACGCCGATGGAGTGGAACACCCCGTTGCCGAAGATGGTCACGCCCGCCCCCTCGGCCAGGGGCAGGGCGCCGTTCTCATTGCGCAGAAGCACGGTGCCCTCCTCGGCCTGCCGGATGTTCTCGGTGGCCACGTCCATCTCCAGCATCAGGGCCGCCTGGTTGTTGCTGGGGTCGGTGCCGTACTCGTTGTCGTAGACCACCGCGTCGGCCGCCGCGGCGTCATCGCTGTGGATAATCTGGGTGGTGGAGATGCCCAGGGCCTGGTTGATGACCCCCGCATAGTGGAAGGTCAGCGTGGTTGCGGCGGTGCACAGGAAAAACAGAAATGCCATGATTCCGGCCGCGCCGCGCAAAATTGCCGCTTTTCTTTTCATATACGTCCTCCTCTGCTTTTTTCTCGTTCTGTCAGGCTCCCGTTCCCTTTTTCCCTCCTCCTCCAAAATATCACAGGGCCGGCCGCCCTGTTCCGCGCCGCTGAAATAGATCTCACGGCGCTCCTTAGGTAAGATTATAAAAAGCTCCTGCTCCCATAGAGCGGTTTTGTCTCAAGCGGTCTGTTTTCCGCCCGAAACGGTCAAATACAGCTAGAAAAAAAGGGATGTTTTGGTCTTTTTCACCAAATTATCTCCTTTAAAACGCAGCAAAAAGCCCCGCCGGACGCCTTTCAGGCATGTCCGGCAGGGCAGTTATCTCTCTATCCAGTTCAGAGCAGCACCAGGCCGTATTTTTTCGCCATTTCCGCCAGGAACTCCGGCTCCAGGTCGCCGGTGCCGTCCCAGAAGGCCCGGCCCTGATAGACCCGCAGGGCCTGCTCCAGCAGCTCGGGTACGTCGGACCACAGACACAGGGCGTCCCGGATGGCGTACTGGTTCTCCGCAAAGACAGCTACGTCGTCCTCCTCCAGGATGGCGATCTTCAGCGCCCCCTGGGGACAGAGCTCCTCCGCCTCCAGAATCTCCTCCATCAGGTCCGGCGTACACTCGATGGTCTCCCCCACGTCTACGTCGGGAGTAATGAACCGGGCCTCCTTCTCGCTGGCGCAGGGAATCACGTCCGGGTCATGCTCCGGCGGCACAAAGCGTGAGAAATCCGCCTCCTCCAGAGCCCGGCCCAGGGCGGTCGCGCCGTCACCGCTCATGGCCCCGCCGCAGGCAAAGATCTTCACGCCTGACTCCGCCAGCGTCTGGAGGGGCGGCATGTCGCCGCCTGCCACAACCGCCAGTGGGATGGAGGCATAGGGTGTCAGCCGCTGAAGCTGCTCCAGCAGGGCATCCTCCCCCTCGGCACAGGACAGGCCGAAGGCAGCCGCCCCCATGCCCTGCATCACAATCAGCGACGCCAGCACGTCGGTGCCCGACTCTGTGCGCCCCTCCTCGTCGCAGCGGGCCAGCACCACCACCGGCTTGGAGGACGCCTGGCGCACCGCCAATAGGGCGGCCCGCTCCTCGGCCATGGTCATGCCCTCTCCCAGCAGGAACAGGTCCACGCCCGCCTCCTCCAGGGCGGCGGCCTGCTCGGCATAGGCCGTCACCAGTTCCTCAAAGGTCACGTCTCCAAAGGGCTCCAGCTCCTGCCCGGCCGGCCCCATACCGCCGGCCACCAGAACCTTCCCCCCCACCGCCCGGCGGGTCAGATCCACCAGGATTCGGTTATATCCCCGTACGTCCTCCTCTCCGTCCCGTTGGGGCAGGCGGAACCGGTTGCCGCCAAAGGTGGGCGCCGCCACCGCGCCGCAGCCTGCCGCGGCCCAGGTCCGCTGAATCAGGCTCAGCTTCTCCCGGTGCCCGGGGAGCCAGGTGCTCTCCCGGCCGATGGTCCCGCCGTCTTCGGCTCCGCCGATGAGCAGAGGTAGAGGTATGTCCATGGAATTGTCTCCTCCTTGGGCTTCATATATTTGGAATTCAGTATACCGGGTTCCGCTGGAAAATGCAAGGCCATCTTCCCTCCGCCGGGAATGACGGAAGCAGGGCGGCCGCCGCTCCCTGCGGCGCCCGCCCTGGATGGTATATGCTGGAGTTGCCCCCGGCCTCAGCGGAACAGGGGCAGCAGAGCCGCGCCAATGATACCCGCGTCGTTGCCCAGCTGGGCCAGGGTGAGAATGGTGCGGCGCTTGCTGTCCCGGGCATAGTCCTCACGGTCCACAATGGCCCGCACAGGCCCCATCAGGGTCTCGCCGGCGCCGGCCACACCGCCGCCCACACAGAAAATCTCAGGCTGGAAGATGTTAATCAGGCTTGTAATGCCGCAGGCCAGATAGGACTGGTACTCCTCCACCAGTTCCTTGGCCAGCAGGTCGCCCTGGGCCGCCGCGTCAAAGACGGTGCGGGCTTCCACCTTCTCCGGGTCGCCGTCGCACAGCTTCCACAGCAGCGTCTCCCGGTTGTCCTGCATCCGCTCCCGGGCCCGCTTGATAATGGCAGTGGCAGAGGCATAGGTCTCAAAGCAGCCCCGGCGGCCGCAGGTGCACAGCCGGCCGTTGTACTCAATGACAAAGTGGCCTACCTCCAGGCCGGCGTAGTTGAAGCCGGTGTACAGCTTGCCGCCCAGCACGGCGCCTCCGCCCACGCCGGTGCCCAGGGTAATGGCCACCATGGACTGGCTGCCCTTGCCTGCGCCGGCGGCGTACTCGCCCAGAGCAGCGGCGTTGGCGTCGTTCTCAATGTAGACCTCTTTGCCCAGGCGGACCTTGAGCATGTCGGCCAAAGGCACGTTGTGGAAATCCAGGTTGGACCAGTACTCCACAATGCCGTTCTTGGGATCAATGACGCCGGGCGAGCCAATGCCCACCGACGCGATATCGTCTATATTAAAGCCTCCGGCGGCCAGCGCCTGGCGGGCCGCCTCGGTCATGGCGGCCGCCACAGCCTCCGCGCCGGTGCGGGGCGTGGAAATCTTTCCCCTGCTGAGAATGGTGCCTGTCTCATCCACTACGGCGGCGGCCACATTGATGCCGCCCAGGTCGATGCCCAGATACTTCATAAGAAAACGTCCTTCCTTGTCCTACTTTGTTCTTCCGCAGCCGCACCGGACCAGCGCAGCATCCGTTTCTTTCATTATAGCGAAAAAAACCGTGCCCCACAAGAGGCACGGTTTTGTGCACGGTAAAAATAATCCTTTCCCCGGAGACATTTACAGGCGAGGGCTTTCCGCTCTCAGATGGCTTTTTATAGTAAAATATACCGTTTTCTGTACCGCCTTACGCGGCAGGAAGCGCTCTGTTCAGCTTCCCAGCCGCTGCGGACGCGTTTTTTTGGCTGTTACGGCGCTTGGTGGACAGATGCACCGCCAGCGTGACGCAGCCGCTCAGGAGCAGGAAGGCATAGAAGCTGATGCCGCGGGACACAAGCACCGCCGGCGTCACCAGGGACGCGCCGAAGAAGAGGGCAAACAGGGTGACAAACCCTCCCTCGGTAGCGCCCACCGCGCCGGGCAGGGGCAGTGAGGAGGTTGCCAGCGTAAGCAGCGCCTGCGCCCCCACCAGCTCCAGAACTCCGTGTCCGCTGAGGCCGAAGGCCTTATACACCACAAAGGGCACAAGATACAGGGCCGTGAGCTGCACCAGGTTCAGTCCAAGAAGCAGGGGCACCAGAGAGGCGTTTTTCTTAAAGCACTCCGCGCCGGAGCGGTACTCCTCCATCTGCCGCTCCAGCTTCTCTTCGGCGGCAGCACGGTTGCGGACCAGCCGCAGGCGAGCGCCCAGATTCAGCAGGCCGTTCATCAGCCGCCGGGCGGCATTGGGCAGGAACATGAAGCAGAGCATCCCGGCAGTGAGGACCAGCATAACGACCGTGCCGTAGAGCAGCAGCAGCCCCATGCCTGTGCCCATGGCAGAGATCATGCCCGGCATGGCTATGGCCGCAGCAGCGGCGTAGAGGAGCACCGTCACCTGGTAACACACGGCGATCATCATCATGTTCAGGGTCCCATGAGCGGCGGGCACGCCGTTTTTGCTCATGTAGTAGATCTGGGCAGGCTGTCCGCCGGTGGCGGAAGGGGTGATGGAGCTGACATAGAACCCCACAAAGGAGAAGCCCAGGCAGCGGCGGTAGGGCAGCGGATGGCCCAGGCGGCCCAAAATCAGCTTGGAGCACATGGCCTCGCTGCCCACAAAGACGAACATCAGCCCCAGGCCCAGAATCACATAGCCCGGCTTCACCTGGCCCAGCACATCCAGCAGCTGGGAGATGGGCTGGTTATGCAGCAGCAGATAGAAGGTGAGGACAATAAGGGCCAGCAGCAGGACGCCTCCAACCAGACGTTTTCCTTTATTCATGGGCGTGCACCTGCCTCCAGCCCCATACCAGCCGGCCCGCCAGGGCCAACAGCGCTGCCAGCGCAGTCAGCGCCGCAAGCCGCCTCGCAGTACTCTTTTTCTTCATCACGCGCACGCTCCCTTCATCACATGCAGGGTCTCCAGTATGGCGCCCAGGCTGTTCTCTGCCAGCCTGCTCTTCAGGCGGCGCATATTGCCCGCCATAGCCGCCAGCTTCTCCCGGTCATAGATTAGATTTCGAATTGCTTCCAGGCACGCCTCAACCTCCTTGGCCGCCACGGCGCCGATGCCGGCGCGGAGCAGGAACCGGGCGTTGTTGATCTCCTGCTGGAGAAATGGCTCCCAGGCCAGCAGGGGCAGCTCGGAGAAGATGCTCTCAAAGAGCGTAATGCCGCCGGGCTTGGAGAGCATCAGGTCCGCCTGGGCCATGTAGTCGTACACCCGGTCGGTGTACCCCACCACATGGATGTGCTCATACTTTCCCTCCAGCCGCTCCCGCAGCTTCTCGTTCCGGCCGGCGATGATGGTGGTCTCCACCCCGGGCAGGGCGTTGAGCTCTTCGTAGAACCGGTCCTTTCGGGGCAGCAGGCCCAGGCCGCCTCCCATAATGAGCAGGCTCCGCTGCTGGCCGTCCCGGCGGTGGGGCGTGGACTTGAACTGGGCCTTCACCGGGATGCCGGTGGGCACGATGATGGCTGGATTCACACCCTTGCGGGCCAGCTGATCCCGCAGTTCCGGGGTGCCCACCAGATAACAGTCGGTGCCGCTGTTAATCCACTCGCCGTGGACGGACAAATCAGTGATGCAGGTGATGAGCGGCAGCGCCGTCCCGGTCTCCTGCTTCCAGCGGGACACCAGCTGGGCGCACAGGGGATGGGTGGCCACCACCATATCCGGCTCCTCCGCGTCCAGCAGGGTGGACAGGCGGTCCAGAAAGTGCCACTCAAAGGGCGGATGGGCGTCGCTCTCCATATTTTCCGTCATCTTATAGTAAGTATTATAAATCCCGCTGCCGTGAGTGACCAGCAGGGAAAAGCCCTTGTACCACGCCTCAGAAGCGCTGGGTACGGCGTAGTCAATAAAGTCCAGCACCTTGACCTCTGTGCCGGCTTCCTCATCCCGGAACTGCTGCGCCAGAGACTGGGAGGCCGACCAGTGTCCCATACCGAATTTTCCTGTGAGAATCAGGACCTTCATGTCCATCCCTCCTGTCATTATGCGTTTTCTTCCTGTTTACATCTATGAGTATAGCTTCTGAATCTTTAGAAAACCCTGTCCCAAAGCTTAAAGAATGATTAAGAAAAAGGAAATTCCTTGTTTCGAAATTTCAGGCCTTATCACATTATGGACAAAACAGCCCGGCTTTTTTCATAAAATAGGAAAAAAGCCGGGCTGTTTTGTCTCTGTATGTCATCTGTTATGCATTCCAGTGCATTCCGAAATCCCGCCACTGGATCTCACATTCGTCTTCTCCGGCAGCGCACACCGCCGCCCGCCAGCCCTCGCCGGAAAAGTCATGCAGCAGCACGCCCTCCGCCTGTTCGCCGGGCAGGGGCGGGCAGATTTTGGCCGGTCCGGCAATGCTGCCCCCCGTCCGCTTGACCCAGCTCTCCTTCCGGGTCCACAACTGGCAGAATTTCTCCCAGCCGCCCCCCTGGGCCTCAAACCACCGGTACTCCCGGTCGCTGAGCACATACCGGGGCAGACCGGCACGGTGGGGACGCACCCGCTCGATGTCCACCCCCACGCTCTGATCGGAGAAGGCGCAGAGGGCCAGGTCACCGCTGTGGCTCAGGTTGAAATGGATATGGGGCATGGAAGGGAAAAAGGGCTTTCCCATGGGGCCCCGCTCCACAGGCGGCATCTCCTCCAGGCCCCAGATCTCCCGCAGACCCAGCGCCAGCAGCCGCCGGGACGCAGCCCGCCCCTCCTCATTTCTGCTCCCCAGTATCAGCAGCATAATGTCCCCCCTCCACTAAAAGCTGCACTTATTTTAATGCTTTTTATATTGTGTTTTCAATCTGTCTTTTGTACAATGATTGCAAAATCCCGGTGAACTGCCGCTGTCCCCCTTTCCCCGGGAAATAAGGAGTGACGCTTTTATGGAACAGCAACAGTATGTCTGCCCCAAGTGCGGCTGTATGACCTATGAGCACGACCAGTTCCAGGCCACCGGCGGAAACTTCGCCAAGTTCTTCGACATCCAGAACAAGAAGTTTTACACCATCACCTGCACCCGGTGCGGTTACACCGAGCTCTACAAGGCCCAGAACGACACCGGCATGGATATCCTCGACTTCCTCATCGGCGGCTGAAAAAACAGGCGGCGGGAATTTTCCCGCCGCCTGTACTGTATTTTACTGTCTCAGTCCAGCACCTGGACACAGGCGCCCAGAGCCCCCTTGCCGATGTAGACGCTGAGGGTGGCGTCCATCTCCCCCTGCCAGAAGTGGTCGTAGTTGGGGAAGAGCTGCTCCATTCTGGCCCGGAGCTGGGCCATCTCCTCCGGTGCGCCGCCGTTGGCCACCGCCAGGTTGTACCGCTTGTGGTCCCCCAGAGACTTGCACACCAGCTCAATCAGCTTGTCCTGCACCGCCTTGCGTCCCCGGACCTTGGCGATACTCTGGAGCTGTCCGTCCCCGGCAAAGGTGATGAGGGGCTTGATGCTCAGCATGGTCCCCGCCATGGCGGTCACCTTGCCGATGCGCCCGCCCTTGGCCAGATACTCCAGGGTATCCACCGAGAAGAAGGGGTAGGTATTGGCCAGCAGCTTGGGCACCCGCTCCTTCACCAGCTCATCCCAGGACATGCCGTTTTCAATGTCCTCCCATGCCTGGAGCACCGAGATGCCCATGCCCAGCGCGCCGCTGAGGGAGTCGAACACGGCGATCTCCAGGTCGCTCCTGCTCTCACCCAGCAGGCGGACCATGTTGTAGGTGCCGGAAAGCCCCGAAGAGAGGTGGATGGCCAGCACCCGCTCGTACCCATCCGCCTTGATGCGGCTGAGAATCCGGTCGGCGGTGAAGAAATCGGGCAGAGAGGTCTTGGGCAGCTCCCCCGCCTCCAGGCGGCGATAGATGTCGGAGGAGAAAATATCCACTCCGTCGAAATACTCCCCATCCCGGCAGGCGATTTTCAGCGGCACGGTGTAGATGGGCTTGCCCGCCCGCAGCTCCTCTGAGAGGTCAGCGCAGGAATCCGTCAGAATCGCAATCTTATAAGGGTTTGACAACTCTATCATCCTACTCTATAATTAACATTACGGAACATAACATAACAGCGTTATGTGATTATTATATCTAACTTTTCCATCACTGTCAAGCGAGAAGGAGGCCAAAAAATGGATTATCGCGAGCGGCGGAAGGCTCAGGCCAAACAGACGGAGCAGGCCATCCTTCAGGCGGCGATGGAGCTGTCCCACGAGGACAGCTTCGACCATGTGTCCATCCGGGACATCTGCCGCCGGGCCGGTATTACCACCGGCGCTTTTTATCACCATTTCAAGTCAAAGGAAGATATGCTGGTGCGGGGCTTTGCCTCCCTGGACGCCTACATGGAGCGGGCCCTGGACGGCCATGAAAAGGACGACCCGGTATCCCGGCTGTGGCTGCTGCTGTCCAGCTACGCCGGGTTTATGGAGGAGGAGGGCCATGAGCTGGTGGCGCGGTACTATGTCCACCGCCTCTCCAACCCCTCCTTTGAGTCCATGGACCCCTCCCGCTTCACCCACCGGGCCATGCTGGAGTGTCTGCGGCAGACCAGGGACCTGGGGCGGCTGATGCCGGGCAAGTCGCCGGAGTGGGTGGCGGATTTTCTGTTCCGCCACTTCCGGGGCGTGGCCATCGACTGGATTCTCCACCAGGGCTCCTACCCATTATTGCCCAAGCTGGAGCAGGACTATCAGTTCTTCGCCCAGATCTTCCAGCGCACAGCTTAATAGTAAAACAGGGGCGCGTCCTGTGACGCGCCCCTGTTGCTGTCTTTACCACTTGTTTTCCACCCGCTCGGCAAAGCCCATAAAGTTCCGCAGCTCCACCGCTGTGCCGTCGTCCAGCACCGTCCGGCCGGTGAAGCGGCCGAACACCTGGTGCTGGTCGGACTTGAGCACCCCCACGCTGGTGCAGGCCGCCCGGTCCAGAACGGGCTGGAAGTCCATTTCAAAGCGGCCGTCGTCGCTGGTAAAGGTCCAGTTGGCCATGTAGTCGTACCGGCCGCCCTTTTGTGGGATGTGAAAGGCCACCCTGGAGAGCTTATGGGCCTTTCCGCCGTAAAAGAGCATGTTCTCGGTGGCCGCCGAGGTGTCCCCGAAGCCGTAGCCGATGTTGAAGCCGAAGGGCACCCCGTCCGCCAGACCGGAGGCGGAGCCCCAGTACCAGGTGTTGTGGTAGGTCCACACCCCACGGCCCCAGTCCAGGGTGCCGAAGGAGTCCGCCGGGCGGAAGGTGTAGGTCTTATCCCCCAGGGTGACAGCCCCGGAGGCCCGCATGCAGTTGATTTTCTGGTTGTAGTAGAAGTGCCCCGGCTTGTCAAAGGGGGTGCAGATAACCATGGACTCCTCCGGCTCGTCGGTGAGCACCACCCGGGCGTCCAGCGCCTGACCATCCCGGAAATTGTCCATGTGGGCCACCAGCAGCCGCTTGTCCCCGCCGGCCCGGAAGAAGAGGCCGTACCCCTTCCTCGACACCGCCGTGTCCCCCTGTTCAGAAGTGGAGGGCAGGCCGGTGCGGCCCATGGGCAGAAGCCGCATGGGGCTCTTTGTCACCTGCCAGCCCTGATCAAAGTCCAGGAGGGAGATGGAGTCCAGGCCCATATAGGAGTTGTCCGCAATGGTGAGGGCCAGGGCGAAATGGTCGTTCATCACCAGGTAGTAGTCCCACTCCTTCAGCCGGGTGAGCCCTCCCTTTACCTTGCTGCGGTCGTACACCGGCAGAAGCCTTTTGGCGTATCCCGCCTGTGTCAGGTTGCCCTGTTCGTCCAGCAGGGGGATGGGTGCTGTAATCTCATGCTGCTCCACGGCGCTCCCTCCTTTTTCTCTTCTCCATTATATCTTACCTGCCGCTCAGGGGCAAGCGGGCATAGGGACAACCAGCGGGCGCATATCCTGTCTGGACGGGAGGTGGGAGCATGATATCCAAACTGCTGGCCAGGCAGGGAGTGCGGGACGCCATTTTGGGGCTGGCCCTGCTGTGCGCCACCCTGGGGCTCATGTTCTACCCCCAGGAGGCCATGGCGGCCGCCAGGGACGGACTGACACTGTGCTACAATGTGATCATTCCCTCCCTGTTTCCCTTCTTTGTTCTGTCCTCCCTGGTGGTGGAGCTGGGCCTGGCAAGCTACCTGGGGCGGGCTCTGGAGAAGGTCATGCGCCCCCTGTTCAACGTCAGCGGCGCCTGCGCCTCCGCGTTTGCCCTGGGCTTTATCGGCGGCTACCCCGTGGGCGCCAAGACCGCCATCAGCCTCTACGAGAAGGGCATGTGCTCCCGCACTGAGGCGGAACGGCTGCTCTCCTTCTGCAATAACTCCGGCCCCGCCTTTATCCTGGGCGTGGTGGGAGCGGGGGTGTTCGGCAGCAGCAAAATAGGCCTGCTGCTCTACCTGGCCCACGCCGCCGCGTCGCTGTGCGTGGGCATTCTCTTCCGCTTCTACAAGGCGGGCGGCGCCAAACGGGACAGGGAGCGCCCTGCGCCCCGGTTTCAGGCCCAGCGCTTCACCGCCGCCTTCACCGGGTCCATCAAGAGCTCTTTTCTCTCCACCCTTAACATCTGCGCCTTTGTGGTGTTCTTCACTGTGGTTATCAAGCTGCTCTTCCTGTCCGGGGTTCTCTCCGGCCTGTCCCGGGTCCTGGGGACTCTGCTGTCCCCCCTGGGCTTCTCTCAGGCGTGGGCGGAACGGCTGCTTACCGGCTTTCTGGAGATCTCCTCCGGCGTGTGGACTCTGTCCGGTTCCGGGGCTCTGGCGGGGCGTCTGTCCATGGCCGCCTTTATGCTGGGCTGGGCCGGGGTGTCCGTCCACTGCCAGGTGCTGTCCTTCATCGGCGGCAGCGGCCTGAGCGTACGGACCTATCTGGTTGGCAAGCTCCTTCACGGCGGACTGTCCGCCCTGTTTGTGGCGGGACTGTCCCGTCTGTTCTCCTTTGAGGCCCCCGCCGCCTCCTACCTGGCCGACCAGGTGGCCTCCATCGCCGGGCTGGACTTTCACACCGCCCTGGTCATCTCCACCGTGTCCGCCTGGGTTGTGTGGCTCCTCTTCTTTGCCGCCGCAGCCGCCGCCCTTCGGCGCTGCCGGAGGGTGTGAAGTCTGTTTTTCCCCTTTCTCCCCGGTTTTTGTGGAAAATCCCGCCGGAATGCGGTATACTGGTAGGCAGGAAAAGAAACGCCTTCCGGAGGGAACTGACATGCTGTTTCAAAAATCCATTGAACCCCGCTGCGCCTACTGCACCCGCTCCGCGCCGCTGGACGAAGAGAACCTGCTGTGCGCCAAGAAAGGAGTGGTATCCCCCGGGGACCGCTGCCGCGCATTTCACTACGACCCCTTCAAGCGGGTGCCCCCCAGGCCGGTAGCCCCCGACTTCAGCAAGCTGAAGGACGAAGATTTCAAGCTGTAATTTCATTCAAAAAGAGGCTGGAGCAGCGCTCCAGCCTCTTTTTTGTTCCCATCAGCGCGTCCATTTCTCCGCCAGCGCCCGGATCTGGTCGGCGAACTTGGCCAGATCCTTGTTGGCCCCGCCCTTGTTGCTGCGAATAGCCTCCATGAGCTTTTCTCCCGCCTCCTCCAGGCGGCGGTAAGCGGGAGAACCGGCGTCCTGGGGCGCGGCCTTTCTGGGCTGGGGAATCCCCGCTGCCAGCACCTTGCCGGAGAGCAGGTCGTAGACCTCCTCATACTCAGGGGCGTGGGCGGAGAACCCCTGTTCCCGCAGGGTGTTGGCGTAGATCTCGGTGACCTCCGCGTCGCCGTGGACCACAAAGACCTCCTTGGGCCTGGGGTTGTAGTAGTTGATCCAGGCCAGCAGGCCGTTCCGGTCGGCGTGGGAGGACAGGCCGTGGCACTGGGTAATCTCCGCGTTGACGGCAATGGTCTCACCGAACAGCTTGACCTCCTTGGCCCCCTCCAGCAGCCGGCGGCCCAGGCTGCCCTCGGCCTGATAGCCCACAAAGACCACGGTGCACTCCCTGCGCCACAGGTTGTGCTTCAGGTGATGGCGGATCCGGCCGGCGTCGCACATGCCGGAGGCGGAGATGATGACCTTGGGAGTCTTGTCTGTGTTCAGGGCCTTGGACTCCTCGCTGCTCTCCACCAGGGTCAGGCCGGGGAAGGTGAACAGGGCCTCCCCGTCCCGCACCACCTCCAGGGCATCCTCGTCCAGGTAGCCGTGGAGGTCGCCGGAGAAGATGCGGGTGGCCTCCCGGGCCAGGGGGGAGTCCACGCAGACCTGAAAGTTGGGGGCGTTGGGGGCCAGGTTCTCCTCTTTAATCTCCCGGATAAAGTAGAGCAGCTCCTGGGTGCGGCCCACGGCAAAGGAGGGAATCACCACGTTGCCCCCGCGGCTCAGGGTGCGGTCGATGATGTCCGCCAGCTGCTCTTTGTACTCCCCATTGCCCTGGTGGAGCCGGTCGCCGTAGGTGCTCTCCGTGAGGACGTAGTCTGCCTCCTGGATGTACTGGGGATCCCGGATAATGGGCTGGTCGTGGTTGCCGATGTCGCCGGAAAAGACGATCTTCCGGGTCTGGCCCCCCTCGGTAAGCCAGATTTCCGCACTGGCGGAGCCCAGCAGATGCCCGGCGTCGGTGAAACGAAGGCGGGCGGCGCCGGGAAGGATGTCCAGCTCCTGGCCGTACTCGCAGGAGACCAGCTGCTTCAGGGTCAGCTCCGCATCCTCCACAGTGTACAGCGGCTCCACCGGCGGGCGGCCGGCCCGCTTGCCCTTCTGGTTCTCCCACTGGGCGTCGCTCTCCTGGATGTGGGCAGAGTCCCGCAGCATGATGGACAGCAGCTGGGCGGTGAGCCGGGTGCAGTAGATGGGACCGTCAAAGCCCTGCTTGACCAGCAGAGGCAGGCGGCCGGAGTGGTCAATGTGAGCGTGGGTCACCACAACGGCGTCGATATACCCGGGCGTAAAGTCCAGACGGCTGTTGTCCTGCTCGTCCCGCCCCTGCTGAAGTCCGCAGTCCACCAGAATCCGCTTTCCGCCGCACTCCACGCAGTGACAGCTGCCGGTGACCGCCTTGGCCGCGCCGAAAAAGGTCAGTTTCATACCAGGCACCTCCTTTTTATGCTTCTGAGTTCATTGTAACCTTCCCGTACAGGAAATGCAATCAGGAGGTGAGTGTGGGCATGTAGAATTTCCGCCTGTCCGCCTTTTCTCACCAGAGGCTGTCCACCGCCAGGCGCTGGATATAGGCTGAGAGCGTGCGGTAGGACGGGCAGAAAATCCGCCGTCCTGCCGCCAGGGAGAGGGCTTGATTCCAGTCCTCCAGGCTATACGTATTCAGGGCCTGAACTGTCAGCAGGGTAAGCAGCCACACCGGGTCGGGGCGCTCTACGCCCTGCCGCTCCCGGAGGCGGCGCAGAATAGGGTTTTCCATGATGGGTATCCCGCCTTTCTTCTCCCCATCCTATGCACTGCACGGCCCAGAGAACCGCCCACAGGCAGAAAAAGAGCGGGGGATCGCTCCCCCGCTCTCTCGTCTGGCCTTGTGCTTACACCACCTGAGCCTTAATCAGGTTGGTGGTGCCGCTCTTGTCCCGCGGAACCCGTTCCGCGGGAGCCCTGTCCTTTTTATCTGCTGGGGCGGAGTGAATCCGCCCCGCATCAAGCCTTTGCAACAGACAAAGGCTTGGATCGGCAAGAGCGGGGGATCGCTCCCCCGCTCTCTCGTCTGGTTTTGTGCTTACACCACCTGAGCCTTAATCAGGTTGGTGGTGCCGCTCTTGTCCCGCGGAACCCGTTCCGCGGGAGCCCTGTCCTTTTTATCTGCTGGGGCGGAGTGAATCCGCCCCGCATCAAGCCTTTGCAACAGACAAAGGCTTGGATCGGCAAGAGCGGGGGATCGCTCCCCCGCTCTCTCGTCTGGCCTTGTGCTTACACCACCTGAGCCTTAATCAGGTTGGTAGTGCCGCTCTTGCCGATGGGCACACCGGCAGTGATAACCACAGTGTCGCCGCACTTCACAGCGCCCTCCTTGCGGGCCACCTCCACGCTCATGGAGAACAGGCGGTCGGTGGAGTCCACAAAGCCGGTCAGATAGGAGTGGACGCCCCAGGAGATGGCCAGCTGACGGCGGACCTTCTCGCTCTGGCACACGGCCACGATGGGGCAGGCGGGACGGAAGCGGGAAATCACTCTGGGCGTATAGCCGGACTCAGTGGGCGCCAGGATGGCGGTGGCGTTCAGGTCCATGGCGGTCATGCAGCAGGTGTGGGTAATGGCGTCGCTGATGGTGGACACATTGAGCCGGATGCTGCGCTCACGGAAGCGGCCCCAGTAATTGATGGCGGACTCAGCAGCCGTCACGGTGGACACCATGGCCTCAACGGCCTCGATGGGGTACTTGCCGGAGGCGGTCTCGCCGGAGAGCATCACGCAGGAGGTGCCGTCGAACACGGCGTTGGCCACGTCGGAGACCTCGGCACGGGTGGGCCGGGGATTGCGGATCATGGAGTCCAGCATCTGGGTGGCGGTGATGACGGGCTTGCCGGCCATGATAGTGGCCTTGATCATCTTCTTCTGGAGAATGGGCACCTCCTGAGCGGGAATCTCCACGCCCAGGTCGCCGCGGGCCACCATCAGGCCGTCGGAGGCGTCGATGATCTCCTGCAGGTTGTCCACGCCCTCCCGGTTCTCAATCTTGGAGATGATGCGGATGTTGTCTCCGCCGCACTCATGCAGCCAAGCGCGGATGTCCTCCACGTCGCTGGCCTTGCGGACAAAGGAGGCGGCGATAAAGTCAAAGTCGTTCTCCACGGCAAACTTCAGGTCGTCCTTGTCCTTCTCAGTGAGGGAGGGCAGCAGAATGTGCACATCGGGAATGTTGATGGACTTATTGTTGGACAGGGGGCCGCCGTTCTCCACCAGGCAGATGATCTCCTGGCCCTTGACCTCCTGCACCAGCAGGTCAATCAGGCCGTCGTCCACCAGGATGTGATTGCCGGGCGCCACCTCGTTGTGCAGGTTGGCATAGGTGACGGACACGCGGTTGGCATCGCCCTCGCACTCGGCGGTGGTCAGGGTGAAGGTATCGTCCTTCTTCAGCTCGATTCGGCCGTCCTTGAAGGTCTTGATGCGGATCTCAGGGCCCTTGGTATCCAGAATGGCGGCCACAGGGATGCCCAGCTCGTCCCGCACGCGCTTAAGCTTGGTCAGCTGAGCCAGGTGGCTCTCGTGGGTACCGTGGGAGAAGTTAAAGCGGGCGGCATTCATGCCGGCAAGAATCAGCTTACGGATCATTTCCTCGCTGTCCACGGCGGGGCCCAGCGTGCAGATAATCTTTGTCTTTCTCATATCGGACATAACTTATATACCTCCATATTGGTGGTCGTTTTAGGGGATTTTAATACCTTTATGGGATAATCATACTACAAAGGCAGGCGTTTGAAAAGAGGTAATCACCACAATACCAAAGATTTAACAATTTCCTTAATCGTCATTTTACCCATACTGTTTCCAGCAATTTCCCATTTATCTGTTTCTTCTCCCATGTTAAGTCTTTTCTTATTCCATTCTCTTCTTCACGGTACCGCATCAAGATTCTGCCTTGAAAAAGAGCGCTGTGCCTGTCCCGGACAGGTCCAGCAGAGATGAGAGACTGGAGCGGCGTCTCTCCAACTAAACCTCGCTCGTTCCTACCAGAGCTTTTGTACTGTCTGCATAATTGGGGCAGTTCCCTCTTTTTACACGATACAGGCCTTTAGCCCCCTAATTCCTGTGGATGTACTGATTACATCGCTCGAGGTAACCACTTTTAAGAGATTCATGAACACGCAATGGCCGTTGCGATAGTTTACAAGTATGAGTTGAAGTTTGTCCTCACGTGGAACACAGGATAAGCGATTTGGAACAACTCGGGATTTGCGCCGAGCAGAATCCAGCGGCGATTCTTGCAAACCGCAGTTGATAATGATAAGAAATGTCCGCACCGGAGAAATTCTCCGGTGCGGACATTTTTGCTTTTAAATGGTGGTGATGTCGATGGGGCGCAGGTCGGCGCTGCGGCCCTGCTCCCGGACAGTGAGGATAGCCCGGGCGGTATCGATGGCGGTGACGCAGGGCACCGAGTGCTCCACGGCGGAGCGGCGAATCTTGAAGCCGTCGGAGCTGTGTTTGCGGCCCCGGGTGGGGGTGTTGATGACCAGATCCACAGAGCCGGAGGCGATCATGTCCAGAATATTGGGGTGAGCCTCGGACACCCTGGCCACCCGGCGGCACTTGACCCCGGCGGCCTCCAGGGCGTCGGCAGTACCGGAGGTGGCCAGGATCTCAATGCCCATATCGGCCATTCCCCGGGCAATACCCACGATTTCCCCCTTGTCCTCATCCTTCACGGTGACGATAACCCGGCCGTCCCGCTTGGGCACCTTCATGTTGGCGCCCTTGAAGGCCTTCAGCAGGGCCTGGGGGAAGGACTCGGCCAGGCCCAGGCACTCGCCGGTGGACTTCATCTCGGGACCAAGACCGGTATCCACGTCGGTCAGCTTCTCGAAGGAGAACACGGGCATTTTCACAGCGTAGTAGCTGGCCTCGGGATAGATGCCGGTGCCGTACCCCAGATTCTTCAGCTTCTGGCCCAGCATGACCTTGGTGGCCAGATCAATGATGGGCACACCGGTGACCTTGGAGATATAGGGGATGGTACGGGAGGAGCGGGGATTGACCTCAATGACGTAGATCTCATCGTTGTAGAGGATATACTGGGCGTTGATAAGGCCGATGACCCCCAGATGCTTGGCCATGTCCCGGGTGTATCGCAGGATCATGTCCTTGTGCTTGTCCTCCAGGTGGAGAGGGGGATAGACGGCGATGGAGTCTCCGGAGTGGACGCCGGAGCGCTCCACGTGCTCCATGATGCCGGGAAGCAGAATGTCCTCCCCGTCGAATACGCCGTCCACCTCCAGCTCCCGGCCCATCAGGTACTTGTCCACCAGAATGGGATGCTCCTGGACGGTCATGTTGATGATCTTCATGAAGTCGATGATGTTCTTGTCGGAGTAGGCGATCTCCATGCCCTGGCCGCCCAGCACGTAGGAGGGACGGACCAGCACGGGGTAGCCCAGCTCCCGGGCGGCGGTGAGGGCTTCCTCGGTGGTAAAAACAGTGCGGCCCTTGGCGCGGGGGATGCCGCACTGCTCCAGAATCTCATCAAACCGCTCCCGGTCCTCGGCGGCGTCCACGCCGTCGGCCGGGGTGCCCAGGATGGGCACGCCCATGTCGGTGAGGGCCTGAGCCAGCTTGATGGCGGTCTGGCCGCCGAACTGGACCACAGCGCCCCAGGGCTTCTCCAGCTCCACCACAGCCTCCACGTCCTCGGGAGTCAGAGGCTCAAAGTAGAGCTTGTCGGCCACGTCGAAGTCGGTGGACACGGTCTCCGGGTTGTTGTTGATGATGATGGTCTCATAGCCCAGGCGCTTGAAAGCCCAGACGGAGTGGACGGAGCAGTAGTCGAATTCAATGCCCTGGCCGATGCGGATGGGGCCGGAGCCCAGCACCAGCACCTTCTTCCGCTCGCCGGCGCCCCCGGTGCGGTGGGGAGCGGAAGTAACGGCGGCAAGATAGGGCGCCTCGGGGATGTGGGGCGCCATCTCCCCCACCTGGGGCATGTGGAGCTCCTCAGCGGCCTCATTTTCCTCGTCATAAGTGGAATAGTAGTAGGGCGTCTGGGCCTCAAACTCAGCGGCGCAGGTATCCACCATCTTGAAGGCGGGGACAATGCCGTAGCTCTCCCGCAGGGTCTTGATCTCCTTCCGCTCCTTGCCGGACAGGGCGGCGATCCAGGCGTCGGAGAAGCCCATCTCCTTGGCCTGACGGAGGGTGTCGGCGTCCAGATGGCCGTGGTCCAGCTTGTCCTCCATGTCCACAATCAGCTTGAACCGGTCCAGGAACCACAGGTCGTACTTGGTGATCTTGTTGATCTTCTCGGGAGAGAAGCCCCGGCGCAGAGCCTCAGCCACCACGAAGAGCCGCTGGTCGTCGATGTTCACCAGCCGCTCCTCAATCTCCTCGGTGTACAGCTCGTCCAGACCGGGCAGGCGCAGGGACTTTACGGGCAGCTCCAGGGAGCGGATGGCCTTCATCAGGGCGCCCTCGAAGGAGTTGCCGATGGCCATGACCTCGCCGGTGGCCTTCATCTGAGTGCCCAGAGTGCGGCTGGCGGTGGTGAACTTGTCAAAGGGCAGGCGGGGGAGCTTGAGCACGCAGTAGTCCAGGGTGGGCTCAAAGCAGGCGGTGGTCTTGCCGGTGACGGCGTTGGGGATCTCGTCCAGGGTGTAGCCCAGGGCGATCTTGGCGGCCACCTTGGCGATGGGATAGCCGGTGGCCTTGGAGGCCAGGGCGGAGGAGCGGCTCACACGGGGGTTGACCTCGATGACCGCGTACTCGAAGGAGTCGGGGTTCAGTGCCAGCTGCACGTTGCAGCCGCCCTCGATCTCCAGGGCGGAGATGATGTCCAGAGAGGCCTTGCGGAGCATCTGGAACTCCTTGTTGGCCAGGGTCTGGGTGGGAGCCACCACGATGGAGTCGCCGGTGTGGACGCCCACGGGGTCAATGTTCTCCATGGAGCAGATCTGAATGACGTTGCCTGCGGAGTCCCGCATGACCTCGAACTCGATCTCCTTCCAGCCGGAAATGCACCGCTCGATGAGCACCTGGCCCACCCGGCTCAGGTGAATGCCCCGGTCGGCGATCTCCCGGAGGGAGGGCTCGTCGTAGGCGATGCCGCCGCCGGTACCGCCCAGGGTGTAGGCGGGCCGGACAATGACGGGGTAGCCGATGGAGGCGGCGAAGGCCACGGCGTCCTCCACACTCTCCACCACGTCGGAGGTAACGCAGGGCTGGCCGATGGCCTCCATGGCGTCCTTGAAGCCCTGGCGGTCCTCCGCCTTGCGGATAGACTCGGGGCTGGTGCCCAGCAGGCGCACGCCGTACTTCTGCAGGATACCCTGCTCGTGGAGGTTCATGGCCAGGTTCAGGCCGGTCTGGCCGCCCAGGGTGGGCAGAATGGAGTCGGGCCGCTCCTTCTCAATGACCTGCTCCACGCTGGCCAGGTTCAGAGGCTCAATATACACGTGGTCGGCGATGTCTTTGTCGGTCATGATGGTGGCGGGGTTGGAGTTGACCAGCACCACCTCCACGCCCTCTTCCTTCAGGGCCCGGCAGGCCTGGGTGCCGGCGTAGTCAAACTCGGCGGCCTGGCCGATGACGATGGGGCCGGAGCCCAGCACCAGCACCTTCTTGATGTTTGGATTCTTGGGCATTACCGCGCCCCTCCCTTCTGCTTCATCATGTCCACAAAGTTGTCAAACAGATACTCGGTATCCATGGGTCCGGGGGAGGCCTCCGGGTGGAACTGGACGGTAAAGCAGTTGGGCCGCTTGTACTTCAGGCCCTCCACGCTGCCCTCGTTCACGTTCACGTGGGAGATCTCGGCCACCGCCGGGTCCACGCTCTCCCTGGTGACCACGTAGCCGTGGTTCTGGCTGGTGATATAGGCCCGGCCGTGCTCCAGGTCCTTTACCGGGTGGTTGCCGCCCCGGTGGCCAAAGCGCATCTTCCGGGTCTGGGCGCCGGTGGCTAGAGCCAGGAGCTGGTGGCCCAGGCAGACGGCGAAGAGGGGCAGGTCGGACTGGTAGAGCTTCTTCACCTCTTCGATAATGGCGGTGTTGTCCGCCGGGTCGCCGGGGCCGTTGGACAGCATCACGCCGTCAAAGCCGCCGGTGAGGACGGTCTCGGCGCCGGTGTGGGCGGGGTACACCGTGACCTGGCAGCCCCGCTTCTGGAGGCAGCGGATCATGTTCTCCTTCACGCCGTAGTCCATCAGGGCCACCCGCAGCTGCTGCTCCCCCATGGCGGGATACACCTGGGGCGCCTTCCGGGTCACGGCCTCCACGGTGCCCTCCACCCGGTAGGCCCTGATCTTCTCCAGACAGTCCTGGACAGAAAAATGCTCCGCACAGGTGATCATGCCGTTCATGGTCCCCTCGCTGCGGAGTATTCTCGTCAGTGCGCGGGTGTCCACGCCCTCAATACCGGTGATATCATATTGTTTCAGGTACTCGTTCAGGCCGCCCTCGCAGCGGAAATTGCTGCCCCGGGTGGTGAGATGGCGGACAACAAATGCCTCCGCCCAGGGACGGGAGGACTCGTTATCCTCGTGGTTTACGCCGTAATTGCCGATCAGGGGATAGGACATCACAATGCCCTGTCCGGCGTAGGAGGGATCGGTCAGGATTTCCTGATAGCCCGTCATGGAGGTGTTGAACACCATCTCGCACACACGGTCCGCGGTGGAGCCGATGCTGCGGCCCACGAAGGTCATGCCGTTGGCCAGGATCAAGGTCGCTTTCATCGCTTGTATCACGCCTTTCGTTCCTATCGTTCCGCTGCCAGAGCGCAAAACACAGAAAAAATCTTCTCCATGCTACACGAAAGGGAACCGAAACGGTTCCCTTTCTCCGCGCACAGCCCACCGGCTTTTCTGCTGGTTGGCGCTCTGACAGCCTGTTATCTTATTGATTGTACCCTACTTATCCCATTTCGGGCAACTGTCTTTTTTCAGCATAGGCAAAAATCGTAATTTTATACAAAACTTCTGATGAAATCTGGCTTTTTTGCTGGCAAACCAGTCTCTTTATTCAAAAATCTTTGCACGATGCAAAATTATTTTTTGCTCAGTTCTGCTCTTTGGGTATCAAATCCAACACCACCAGCTCGGGCCGGTTGAACAGGCGGGGAATCCGGGTGCTCTCTCTGGCCAGCCCCCGGCTGACCGCCATGACCTGCTTTCCCAGGTCATACAGCCCTCCGGCGTACTTGGGAAACAGCCCCTGGTCAGGGGCCAGCAGGCCGTTGATGAGCCCTGGAACCCGCCACTGGCCGCCGTGGGCGTGACCGGCCGCAGTCAGGTCGAAGTCATATTGCAGGTACGTCTCCACCCGCTCGGGGCGGTGGGTCACCAGGATAGTGAAGCATCTTCCGTCCGCTCCCTCCCCCGCCTTGGCCAGCTGTTCCGTCCATTCCGCCTCACCCACCGCCGGGTCGTCCACGCCGCAGATGCGCAGGCTCTGGCCGTTGAGCTCCACGTCCTCCCAGCCGCCTGCCAGCACCGCCGCGCCGCAGTCAGCCATCGTTTCCCTGATTTCCTCCACATGGCCGCTCCAGAATTCATGGTTGCCGGTGACATAATAGGTGGGATACCGCTCTGCCAAAGTCCGCACCACAGTATAGGCGTTCTCCACCGGCAGGCTGGGGTCGTCGTCCACAATATCGCCCCCCAGCAGCACCAGGTCGGGCGACTCCGCCTCCACTGCATCCAGCAGTTCCCGCTGGCCCGCGCCATAATTGCAGCAGTGGAGATCGGTAATCAGCGCCACCCGAACCCCGCCGCTCAATTTTTCACTCTCCACCTGATAGTGGGACACGGTAAGCCGGCTGTCCAGCCCCACGGCCAGTCCTGCCACAGCCGCGGCCAGTACGCCGGCACAGAGCAATCTCTTTTTTCTCTTGGTAATGGAAAGCACCTCCCGCAGCATGTTTTTCTCATTTTATGTCTTTCCCCCATTTTCGTCAATCTTGAGTCACAACCTCCGGCTAAGCCGGAGGCTTGATTAAGCCCTATAAGGGCATAATACAGACAATACCCCTAAAGG
>NZ_CALXGI010000006.1 GCF_944387805.1 uncultured Pseudoflavonifractor sp. | reverse complement strand
CTGGAGCGGGTGTGGGACTGGAAGAACAAGTACGGGGGCCGCATCGTGGAGCAGCAGAAGAAGCTGGGCGCCTCCTGCGACTGGTCCCGCTCCCGGTTCACCATGGACGAGGGCCTGAGCAAGGCCGTGCGCCACGTGTTCGTCTCCCTCTACAAGAAGGGCCTCATCTACAAGGGCAGCCGCATCATCAACTGGTGCCCCCATTGCGTCACCGCCCTGAGCGACGCCGAGGTGGAGTACCAGGACAAGCCCGGCTATTTCTGGCACATCCGCTACCCCATCAAGGGCGAGGAGGGCCGCTATGTCATCGTGGCCACCACCCGGCCCGAGACCATGCTGGGCGACACCGGCGTGGCCGTCAACCCCAACGACGGCCGGTACAAGGACATTGTGGGCAAGCACTGCATCCTGCCCCTGGTGGGCCGTGAGATGCCCATTGTGGCCGACGACTACGTGGACATGGAGTTCGGCACCGGCTGCGTGAAGATGACCCCCGCCCACGACCCCAACGACTTTGAGGTGGGCCTGCGCCACAACCTGGAGACCATCCGCGTCCTGGACGACAACGGCAAGGTGGTGGAGGGCTACGGCAAGTACTCCGGCATGGACCGGTACGAGGCCCGGAAGGCCATCGTGGCCGACCTGGAGGAGCAGGGCTACCTGGTGAAGGTGGAGCCCCACCAGCACAACGTGGGCACCTGCTACCGCTGCCACAGCGACGTGGAGCCTCTCATCTCCGCCCAGTGGTTCGTAAAGATGGCCCCGCTGGCCGAGGAGGCCCTGCGGGTGGTCAACGACGGGGAGGTCAAATTTGTCCCCGACCGGTTCTCCAAGACCTATGTCAACTGGATGGAGAACGTTCACGACTGGTGCATCTCCCGCCAGCTCTGGTGGGGCCACCAGATTCCCGCCTGGACCTGCGCCGACTGCGGCCACATCACCGTGTCCGAGGAGGACCCCACCGAGTGCGAGCACTGCCACTCCAAGAACATCAAGCAGGAGGAGGACGTGCTGGACACCTGGTTCTCCTCCGCCCTGTGGCCCTTCTCCACTCTGGGCTGGCCCGAGGAGACCGAGGACTACAAGTACTTCTATCCCACCGACGTGCTGGTCACCGGCTACGACATCATTTTCTTCTGGGTGGCCCGCATGATCTTCTCCGGCTGCGAGCACACCGGAAAGCCCCCCTTCCACACCGTGTTCATCCACGGCCTGGTGCGGGATGACAAGGGGCGCAAGATGTCCAAGAGCCTGGGCAATGGCATCGACCCCCTGGAGATTGCCGAGAAGTACGGCGCCGACGCCCTGCGCTTCAACCTGGTCACCGGCAACTCCCCCGGAAACGACATGCGCTTCTACACCGAGCGGTGCGAGGCCATGCGCAACTTCGCCAACAAGATCTGGAACGCCAGCCGCTTCCTGATGATGAACCTGACCATCGACAAGTGCGAGCTGCCCGAGAAGCTGGAGATGGAGGACCGCTGGATTCTCTCCAAGCTCAACGCCCTCATCCCCGATATGACGGAGAACATGGACAAGTACGAGCTGGGCGTGGCGGCCCAGAAGATCTACGACTTCATCTGGGACTCCTACTGCGACTGGTATATCGAGCTGACCAAGGCCCGCCTCCAGGGTGACGACGAGGAGGCCAAGGTCAACGCCCAGAAGGTGCTCTGCTATGTGCTGACCCAGATCCTCAAGCTGCTGCACCCCTTCATGCCCTTCATCACCGAGGAGATCTGGCAGGCGCTGCCTCACGAGGGCGACTACCTGATGCTCCAGAAGTGGCCGGAGCACAGCGTGACCCTGGACTTCCCCGACGAGGAGCGGGCCATGGAGATGATCATGGACGCCATCGGCGCCATCCGCACCCGCCGCTCCGAGATGAATGTGCCCCCCTCCAAGAAGGCGCATGTCACCGTGTCTACCCTGCAGCGCAGCGTGTTTGAGGCGGGCATTCCCTTCCTCAAGCGGCTGGGCTACGCCAGCGACGTGACCATCACCGGCGTCACCGACGCCGACCAGGACACCAAGGGCATGGTCACCGTCATCACCCATGCCGCCCGTATCTCCATTCCTCTGGCCGAGCTGGTGGACATGGAGAAGGAGAAGGCCCGCATGGAAAAGGAGCTCAAGAAGAACCGTGCCGAGCTGGACAAGCTGGAGACCAAGCTGAACAACCCCGGCTTTGTCAACAAGGCCCCCGCCAACGTGGTGGAGGCCGAGCGGGAGCGGTCCGTCAAGCTCAAAGAGCTGGTGGCCAAGCTGGAGGGAGAACTCTCCAACATGTAACGTGCTGTACCCTCTGCCGCCGGAGACGATCTGCGTCTCCGGCGGCGTTTTTATGGCGCGCCAAGGGCGGATAAGCAAAGCGCCCATAGGCGCCTTGGAGGAAAAGCGCCGCCCGCCTGCATCCGCACAAAACAGCGTCATGCACAATGTTTTCACTGGATGCAGGAAAATTTGCATTTTGCTTCAAAGGGTCGAAAAAACGAGAACGGGGGACTTATGTGGAGCAGAAGAGGCTTTGCCGCCGCGTACTTTCCAAAAAGTTTACAAATTAGCGTTGATAGAAGCAGAGAAAACAGGTATGATAACATACCATATAACAGCGGATACAGGTTTCCGTTCCTGCTGGGCGGTGAATGAGGGGCAGGGGGATATCCTGTAACCAGAGGAGCCATCACCAGATTTAGGAGGGGTCGGCATGAGAAAGCAGGCTGCTGTGCTCACAATAATGCTGCTTCTGCTGCTCGCCGGGTGCCGAACGCGGCCTGCGGGGGAGACGGAACAGCCTATGCCCTCAGACAGTGGGATTCCAACTGGAACGCCGGAGCAGGTGGCCTCCCCCGTGCCTGCCACAGAGGAGGAGCCGGAAGCGAGTCCCGCGCCCGAGCGCACACCCCCTCCTGCGCCGGCGGACAGCCAGCCGCCCCAGATTACCGGTACGCCGGACTGCCGCGCTCTGGCGGAGGAGCTGTGGAACAGGTATTCAGACAGCCTGTCCAACAGCCAGTGGTATGCGCTGGATCGGGGCTACTGGTTTGCCGACTATGCGCCCGGAGGCTCGGTGGACGACCAGGGGGAGGGGACGGACGGAACGCCCCTGTCCCAGCCCGACGTGTATTTCTATGAGGACGCCACAGGGAGTATGGCTCCCGAGGACGTGGCGGCCGAACTGGTGAATGTGATGCTCCAATCCGCCGACCCGGAGGGGGACTGGACGGTGGCCGCCCAGACCCTGCTGGACCGGGAGGGGCTGCTGGACCTGTGCGGGGAGTATCTGGCGTCCTACACCGGGGACTGGGAAAACCAGAACCGGCTGAAGAGCTGGTTTGACGCCTGGGCCGCAGGCATCCCCGGCATTGGGGAGGAGATGTGGGTCCTCCACCCCAGCTATACAGGCGGCGCCGTGACCCAGGAGAGCAGCGGCTGGTTTGTCATCATGCGCAGCGGCAGCGTGTACCGTATGCAGCGGGACGACGCTTTTGGCGTGTATGTCCAGCAGCCCCGGGTGCAGGCCCGCATCCAGTTTACGCGGGCCCTGGAGGCCTGGGGATGGTTCCAGGGTGCGCCTCTGGCAGCGGATGCCGCCGCCAGGACAGCGGAGGACGGCAGCGTGTGGTATCCAGTGACGGACAGCCGGTTCTCCACGCTGCTGGACCTGCGGATGTACCTGAAGGGAATTTTCTCCGATGAGATTGCGGAGACACTGCTGAACACGGGCCTTTACCGGGACGTGGACGGCGCCCTCTGCTGCGCCCAGAATGCCAGCGATGCCCCCGCGCTGACGGATGCAGAGGTCTGGGTGGAGCAGGAGAGCGAGACAAAGCTGGTCTGCCGCCTGGCCGGCACCCTGACCTGGCCCGACGGCGCCCGCCCGGCGGAGACCGTTTCCGCCGCCTTCCCCTATGAAAAAGTGGGAGGCAAGTGGCTCTTTACGGAATTCTCGTGGACTCAATAGGGAATTCGACCAAAAGCGCGGCCCATATGCATTATAATCGCCATATACCAGAAAATGGTATATGGCGATTTTTCTGCCCTGATTTTGGGGCAGGCAGGTATTTCAACGCACAGGAGGGACAAACTATGTCAGTGACCTGTACCGGTGAGGACCGGAATCTGCGGCTGACGGTGTCGGGGGAGGTGGACCACCACGGCGCCCGGGCCATCATGCAGGAGCTGGACCGCCAGGTGGACGCGGGGCTGCCCCGGCGGCTCACCCTGGACCTGAGCGGCGTGACCTTTATGGACAGCTCGGGCATCGCGGTGCTGCTGCGGGCCTACCGCCGGATGGCGGAGCTGGGGGGCGCCCTGACGGTGGCCAATGTGCCGCCTCAGGCCCTCAAGGTGCTGCGGGCGGCGGGGCTGGAGCGGATTATCCGCTTTGAATAGGGGACGGACCGCCGGAGCGCGGCAGGCGCTCCGGCGGTGGGAAACCCAATACGGAAGGAGTATTTACATATGAAACCAATCAACGAGGCGGCCATTTCCTTTCTCAGCCGCTCCGCCAACGAGGGCTTTGCCCGTACTGCGGCAGCCTGCTTTGCCGCCCAGCTGGACCCTACTCTGGACGAGGTCAACGACATCAAGACCGCAGTCAGCGAGGCGGTAACCAACGCCATTGTCCACGCCTACCCGGACCGGCTGGGCAAGGTGTCCCTTCGGCTGCGGCTGTTTGAGGACGGGGTGCTGGAGATTGTGGTGAAGGACTGGGGCGTGGGAATCGAGGACGTGGAGAAGGCCCGGCAGCCCCTGTACACCACCGGCAGCGAGGAGCGTTCCGGCATGGGCTTCACCATTATGGAGAGCTTTATGGACGCCCTGCGGGTGCGCTCCGCTCCGGGAAAGGGCACCACGGTCACCATGCGGCGCCGGATCTCCCGCCGGTACAGCGGCGGCGGGCGCTGATGGCGGCGGATACCCAGTCCCTGCTGGAGGCGGCCCGCCAGGGGGACAACGACGCCTGCGCCAGGATGATGGAGGAGAACAGCGGCCTCATCTGGAGCATCGTCCGCCGGTACTACGGCCGCGGCGTGGACCCGGAGGACCTGTACCAGCTGGGGTGTATGGGCTTCCTCAAGGCGGTGCGGGGCTATGACCCGGCCTTCGGCTGCCAGTTTTCCACCTACGCCGTGCCCAAAATTGCCGGGGAAATCCGCCGCTTTCTCCGGGATGACGGCGCGGTGAAGGTGAGCCGGGGCCTGAAGGAGCGGGCGGGGAGCATCCGCGCTGCCCGTGACCGGCTTCAGGCCGACTTGGGCCGGGAGCCCACCCTCAGCGAACTGGCGGAGGAGACCGGCCTGGAGCCGGAGGAGATTGCCGCCGCTGAAGAGGCCAACGCCCCTGTGGCCTCGCTCCAGATGGAGACGGGGGACGGCTTTACCCTGGAGAGCGTGCTGGGCACCGAGGGCATGGAGGAGGGCATTGTGGAGCGGGAGGCCCTGCGCGCGGCGGTGAGCAGCCTGCCTGACCGGGAGCGGCAGGTGATTGTGCTGCGGTACTTCCGGGGCCTGACCCAGGACAGGACGGCCAGAATTATGGGGGTCAGTCAGGTTCAGATCTCCCGGGTGGAGAAAAAGGCCATGGCCTATCTCCGCCGCAGGCTGGAGGAATAGGGGGGATATCCCTGGGCAGGCAGTCCAGCCCGCCCAGCTCCAGACCCATCTGGAGCCCGGTCAGAAAGAGCTGCTCTCCCTCCATGGCGGAGAGGGCCAGACAGGCATCCAGGATTTGCAGCACCCGGGCGCACAGCGCGTCCGGGTGCTCTTTTCGGAATTGGGCCCGGAGGGCGTCTGCCTCCGCCGACATGGCCCGGTACTCCGGGCTGCCGGAGAGCGCCCGGCGGCACAGTTCCAGAGCAGTATTCTGCATCAGTTCCACGGTGGGGGTCATAGGATCACCTCACTACGGTTATAACATACAGCAATATGCAAGTCAAGAAAAACTATTGCTATATGTTATAGTTTACGGATATAGCTTTCAGCTATATAATACCAATGAGGTGAGGATTTTGCAGGACTATCGAAAAATTATCCGGGAAAAACGGGAAAAGAAGGGACTAAGCCAGAGCGCACTGGCCAAACTGGTGGGGGTTTCACAGCCTGCCATCAATCAGGTAGAGTCCGGCGCACGCACGCCCAGCCTTGCACTCCTCATGAAAATCTGCGACGCACTGGAAATTTCAATGTTTGGTGAGGACAAAGAAGATGAATGATACCCTCTATATCGTCGTCCCCTGCTATAACGAGGAGGAAGTGCTCCCTGAGACGGCCAGGCGGCTCAAGGCCAAGGTGGAGGCCCTGAAGGGGGCGGGGAAGATTGGCCCGGACAGCCGCATCCTCTTCGTCAACGACGGCTCCAAGGACAAGACATGGGAGATTATCTCCGCCCTCCACCGCTCCGACCCGGTGTTCTCCGGGGTGGACCTGTCCCGCAACCGGGGCCACCAGAACGCCCTGCTGGCCGGGCTCATGACCGCCAAGGACCGCTGCGGCATGGCCATCTCCATGGACGCCGACCTCCAGGACGACATCGACGCCGTGGACGCCATGGTGGACAAGTTCCATGAAGGCTGCGACATTGTCTACGGCGTCCGCTCCTCCCGGAAAAAGGACACCTTTTTCAAGCGCTTCACTGCCGAGGGCTTTTACCGCCTGATGAACTTCCTGGGGGCGGAGACTGTGTTCAACCACGCCGACTACCGGATCCTCTCCCGCCGGGCCCTGGAGGGTCTGGCGCAGTTCAGGGAGGTCAACCTGTTCCTCCGGGGCATCGTGCCCATGATTGGATACACCTCCGCCGTGGTGGAGTACGAGCGGGGGGAGCGCTTCGCCGGCGAGAGCAAGTATCCCCTGAAAAAGATGCTCTCCTTTGCCATGGAGGGCATTACCAGCCTGTCCACCAAACCCATCCGGTACATCACTGGCCTGGGCTTCCTGGTGTTCCTGGTGTCCATTCTCATGCTGATTTACAGCATTATCCGCTGGGCCATGGGGGAGACCATTCTGGGCTGGGCCAGCCTGATCTGCTCTGTCTGGGCCATTGGCGGCCTGATTCTGCTGTCTCTCGGGGTCATCGGCGAGTACATCGGGAAGATCTATCTGGAGACCAAGGCGCGCCCCCGGTTCCTCATCCGGGAGGTGCTGGACGGGGAGGACAAGCCTGGCTGAGCGAGCATGCAGCGGCCCCCTTTTTTCAAACAGAGCGTTTGCCGCCCGGCATGTGTGCCTGTTGATGCGGTAAGGGGAGGAGAAAACGTGAGAAATATTGCCATTGTGGAAGATCAGGATGCTGCTGCCCGGCGGTTGAACGGATATATAGAAAAATATGCCGCTGAGAAGGGACAGACGTTCCATGTAACCCGGTTTTGCAATGGAGAGGAGTTCCTCAAGGACTACAAAAGTGTTTTTGCCGTTGTGTTCATGGACATCCAGATGCCCAAAAAGGACGGCATGGAGGCGGCGGTGGAGCTGCGCAGGCTGGATAAGAACGTGTCCATTATTTTTATCACCAACCTGGTTCAATACGCCCTGAAGGGCTATGAGGTGGACGCGGTCAGCTTTCTGGTCAAGCCGGTGAGCTACTACGATTTTTCCCTGAAATTCAAAAAGGCGCTGGACATCTACATCATGAACGAGAACCGGAGCTTTACGGTGAACGCCCCCGGCGGGCTGTGCCGCATCTCCACCGACAAGCTGATGTATGTGGAGATCTCCAATCACCGCCTGTGCTACCATCTCATTGACGATGTGATCGAGATGACGGGCGTGCTGTCCGGCGTGGAGCAGGAACTGCGGGCGTTCGGCTTCCTGCGCTGCAACAAGTGCTATCTGGTCAACCCCAAATTTGTAGTGCGGGTGAAGGGATGCACTGTACAGGTGGGGGACTCCGAGCTCCAGATCAGCCGGCCCAGGCGGGCGGCTTTCCTGGCGGAGCTGTCCAACTGGTACGCCGGCTCCGCGGGAGGACAGTGAAAATGGGCGAGGTCCTCCTGATTTACAGAAATATCATTCTGGAGTTTCTCTTTGAGCTCTATGTATTCTATGTGCTCACCACCTGGAAGCTGAACCGGGCGCCCCGCTTCTGGCTGAAAGCCCTGGGCGGCCTGTGCGGGGTGCTGGCCGTGGCCTTTGGGGCCGCCGGATTTTACCGGCTGTGCGGGGATACGGTGCTGGGGCGGAGCGCGATGTACCTCGCCTTGTTCGCCGTGACCATTGTCCACATGAAGCTGTGCTTTGCAGAATCCCTTTCCACCGTCCTGTTCTGCTGCAGCGTGGCCTACGCGGCCCAGAACCTGTGCTACAAGCTGTATCTGCTGGTGTGGTGCGGCTGGCTGGTGAATGTGAGCGACGGCTGGGGCCTGCGCTTTGACCTGTACTACCGCCTGACCTACTATCTCATCTTCGCCATTGCGGTGGCGGCGGTGTACGTCTTTTTCATCCGCCGGGTGGTCTGGCCGGTGAACAGCTGGCAGCTGGACCAGCAGCTGCTGGCCATCTCCCTGCTCATCCTGGTCATCACCGCCATTTTGTGCTCGGTGGAGGACATCTATTTTGCCCGGCTGAGCGTGGGGCGGGAAAATCAGTTTGACATGGTGGAGTACTTTGTCCTGCGGCAGTCGGGCAACCTGATCTCCGTCATGTGCTGCATGATCGTGCTGCTGCTGGCCTCCCGCACGGTTGAACAGCGGGAGCTCAAGCAGGAGGTGGCCTATCTCCAGCACGCGGTCCGGCAGAGCCAGCGGCAGTATGAGATCTCCCGGGACACCATCGAGCTCATCAACGTCAAGTGCCACGACATCCGGTACCGGCTCTCCACGCTGGCCGCCCGGGGAGGAGAGCTGTCCCCCGGCGCGGTGGAGGACATCCGGAAGAGCGTGGCCATTTACGATGCCAAAATCGAGACGGGCAACCGGCTGCTGGACGTGCTGCTGACGGAAAAGAGCCTCTACTGCGAGCAGAACGGCATTACTCTCTCCTGTATGGCGGACGGGGAGAAGCTTTCCTTTCTGGAGGACAGCGACCTCTACTGCCTCTTCGGAAATGTGCTGGACAACGCCCTGGAGGCGGTGAAGCACCTGGAGCAGCAGGAGCGGCGGGTGATCAACCTGTCGGTAAAGGCCAGAGGCGGCATGCTCATCATCCAGGAGGAAAATTACTTTGACGGCGCGATCATCTTTGCGGACGGGCTGCCCATGACCACCAAGGCGGACAAGAACTACCATGGCTTCGGAATGCGCAGCATCCGCATGATCGTCCATAAATACAAGGGAGAGCTGAATACTTATACCAGCGACGGGATATTCCATCTCAATATTCTCTTCAGCACCGGCGATTTTAGGGCGGCAGATACAGATTACGAAAAAATATGATAGTTTAAGGAACACCCATTACCAAGGGGTGTTCCTTTTGCTATATTGTGGTCAGCAGGCTGGGGACGTGCGTTACCACAATTCGTGCTCGAACACGCGCGCCGCGGCCACAATTTGAGAAGGAGAGAGAATCCATGAAAAAGAACGTTCCCGCACTGATCCTGTCCGCGGCGCTGACCCTGTCTCTGGCCGCTTGCAGCGAAAACCCTTCTGCCGGCGGAACGCCGTCGAATGACGCATCTCCCGCTGTGACCACACCCGCCGCCTCCCCCTCCGCGTCCCCCGCGGCTCCCGCCGCTGAGCCTCTGGGCGGCGAAGTGCTGGCCGACTTCTCCAACGGCGCCGCGGAGGCCATGTTCCCCTCTGACGGCTGGTCCAACGGCAGCGTGTTCAATGTGTGGTGGACCGGCAGCAATGTCACCTATTCCGACGGCCAGCTGCACCTGGGCATCACCCCGGCCGGGGATGAGGTGGAGCAGGATTACTATGGCAGTGAGATGCGCACCGGCCTCTACTATGGCTACGGCGACTACTCCGTCAGCATGAAGCCCTCCAAGGATGCGGGTACTGCCAGCACCTTCTTCACCTGCACCGGCTCCTACGACGTTGTTGACGGCGAACCCAACCCCTGGGACGAGATCGACATCGAGTTTCTGGGCAAGGACACCACCGGCGTGCAGTTCAACTACTATGTGGACGGCCAGGGCGGCCATGAGTACTGGTATGAGCTGGGCTTTGACGCCTCCGAGGAGTTCCACGAGTACGGCTTCCGCTGGGAGGAGGACTCCATCACCTGGTTTGTGGACGGCGAAGCTGTTTACAGCGTAAACACGGAGGATAACGGTCCCATGCCCTCCACCCCCGGCCGCATCCTGATGAACTTCTGGTGCGGCACCGAGGATGCCGAGGGCTGGATGGGCGAGTACACCGCTGAGAACAGCCAGGCGGACTACCAGTGGGTCAAGACCTCTGCCCACGGCGCGGAGCTGGGCGCAGAGTGAACCGTTAGTCTGGAGGGAATTTCATGGAAAAGAAAAAGAGAAAAAAGTTGAGCGCCAGGGCGTTTACCGCGGTCCTCACGCCTCTGCTGGCCGTGCTGCTGGCGTTCTCAGTGGTGCTTACCGTAGTGACCACGTCTTCCTTTGACCTGGTGCTCCGGGACATCTTCGGAGAGACCAAGCTCCAGACCGGCGGAGCCCCTGCGGGGGTGGACGCGGAGTACTACACCCGGGACATCACCGACTCCGGCGAGCTCCAGGCCGCAGAACAGGCCTATACCCGCAAGGCCGGAGCGGAGGGCTTTGTGCTCCTCTACAACAACACGGAAAACGGCAAGGGCCTGCCTGTGGCGGCGGGCTCCAAGCTGAGCCTGTTCTCCGCCTCCTCCGTGGACCTGCTGGCCGGCGGCACCGGCTCGGGCGTGAGCACCATCTCCAGCGACATGCGCACCGCCCTCACCGAGCAGGGCTTCTCCGTCAATGAGTCCCTGTGGAAGTTCTACAGCGACAACCACAGCACCTACACCCGGGGCGGCGGCGCCATAATGTACGGCGGCGCCGAGGACTGGTCCATCAACGAGGCCCCCATCTCCGCCATTCCCCAGGCGGCCAAGGATGAGGCCGTGGGCACCACCCCCGTGTTCTTCATCGCCCGCACCGGCGGTGAGGGCCGCGACCTGGGCCGTTACATGGGCGACTGGACCGACATTGAAGAGGACAAGGACAAGCACTACCTGGAGCCCGACTCCGTGGAGCTGGGCGTTATCCAGTACCTGAACGACAACTTCGACAACGTTATCATCGTGGTCAACACCAACAACGCCTTTGAGCTGGGCTGGGTCAAGGACTACGAGAACATCACCGCCGTCCTGTGGGCACCCGGCGCCGGCGGCGACACCTGCCGCTCCATCGCCGACGTGCTCAGCGGCAACGTCAATCCCTCCGGCCACCTGGTGGACACCTTCGCCTACGATGCCTTCTCCTCTCCCGCCATGCAGAACATGGGCGACATGATGCTGGTGAACAACGGCCAGGACGTGGAGGCCGGCGTGTTCTACGACGAGGGTATCTACGTGGGCTACAAGTACTACGAGACCCGCTATTTTGACAAGATGCTGGAGCAGGGCAACGCCGGTGACTACGACTACAGCCAGGTGGTGCAGTACCCCTTCGGCTACGGCCTGTCCTACACCACCTTTGAGTGGTCCGACTTCACCATGAGCGACATGGACGCCAACGGCGACATTCAGATTCAGGTCACCGTCACCAACACCGGCGATGTGACCGGCCGGGACGTGGTGCAGGTCTACCTCAACGCCCCCTACACCGAGTACGACAGGGCCAACCACATTGAAAAGTCCTCCGTCTCCCTGGTGGGCTTTGAAAAGACTGATGACCTGGAGCCCGGAGCTTCCGAGACCGTGACCATCACCGTGAACCAGAAGGACTTCATCTCCTACGACGACGTGATGGCCAAGACCTACATCCTGGAGGCGGGCGACTACCTGCTGACCGCCGCGGCCAACGCCCACGCCGCCAACAACAACTTCCTGGCCTATGCCGGCCATGAGACCGACGGCCTCTTCGGCCAGCCCGACCCGGACTTTGTGGGCAAGTGGACCTACACCTATCTGGACAACAACGGTGTGGACAACGAGACCTACTCCATTTCCCAGACGGGCGTGACCATCACCAACCAGTTCGACCACGCCAGCTATGACGAGCTGACCCCCAGAGACCAGTACCTGACCCGTCAGGACTGGGTGGGCACCTTCCCCGCCACCCACGGCAATCAGGACAGCCAGCGGAAGAGCCCCTTCAGTGAGAAGAACGGCTACACCTGGGAGGTGGAGGTGTCCGACACCATCCGGGACGCCATCAAGGCCAAGGGCGCCGGCGCCTCCCTCAACCCCATGACCGAGGAGGAGGCTGCCTCCATGGCCGGCGTGTACGGCCAGGACGGGGATCTGGAGCTTATCGATTTCCGGGGCAGAGACTTTGACGAGGTGGAGGCCGAGGGCGGCTGGGACGCCCTCATCGACCAGATGGAGGCTGCCGAGCTGGAGACCATCATCCGCAACGGCGGCTACCAGACCCTGATGTCCGTCAACATGGGCAAGCCCAGAGCCATTGACTTCGACGGCCCCTCCGGCCTGAACGAGGGCGGCGTCACCCACGAGCCCTACTCCATCACATATCCCTGCGCCACCAACCTGGCCGCCAGCTGGGACCGGGAGAACTCCTACCTCCACGGCTACTATGTGGGTGAGGACGCGCTGGCCGCCGACGGCAACTGGGGCAACCACGCCTATATCGGAATCATCTCCGGCTGGTATGCCCCCGCCATGAACATCCACCGTACTCCCTTCGCCGGCCGCAACTTTGAGTACTACTCCGAGGACGGCTTCATGTCCGGCGAGCTGGCCCTCCAGGCTGCCACCGCCTGCGCTGAGAAGGGCGTGTACGCATACATCAAGCACTTTGCGCTCAACGACCAGGAGGACCACCGCAGCCATGTGGCCACCTTCTCCAACGAACAGGCCATCCGGGAGATCTATCTCAAGCCCTTCCAGACCTGCATTGAGGATCGGCCCATGACCACCATTATGGTTCAGCAGTACGATGAGGTCACCGATTCCTTCACCCGGACGGAGGCAGAGATTCCGGCCGTCATGGGCGTCATGTCCTCCTTTAACCGGATAGGCTGCACCTGGGCGGGCGGCGACTATCACCTGCTCACCAGCGTGCTGCGCAACGAGTGGGGCTTTGACGGCACGGTCATTACCGACTACGATGGCGGCGGCGTCATGGACACCGAGCAGTGCATCCGGGCCGGCGGCGACCTGAAGCTGACCGGCTTCGAGGTGGACGCGCCCCTGGATGCGACCAATCCCGCCACCCAGTACTTCGCCCGCCAGGCCATCAAGCACATTCTCTATACCACCGTCAACTCCAACGCCATGAACGGCATTGTCCACGGCGTGGCCGTGGAGGCGCTGCCCTTCGCCAATTACTACATCATCCTCATCGTGGAGAACGTTGTGGCCGCGGCCCTCATCATCTGGGGCGTGGTGGCCATCGTGCGCCGCTGGAAGAAGGAGAAGAAGGCCGCCTGAGTAAACCCAATCTTTCAATATGCCGACGCAAAGAGAGCGCCCGGAGCCGGAATTTCCCGGCTCCGGGCGTTCTGTCTGCTGAAGAAGGGAAGGGCGTCTCGACTGGGGACGGTTCCTGTGTTATAATGGTGCGTGCCGGGCAGTCCCTGCCCGGCGAAATTCTGAAAACGACGGAGACAGTGTCTCCGCGAGAGGCGGTTTTTTATGGGCCAACAGGCGGAAGAATCAAAAGCGAAGAGAAGGCTCTGTACAGGCCTGTTTGCCCACGTGGACGCGGGCAAGACCACCCTGTCCGAAGGACTGCTCTACACCTGCGGCTGCCTGAAGCGCCTGGGGCGTGTGGACCACCGGGACGCCTTCCTGGACACCGATGCCCTGGAGCGGGAGCGGGGTATCACCATCTTCTCCAAGCAGGCGGTGCTGCCCCTGGAGGATATGGTCATCACCCTGCTGGACACCCCGGGACACGTGGACTTCTCCGCTGAGATGGAGCGCACCCTCCAGGTGCTGGACTGTGCCATCCTGGTCATCAGCGGCACCGACGGCGTCCAGGGCCACACCATGACCCTCTGGCGGCTGCTGGAGCGGTACGGCGTGCCGGTATTCCTCTTTGTCAACAAGATGGACCTGGCGGGAGCGGACCGGGCCGCTCTGCTTGCTGGCCTCAAGGCTCGGCTTGACGAGGGCTGCGTGGACTTCGGGCCGGGACAGGACCGGGACAGCTGGCTGGAGAACGTGGCCGTGTGCGGCGAGGATGTGCTGGAGCGCTACCTGGAGACCGGCGAGGTGGCGGATGAGGACATCGCCGACCTCATCCGGGCGCGGAAGCTGTTCCCCTGCTACTTCGGCTCCGCCCTGCGGCTGGAGGGGGTGGAAGAGCTGCTCACCGGTCTGAGCAAATACGGCAGCAGCCCGGATTACCCGCCTGAGTTCGGCGCACGGGTGTACAAGATCGCTCGGGACCCCCAGGGCAACCGGCTGACCTATCTGAAGGTGACAGGGGGCAGCCTGAAGGTGAAGGCTCTGCTCACCAACCGCCGTGCCGCCTTGGCGGAGGACAAGGTGTGGGAGGAGAAGGCGGACCAGATCCGCATCTACTCCGGCGCCAAATTCACCCCGGTGGACGAGGCTCCGGCGGGAACGGTGTGCGCCGTCACCGGTCTGAGCCGTACCGTACCCGGCGAGGGTCTGGGGTGGGAGGCGGAGGGGGAGACGCCGGTGCTGGAGCCGGTGCTCACCTACCGTGTGGTGCTGCCCGAGGGCTGCGACCCCCACACTGCACTCCTCAAGCTGGGGGAGCTGGCCGAGGAGGACCCCCAGCTCCACATTGTCTGGAACGAGCAGCTGCGGGAGATCCACATCCAGCTCATGGGCGAGGTCCAGCTGGAGGTGCTCCGGCAGGTGATTGCGGAGCGCTTCGGCATGGATGTCACCTTTGACGCGGGCAGCATCGTCTACCGGGAGACCATCGCTGAGCCGGTGGAGGGCGTGGGCCACTTTGAGCCCCTGCGGCACTACGCCGAGGTCCACCTCCTGCTGGAGCCGGGAGAGCGGGGCAGCGGCCTCCACTTCGCCTCCGCCTGTGGAGAGGACATGCTGGATCGGAACTGGCAGCGGCTCATCCTCACCCATCTGGAGGAAAAGCAGCACTTGGGTGTGCTCACAGGCTCGCCCATCACGGATATGCGCATCACCCTGGTAGCGGGACGAGCCCACGTCAAGCACACCGAGGGCGGCGACTTCCGTCAGGCCACCTACCGGGCCGTGCGGCAGGGGCTGATGCAGGCCAAGAGCATCCTGCTGGAGCCCTGGTACAGCTTCCGGCTGGAGATACCCCCCGAGTGTGTGGGTCGGGCCATGACCGATTTGCAGCGGATGGGCGGAGAGACGGACAGCCCGGAGACTTATGGGGCGGAGACAGTGCTCACCGGCTCCGCACCGGTGGCGGGCCTGCGGGATTACGCCGCCGAGGTTATGTCCTACACCAGGGGCCGCGGGCGGCTCTTCTGCACCCTGAAAGGCTACGAGCCCTGCCACAACCAGGACGAAGTGGTAGCGGCCATCGGATATGACTGTGAGCGGGATACGGACAACCCGGCGGACTCGGTGTTCTGCTCCCACGGCGCGGGTGTGGTTGTCAAGTGGAACGAGGTGCGGGCGCACATGCATGTGGACAGCGGCCTGCGCCTTGGAGAGGAAGAGGAGCCGGAGGCGGAAGTGCCGGTTTACCGCCCCAGCACCACCTATTCTGACGGCGTGGCCCAGGACAAGGAGCTTCAGGCCATCTTTGAGCGGACCTACGGCCCCATTAAGCGGCGGGACTTCCGCCCTCAGGAGCCAATCCGAAAAAAGCGCGCCGAGCTGCCGGAACGGCGGGAGGTGGCGCTGCGGGACACCGATCCGGAGTATCTGCTGGTGGATGGGTATAACATTATCTTTGCGTGGGACGAGCTGAAGGCGGTGGCCCGCACCAGTCTGGACGCCGCCCGGCAGCTGCTGATGGACATCCTGAGCAATTACCAGGGGTTTCGCAAATGCGTGGTCATTCTGGTCTTTGATGCCTACAAGGTGCCCCGCAACACCGGGGATGTGAGCAAGTACCACAATATCTACGTGGTCTACACCAAGGAGGCGGAGACCGCCGACGCCTATATTGAGCGGGCCACCTACGAGCTGGGCAGGCACCATCACGTGCGGGTGGCTACCTCGGACAGCGCCGAGCAGCTTATCATACTAGGGCACGGCGCACTTCGTGTCTCTGCCCGTATCTTCAAGGCAGAGGTGGAGCAGGCGGAAGGGCAGATTGCCGGCATCCTGGCCCGAAACAACCGGCAGGAAAAAGCAAAGCCGGTCCGCGCCGCGCTGGAAAAGGCAAAGAAGCAGAAAGGCTGAACATGCCCAAATAAGCAGGGCTCCCCGGGGCGTTTTCGCCCCGGGGAGTCCTGTATTACGAGCTGGAAATGACGCCGGCGGCCCGAAGAGAGGCCAGCAGGCTGTTGTAAGACTGAATCAGGACCGGGAGACTGGCGTTGCTGGACACATTTGCCACAGCCGCGCCAGGTATCAGTGTTCCGGCAGGGCCGGTCGGACCTGTGGGGCCGGTTGCACCGGAGGGGCCGGTCGGACCTGTGGGCCCGGTTGCGCCGGAGGGGCCGGTCGGGCCAGAGGGGCCGGTTGCGCCGGAGGGCCCGGTTGGACCAGAGGGGCCGGTTGCGCCGGAGGGCCCGGTCGGGCCTGTGGGGCCGGTCGCGCCGGAGGGCCCGGCAGGGCCTGTGGGACCGGTAGAGCCTGTGGGGCCGGTAGAGCCCATAGGGCCCTGCATGCCCATGGGACCCATGGGGCCTGTGGCGCCGGTCACGCCGGCAGGTCCAGTTGCGCCGGTGGGGCCGGGGATGGGGCAGATCCGTACAGTCTGGCAGGGGGGAGAGCAGGAGGGACAGGGACAATCGGGATACAGCATCTCGGCGGGGATGGAACCGCCTGCGCCGCAGAATCCTTTTTGATGATACATAAGCATAACCTCCACTCTTAAGATATGCGCAGGCCGGACCTGTGGTGCAGCGGGCGGATTTCCAAGAAGGATTAAAAAAGGCTTAAAGGAATTAGAACAAAAAATCCTGTAATATCAACGCTTTGACGGATTTACTGTTACGAACTTGTTATTAACCTGTTACTAACAATTTATTTTGTGCTAGTTGCTTATGCCAGTTTTTGCATTGCAGATTTCAGGATCTCGACTGTTGCGTGAGTGTAATGCTGGGTAATATCCGCTTCGGTGGAATGGCCCAGCAGCCACTTCATGGTCAGCTCATCCACGCCGGCGGCATGGAGCCTCGTGGCGAAGGTGTGGCGGCACCAGTGAGGGGTGGCCTCCAGAACGCCCAACGCCGCAGCAACTGGCTTGAATGCCACATCTCTGTACCAGTTGATGTTTATTTTCCCTCCATCATTGTTGATGATGGTATCTCCGCCCTCTTTCATTCGGGCCATGAGGTACGGCCTGATTTTGGGATGGACGGGGACAATCCGGTCTTTCCCGGACCTGGTCTTTTTGCCGCCCTGGAGGTAGTCGCCGTCTGCATGATAGGAGAAGACCGTCAGCTCCAGAAACTCTGAGATACGGAAGCCGGTGTAGCAGAGCATCAGGGCCGTGTCCGCCCAGGGAAACCCCTCCCGGGCCAGCTGCTCCAGCTGCTTGATCTGCACATCTGAAAAGGCGCCCTTTTTCTTCTTAGGGTCCACAGAGGGAATATCGAGGTAATGGGAGTAGTCCTTGCTGACAATGTCGCGCTCCATACTGTACTTGTAGAGGGCCTTGATGAGAATGGCGTCATTGTTGATGAGGGACTGGGAGCGGCCTTCATCCTCATCCTCATCAAGAAGAGACTGCCACTGGTCCAGCGTCATGTCCCGCATTTTCCGGTCAGAAAACCGTGATACGCGTTGGTTCCAGGCCGCCTTATGGCTGACAATAGAGGCGTGGTTGAGCTTCTTGAACTCCCTGGCCGACCACGCCTCATAGACCTGTCCAACCGTGGCAAGAGCCTGGGTCGATGCTGTGGCCAGCCCGGCGGCACGGCTGCGGTTGTAGGCGTCCAGCGCCTCCTGGGCTTCTGCGGCCTTGCTGTGGTAGCTGAGCGCCACCTGTTTGATTTTCCCATATTTATCCCGAAATGAGACGCGCACGACGTAAGGGCGCCGACGCTGGCCGGACAGCTTGACCACAGTTCCGCTCCCGTTTGCTCTCTTCAAAAAAGCACCTCCTAGAGCAACCGCCCCCGGCCGGATGGCTGAGGGCGGTTTTTGTATTCGTGTTGAAATCCGCAAGCGCTTGCGGATTTTGGCCGGTCAGGGGAAGACCCTGGCCAGCTCAATGAAGCAGCCGTCCAGCACGTTGACCTTGGCGATGTCTCCGGCGGTGTAGACCTCCCGGACGCGGTAGCGGCCGCCGTCCAGCACGCTGACCTGGACGGTCTTGCTCTCCGGGTCCACAATCCAGTACTCCCGCACCCCGGCGCGCTCATACAGGTTGTACTTGGTCAGCCGGTCGTGGCGCTGGGTGGAGGGGGATAGAATCTCAATGATAAGGTCGGGCGCGCCTCTGCACCCCATATCGTCCAGCTTGTCCATGTCGCAGACCACGGACAGGTCAGGCTCCACCAGAGTGTCTACGGCCTCCGGTGGGTCGCCGGCCTTCTCAAACAGCCGCACGGCAAAGGGGGCCGGGTAGACCTTACAGCGCTTGCCTTCCAGGTAGTTGTAGAGCTGGGCCAGCAGGGCGGCGGCGATTTCCTGGTGGACGCGGGAAGGGGGCGCCATCATTACAGCCGTGCCCTCGATGAGCTCGGCCCGCTCATGCTCGTCCCAGGTCAGGACATCGGCCAGGGTGTATCGTTCCTCTTTGGGCAGCGGCATGTCGCTCTCTCCTTTCCATGAATTGATTCGCGCTGTCTCTATTGTATGCCGCAACAGGGGCCCCAAATCCGAAAACGTGTTCGGGTTTGGGGCGTGTCCGACTTGGACACAGCTATGCTCAATATCCGACAGCGGTCACGCCATACTCGGCCTGTTCTGCGGTGTAGCCTTCAAACTGAAGCTGCTGGAGCAGACTGTCCCGGGAAAAGGTCATGATATCCAAATAATCCTGAGCCTTTTTCGCGGCCTGCTCGTTCCAGTCGGCCCCGCAATTGGCGACGGCATACTGGGCCTGGTCTGCCGTGAAGCCCTCGAAGGTCAGCTGCTGCTGGAGACCGCTGGCGGAGAAGGGCATGGTAGCCAGGTATGTCAGGGCCTTTCCCAAGGCCTGCTCGTTCCAGTCCGCGCCGCACTTTGCCACGGCATAGGCTGCGTCGCTCTCCGAGTAACCCTCGAATTGAAGCTGCTCGGCCAGGCCGCTGGCGGAGAAGTTCATAACGGATAAGTAATGTTCAGCGGCCTGCCGTGCGTTCTTCTGGCCGAGGGTTTCACCGGCGGTGTCATCCTCCACAGCTGGCTGGGGCTGGGAGACGCTGGGGGCCGTGCTGGCTGTGACGCCGGCTGTCTGCTCGTTCAACGTCTGAGTTATCTGCGGAGGGTCAGAGGGTACGTCAGCTGTCTGGGGTGCGTCATCTTTGCCGCCCATTATGGCCGCAATTGCCATGATCACGATGATTGCCGCAAAGACAAGGATAAACTTTCCGGCTTTTTTACCGCCGTTCTGGTTGCTGGCGCCGCAGTTCGGACAGAAATTGCTGTCGTACATGGTGCCGCATTTTTTGCAGATCACACAACTCTCTCCTCTAAATCATTTTTTTGAAACGGTTAGCCATAAATAATGCTGTTAACTAATAGCAAAATAAAACACGTCAAGATGGAAACGATGCCAAATGCAATTAAACAGTTCTCAACAATTTTTTGTTTTTTCGTAAGCTCTTTTCTCGATTTAGGACGATTTATAAAGCTGTGCTTTTCACTTTTCGACTTAGAAAAATCGTTTACAAAACTGATTCCGGTACCTGGAATAGAAGATGTAGTACGGTAGCCGCCATTTGCTTTTTTTGTAAAGCGGAAGCCTTTCCCGCCGACACTGTACCCGACGCCGGACTTGCTAAAATTCACGCGAAATGGGCCAAAATTTGAGCTCTTACGGAATCGAAGCCCCATAATATGTCACCTCTAGAGTGCCCGGGTCGGACACAAAATTATTTTTTCCATTTTCCATAGTTGCATTGACACAATGAAACAAACGTTCTATAATGTCGAACAAGGGGAGGGAGGAATATCCCATGTCAGACGAAAAACTTATCGCTGCACTGGAGCTATTCCGGCAGCTTCAGGAGCAGGAGCAGATCACTTTCCTTGAGAATCTACAACGCCTTTCAGCTGAGCGAGGACCATGTCCTGCTGCTCCGGGGTAAGTTTCCCAAACAACCGCACAAATTCCCTTTCACGCCCGTTGTCGGTTTCGGCAACGGGCTTTTTTTCGTCCCGGCCAAGAATGTAGTCAATTGAAACATGAAAAAATTCCGCAATCCTCTGCAACGTATCAAAATCCGGCTCATATTTGCCGGTTTCATAGCCGGATAATGCTGCTTGGCTTACGGATATCGCATTAGCAAGCTCAACTTGCTTCATGTTTTTGGCTTTTCGCAGTTCTTTTATGCGATTCATCGTATCAACCACCTTGATACAATTTTATCAGATAAACGCACATTGTAAATTCGTTATCAAGAAAATCAAAAAAAGTTATTGACATATCAAGTTACTCGATATAATATATAAGCGGATGAAATATCAAGAATCTTGATTTACAGAAAAGAGGTGAGCGGAATGAAAATGCTGAAAGTAATCCGTCTCCGACAGAATCTTACACAGAAGCAGCTTGCAGATGGGCTTGGAGTGGTGCAATCCAGTGTAGCAATGTGGGAGAATGGAACAGCTATGCCGAGCGCCGGGAAACTCCCAGAACTCGCTGATCTGCTCCACTGCTCCATCGACGAACTGTATGGCCGCACGCCACCCCAGGCGGCCAGCTGAGAGGAGGAGAGGAAAATAGATGAATTAACTGAAATCAAAGAAAAGCTGGCAGCCATTGAGTCGCTGCTTCAACGGCTGCCAGAGATTCAGGCGGCGGTGTTCATCCAGATGTACGAAGAATATCAGGCCGCCAGACTGGAAGGAAAGAGCAGTTCCGACCTTTGGGCTATTGGTCCGCCTAATCAGCGGTAAACCCGATTTTTCTCTTGGGCTGTTCTGGATTTTTTGATATGGACGTAATTAGAAAGTTCAACTGACTGATGTGCTGGATCAGGGTTGACATTTTCCCATTTACATATCCACGGAAAATAAGCAGAACAGACTCTTCGTAGCCAATTTCGGTTACTTCCATAAGAATAGACTGTCCAAAGTTGGTAAGAAGAAGTGCTACATCATGTTCGGCATCCAAGGTGGATTGAAAGTCAAGTATGTACTTTCTGATGATTTTAAACTGAGTTCCCGAATAGATTCTGGAACTCGGCAATGGCTGTATGAGGGCAGAGTAATCCATAAATTTCACCTCCCTTCTACTGCCCATATTCTACCACGACAGGTAAGGGAAGTACACAACCGCGCGAGACGGCCAGCTGAAAGAAGGTAAAAAAGAGATGAGCCAGGACAATAAAAAGCATATGTCTGGTCCTGCCTTGGATATTGAGGAAATTATTGCCCAGCAGGAGCGAATGATGAAGATTATTTGCGGCATTAACGCAGTAACCCTAATATGCCAAGTATTACTGTTGCTGCTAAAGTTAACAGGCCAATGGTCGTGGTGACAATATTCCATTTCCTGCGTGACTTAAGCTCGGCCATATGCACTTCAAATTCTTCCAAAGCATCTTTGCCATCTTCGGTTATCAGGTAATAGGCAGGCGAGCTGAGAGGAGGGGAGATGAATGAGAATTTTTATTGAGACCGATGATGGATACAGAATTGAGGCAAGAGAAATCGAAAGTATTCCAGGTACAGCAGAGGCTCTCCTTTTAATCCCAGATATGGTGTTACGCAAAGAGCGTCAAGAAGAGCTGGAGAAAGAGTTGAGCGAGAAGCTGAATAAGAAATGTGTCGTATTGCCGTATTGGACCAGAACTGTAATCGGCATATAAGCGTGGTCTGCTGTGTCAGCTTTTGATTTTGAATTTGAGATTGACGGCTGACTGGTAAAAAGGAGAAAAAATGTACATCTATGAGGCGATAAAGGCGAGAACCGAAACAAAGCCTTTTATTACCCGAGCTGTGTGGGAAGGCCGGATATATATCGATCCGACAAACGGACCGGAAGGGTGTATTGTTCATGCAAAAAATCGAGCCCCATGCCCTAGGTGGGAACCTAGCGCAGATGACTTGACGGCGGATGACTGGGAGATTACAGGAGAGTTTCCATGTGAGCTGATGATTGGTGGTGAGGCTGTTAGCCGTGTTATCTGTTCCGGCGGATTTCATATTCCGGAGCCAATTGTTCGTCGTGCAGTTCGCGACACCATTAAGTACCAAAGTTGTGATGAGGGGAAGGTCCAGTGATGCAGGGAGACACACCGGAGCTGCGGCGGATTATCCGCTGGCTGGAGGGGCAGTTCGAGGCGGGCCAGCTGGCCCAGGTGGAGCGGGTGACCAAGAACGCCGTCCGGATCACCGACCGCTGGGGCGACACAGCCCTGGTCATCTGCCGGCAGGACGGGGCCGTGGAGATGATGCCCGTCCCGGAGGCCTGCTGAACTATCTGAGTTAATTTTACCCTGAAAAGGAGGAGATAACCATGCCGGAGGAAACCCGGAATATCTACAAGACCTGCCGCAAGGCTGCCGGTCTTACGCAGGAAGCGGCAGCGGAGCGGCTGGGCATCAGCGTGGAGAGCCTGCGAGCCTATGAGACCGGCCAGCGGGTACCGCCTGACGAAGTGGTGGAGGCGATGTCCGACCTGTATAACACGCTGCATCTGATTGTGCGGCATGTGCGCGAAAAGAACGCCATGTATGGCCGTGTGGTGCCCGAGGTGCCCAAGATGGACGTCTTGGCTGCCAGCGCCCGGCTCACCAACCGGATTTACCAGTTTGCCGACAGCCACGCCGACCGCCGGCTCATGCGGATTGCCGAGGACAACGTCATCGACGGTGCGGAGCGGGGCGAGTTCGACGCCATTCTGGAGGACTTGCAGGAGATTGTGGCCGCCGCCCTGGCCCTGCGGTGCGCCCAGAGCGAACAGGACCAATAAAAAATCCGCCCCCAGGTGTGCAAGACCTGAGGACGGAAAAGGGAGAACTAACTGATGAAAATGTACCATAAGACGGGCGGAAATGCAAGAAGTTTCCGCTGGATTCGTGCACCCTTTTGCGCCCTGTTGGCCGTCATGGCCTTGGGCACAGTGGGCGATATCGAGAACGGATTCGTGAGCGTCCGGGCCGGGGCCGTGACCCTGGCGGCACTGGTGGCCGGGCTGGCCCTGACGCTGGCCTGGCCGGAGAGGAGAGGCTGAAATGACAAGGACAGAGAACGCACGCTGGCGGGAGCGGACAGCCCGCAAGGCCCGTACCTGGGTCCGGGACCCATGGACTGTGCTGGAAACCCTGGATGACGTGATAAACACTCCGAAGGAGACCTGCGCCGCCAAGCTCGACCGGATACGGTTTGTGCTGGAGGCGTATAACGATGCACGGAAGGAGGCGAGCAACAATGCCCAGAAGATCTAACACCCCCCGTCCGTCGGACGAGGAAATTTTGCGGTACGACAACGTGCCCATCCCCCTGGCGGCATCTTACCTGGGGACGAGCTCTCCCACCATGATGCGGGCCCTCCAGCAGGGCCGCACGCCCTTTGGCTGGGCCGCCCTCAACGAGGAGACTGGTACATACACCTACAACGTCAGCCCCGGTGGACTGGTGGAATACAAGCATCAGGGCTATAAGACCGTTGACCTGTCCCTGATGGAGCAGCTGATGCAGGAGGCGGTGGACCGCCTGGTAGCTGCCCGCATGGACAAGCTCAAGGCAGCCATGCGCCTGATGGAGCTGTGAGCGGAGGTGTGACAGGATGCAGGGCAGGCAGATTGAGGTGCGGCGGCGAAAGCTGCCGTACACCAACGTCAAGAACGACCTGATATGGGACAGCCGCCTGAGGCTGCAAACCCGTTTCGCGCTTATCGCCATGCTGAGCCTGCCGGAGGACTGGGATTACTCCATCCGGGGCATGGCGGCAAAGCTGGAGGTGTCCAAGGATACCATGGCCAGGATGGTCAAGGAGCTGGAGGAGGCGGGGTACCTGAAGCGGACGGCCCAGGAGCACTCTGCCTCCGGCCAGTTCGGCCGGGCCAGATACATCCTGACCGATGTGCCCAACGACTTCGGCGAGGATGAGGCAGATGACATAGAGAACCCAGAAGCTGAGCCGGACGGCCCGGACCAGCCGGAGGAAGCAAACGGCCTGCCGTGTCCTGATTTACCGTACACGGTTCAGCCGTACACGAAGAATTCGCCGCAACAAAATAATAAAGAACAAACTAATAAACAAGAACCCCTAAAGCCCCCATCAGGGGGCAGGGGGCGGAGGGGCAAAGAGCTGGACCCGGAGGCCCGGGCCATGCTCAACCGGTACGTGGCCGGAGACCCGGAACTGACCGAGGCCTTGCAGGCCCTCATGGAGGTGCGACAGGCGCCCAAGTCCAAGGCGGTGAACACCCCCAGGGCCATCAAGACCCTGCTCACCGTGCTGGACAAGCTCTCCGGCGGAGACCGGGACACCAAGCTGAGCATTGTCCGCCAGTCGGTCATGTCGGGCTGGGCCGGAGTGTTCCCCCTGCGGGGCGGAGGCGGGGGCGGAAAGCCCCGGCGGCCCCGTGAGGAGGTGGAGGACTGGTGAACACGGATACCTACTCGCCCCAGGCGGCGGTGCTGGGCTCCCTGCTCATCTCCCCCGAGCTGACGGGGGAGGTGCTGAGCAAGGTGGGCCCCCAGGACTTCCTGGACCCCGCCTGCCGCCGGGTGTTTGAGGCCATCCGGGCCCTGTTCAATGCCGGGAAGCCCATCGACCCGGTGACCGTGCGGGACAAGCTGCCGCCCCAGGAGGGGCAGGATTGGGACAGGACGCTCATGTACTTCATGGACATGACACCAACGGCGTCCAACATCTGGGAGTATGTGCCCCTGCTCAAGGCCCAGGCCCGGCTCTCGGCGGTGAAGCTGCTGGGCCAGTCCCTGGCGGGCGCCCCGGACGAGGAGACGGCGGGCAAGCTCATCGACCGGCTCAACGGCCTGCGGGGACAGCGGCAGGGGGCGGAGCGGATGGACATGGAGCAGCTGCTGCTGGACTTCTACGACCGCCACACCCACCCCCGCACCTACCTGACCTGGGGGCTGGAGAAGCTGGACCGGAACCTGTACGCCGAACTGGGGGACATGGTGGTCATCGGCGGAGACCCCTCCGCCGGCAAGACAGCCCTGGGCGTGGGCTTTGCCTGGCACCTGGCCCAGACCTACCGGGTGGGGGTGTACAGCCTGGAGACCAACCGGCACAAGCTGGCCGACCGGCTCATCGCCAACCTGGCGGGCATCGAGCTGGGCAGCATCAAGCGGGGGGAGCTCACCGAGGATGACTGGACCCGGGTCACCCAGCGCGCGCCGGAGCTGCGGAAACGGAAGCTGGAGCTCATTGAGGCCGCCGGCATGACCATGGCGGACATCCGGGCTGACGCCCTGGCCCACCGGTATCAGGTCATCTTCATCGACTACCTCCAGATCGTGGCTCCCGACAACCGCCGGGACAGCCGCACCAACCAGGTGGGGCAGATCAGCCGGGATATCCAGGCCCTGGCCCACGGCTGCGGCATCACCGTGGTGGCCCTGTCCCAGTTCTCCCGCCGGGAGGAGGACGCCGAGCCCACCATGTCCGACCTGCGGGAGAGCGGCCAGATTGAGCAGGACGCGGACATCATCATGCTGCTCTACCTGGAGGAGCCCCAGCGGCCGGGCAAGAGCCGCCGGGTGCTGAAAATCGGCAAGAACAAGGACGGGGAGCGGGGCAGGACCTACCTGGTGTTTGACGGGGCCTATCAGCGGTTTCGGGAGTCCCAGCTGGACTGCCCGGCCCCGGCGGACAAGCCCAAGCGGAGGCGGAAGCCGCCCCAGACCTCTCTCTTCGACTGGGACGACGGACCGCCGACAGAGGACCCCTTTGAACAACCCACCGGAGCATAGGAGGCGCTGAATGGACAACGACCGGCGGCTGGAGCTGATAGAGGCGGAGTACCTGCGGCATATGGCCATGGCCAGGGCCGACCCGGACCGCCGGGACGAGCACGAGGAGGTGGCGGCGGCCCTGGCCTGGGCGCTGGACCGCCTCAGAAAAGGAGACGACAGACGTGAAGACATACGCGATTGTGAACTTTAAGGGCGGCGTGGGCAAGACCGTCACCGCCGTCAACATGGCGGCCATCCTGGCCACCGAGTACGGCCGGCGGGTGCTGCTCATCGACGCGGACGCCCAGGGCAACGCCACGGCGTCCCTGCTGCCCCCGGGGGAGTACAACACCCTGGCGGGGCTGCTGACCATCCCGGACGCATATTATGACGACCTGCTGTACCACAGCTCCATCCGGGGCCTGGACATGCTGCCGGCGGACGACGAGCTGCGCAGCCTGGACGTGGACCTGCTCCGGGGAGAGCGGCTCAACCTGGGCGCCCTCCGGGACCTGCGGGACGCGGTGGAGGAGGACGGAGCCTACGACGCTATTGTCATCGACTGCCCGCCCGCCCTGTCCCCGGCCTGCGCGGCGGCCATCGCCGCCAGCACCGGGGTGATTATCCCCATCAAGCTGGACGCCTACTCCGTCCGGGGCATGAGCGAGCTGACCGCCCAGATTGAGCGGCTGCGGGCGGTGTACCCGGACGTGCGGGTGGCGGGGGTGCTGCCCACCATGTGGTACCGCTCAGACATCGTGGAGCAGGGGGAGGCCCTGCTGCGGCAGAGCAGCCCGGTGCGGGTGTTTGAGAGCAAAATCAGGCGCAGCCCCAAGGTGGACGAGTCCACCTGGACCGGCGAGCCGGTGGTGAGCTGGTCCCCCCGCTCCGCCGCCGCCCAGGACTACCGGGCCTTTGTGGCCGAGCTGATGGGAGAGGAGGGGCCGGACCGTGGCTAAGTTCGACATGGCGGCCGCCTTTGCGGCGGCGGTGGGGGATGTGTCCAAGTCGGACACATCCAGGGAGACCATTGAGTACATCGGCCTGGACAAGCTGGACCCGGACCCGTCCAATTTCTACCGCCTGGACGGCCTGGAGGAGCTGGCGGCCAACATTGAGCTGTGCGGCCTCCAGCAGCCCATCCGGGTCCGTCCGGCGGAGCATGGGCGGTATGTGATTGTCTCCGGCCACCGGCGGTGGTCCGCCCTCAAGCTCCTGCACAGCGCGGAGGAGGGCGGAGACCGGTGGGTGGGCGTCCCCTGCATCGTGGAGCGGGACCAGGCGTCCCCGGAGCTGCGGGAGCTGCGGCTCATCATGGCCAACGCCTCCACCCGTCAGCTCAGCCCGGCGGAGCTGTCCCGCCAGGCCGCCAAGGTGACCGAGCTGCTCTACCAGCTCAAGGAACAGGGATACGACTTCCCCGGACGGATGCGGGACCAGGTGGCTGCGGCCTGTCAGGTGTCGGCCTCCAAGCTGGCCCGGCTCAAGGTCATCCGGGAGCGGCTGACGCCCCACTGGACGGCGCTGTTTGAGACCGGAAAGCTGGCCGAGGCTCCGGCCTACCTGATGGCCCGCCAGAGCGTGGAGCGGCAGGACTGGCTGGCTGGGGTGTACAGCCGGGGTGTCAACGCCATGTACGAGCCCACCGAGAACTCCATCCAGGGCTGGCTGTGCGGTCTGGACAAGATTGACGCCGTTGTGTGCCGGGACGGCACCCCATGCGCCAACCGGGACGGCATGCGGGAACGGCTGGCGGAGTCCACTTCCGCCTATTGGCACAGATGTACATCCTGCTGCGCTCAGTGCGGCTCACGCATGACCTGCGGGCATGTCTGCCCCGCTCTGGAGAACCAGGTGGCGGAGGAGCGGGCCGAGCAGGAGCGAAAGCTGGCCGAGGCGAGGCGGAAGGACGAAGAGCGGAGCCGGGAGCGCTGTGCGGAGGAAAAGCGCCGGCAGGAGCGGGAGCGTGCGGCCTGGCGCCGTCTGGGCGAGGAGGCGGAGCGGGTGAACCTGCCGGCGGAGGCCCTGGGCGAGATACTGGGGGGGAACCGGGTTGAGATGGTGGAGCGTGCCCTCAACGGCGTGATGGACCCCTGCTGCTGCCTGCTCGACGACTTTGCTCAAAACCTGGATGCCGACGTGGTGGCCGGTCTGGCCGAGGCGGGCGTCTCCCTGGACTATGTGCTGGGCCTGACCGATGTCCAGCCGGAGGGAGACGCGGACGGCGATGCTCCGTGGCACTACGGGGACCCGGTGGAGGACGGATACTACTGGTGCCTGTGCGGCCCCCTGGACGGCAGCGGCAAGCTGCTGTACTGGTCCGGGGACCACTGGGAGTTCTCCAATATCGTGATGGCCATCAACACCACGGTGGTGTGCTGGATGCACTGCCCGCCCATCCCGGAGGCCCAGAGCTGGCACCGGCAGCAGATTGAGGATTGAGGCCGTGGTCCGGCCTTCTGCCGGGCGGGGTGGCGTCTTCCCCGTCCGGACCTCCTTTTCACGGGCCCGCCCTCTGGGCGGCGCCCGGCAGAGGGCCGGACCATTTTCGTGACCTCACGAAAATGATAGCAGGAGGATATGACGATGATGACGATATGCTGGGCCTGCGGCAACGCAGTGCCCGACGCGGAGGGGGAGCGGGGCTGTCCCTGGAGCAGGGAGGGCAAGCCTGTGGAGGGCTGGGTGGCTGAGCGCCGGGACATTCGCATCCAGCCCAAACGCCTGGGGGGAAGAGCGGAGGGCCGTTGAGAGCTATCAAGTGATTACGTGCCCGGAGTTTGTTCCGGGGTGAGGAGGGCTATGAAAATGAAAAAGCTGATCGCTGTTATTGTGCTGGCCGGCGCACTGGTGCTGCTGGGTGGATGCCGGGAAAGCGACCGGGTATCCCACAACATCTCGCAGGAAGCTGACAACTTCAATGTCACCAGAAAAATCACGGTTATCAATGTCCGGGATGATACGGTCTTGTATGAGCTCATCGGCAATTTTGCCATGACAAATGAGGGAAATAATGAGCTGTCCGTCATCAGCGAAGTGGGAGAGGGGCAGTACAAGAAGGACTTCATCTATCTGAGCGAGTGGACTACGTATATCGTACAGGATGTGTCCGGCGCCTACGTTGACAAGTATCACTATGAGGTCAACATCCTGCCCCAGATGGTCGGTGGTGTAACAGTCACTATGGATGACTGAGCGGAGGGATAGAGATGAAACACGCATCAATCAGGCGTCGGGATGTGCGGGACGTGGTCAACCGGCTGGAGGGGCTCTATTACGCCAGCCGGCGGAAGAGCCAGGACAGGCCGCCTGAATTTGAGCATCTGAAGCTCGTGGACTACGGCTATCAGGACGGCCTGCGGTGCGCCATGCAGCTGCTGGACGGGCTGCTTAAACGTGAAGCGGTGTCCGATTCGGACACAAGAGAGGAGGAGTGAGCGTGGAACGGCTGACCATGATTGACGGAATTGGCAATGATGAGCTGGTACGGTGTATGGGCTGCGGCCTGGAGAAGGCAGGAGAGAACCTGGAAAACTGCGGCTTCTGCGAAGAGGGGTGGCAGAAGGCGCTGAAAAAACTGGCCGCCTATGAGAATACTGGTCTGGAGCCAGAAGACATTTCAAGTTCAGCTAACATGAAGGCGATTGACAAGCAGGCCATGCTTGACCTCATCGTTGAGGCAAAGAGAGCGGACCCGGAAACAGGCAGCTTCGCGGAATGGCTGGCAGAGTATCTGGTGAAGCGCTTGTCAACCTTCGCCCCGCCTGCCGGAGAAAGGAAGGAAAACTGATGGGCAATAAGAATCTGCGGCGGCTGCGCTGCCTGGTGACGGCCCAGACCATGGGCAACCTGGAGCGCCTGGCGGTCATGGACGGCTGCGGGGACGTGGGCCGGATGGTGGACAAGCTGACCCGGGAGAAAATGCTGTCTCTCCGTTTTCCTAAAGACGAGTGGATGCAGAGATGTTTTGACGCATGGAAAGAGGGACGGCATCATGTCTGAGCGGAAAGAACTGTCCCGCCGGATGCGGGAGATGGCTGTCAATACCGGCGCTCTGAACTGCCTGGGCTGCGGCTATGAGCACAGCTGCGGAGTCCACGGCTGCGCGGTGCTCAAGCGGGCCGCCGACCTCCTGGCCCCGGCGGTTGACATCACCACGCCCATCCCGCTGGAGGAGCTGCGCGCGGCGGCAGCAGAGCGGCCCGTGCTGGTCTTTGTCCTGTGCGTGGACGAGGATGGGCAACTTTTAGACGTAGAATCAGGAGACTGGGAAATGTTCTACGCTGACACATTTGTTGCAGATGGGATCAGGGACACAACCGACACCTACGGTCGCGTGTTCGTGGCCTTCTGGGATGAGCCGGGGAGGTGTGACCATGAGGCTTGAGGACGCGACCAAGGAAGAGCTGATATGGTGGATTCGGAGGCATGAGTTTGCATTCCGCCGGGAGCTCTGCGGGTTTGGTACAGAAATCCTCACCCGCCGGATGGATCAGCACCATGCCAGGGCGGATGAGGCCTTCGACCGGTACATAGCGGCGGTGGCTGAGCACACGGAGCTGCTGGCCCCGTACACACGCACAACTCTGGACGAGATGCCGAGGAAGGTTTACCGGCGCTGCTTGGCCCTGGAAGGTGAGATAAAGCGCGCCATGGAACAGTGGCAGGCCCACAATGCGGCGGCCAAGCGCTGCTATGAGGCCCTGACAGGGGGCGGCCATGGAGGATAGACCGTGGTACTGCGTCCGGCAGCGGGCCGGGCCTCTGACCAAGGAGTGCCGGGCCATCCGGCCCAGGCTGTCAAGGGACGACAGCCGGAGCGACCGGCGGGAAAAGAATGAAATCCTCCGCTCGCCCCACTCGGCGGTCTGCCGGAGCCAGGCGGACCGCCTGGAGCTCCGGCTGGCCCTCTTCGGTTACGAGGGCGTGCACTACACCCTGACCTATGACGCCCTCCACCTGCCCCGCACCTTCCGGGAGGCCATGGCCACCAAGCGGGCCTTTATGGCCCGGGCGCGGCGATTCAACGATGGCCAGCCCTTCGACTGGGTGACCTGCATCGAGGGCCTCCACGGGGACCACCGCTACCACATCCACATGGTGCTCCGGGAGAGCGATTTCCCGCCGGCTGTGGTGCGGCACCTGTGGACGGCGGGGGAGGTGGACGACGAGCCGGTGCTGATGGCTGAGGGCGGATACCGGCGTCTGGCCGAGTACCTCACCAAGGAGCGGACGGACGGGATTATCATTCCCATTGGCCGGCGGCCGTGGAGCTGCTCCCGCAGCCTGTCAGGCCAGCTCCCGCCGCCGGAGCGGTGGCGGGATGAGAGCGGCGCCATTGACATTCCGGACCGGGTTCTCTGGGCCCGGCGAAACCAGCGGGAGAACGATTTCGGCGCCTACAACTACGCCAGCTACATCGTCCCAAAGGGGACCTGAGGGGCTGCCTCTCGCGCGCGCACGCGCACGCGCGCGATCTATCTTGAAACCTAGTGGAACAATAGACACACGGGAGGGAAAAGCGTTGCCTGAAAAACTGAATTGTGGTAAACTTGTCGTAAAGGACGGATATGTGATTTGCCCGTCCTGTAAACTGCGGACAAGCCAGGTCATCCGGCCGGAGACAAAAGCGACGAAGCTCCAGCTCTGGTGCCGGCACTGCAAGGCGACGTTCGTCGTGGATATCGAGAGTGGCCAGTGCTTTCTTAGCCAGTGCCCGACATGATCCCAACATGGGATGCGGTCGGGCACTGGCTTTTTGTTTTGCCCGGAGGTGATAGCCCGGGACCAAGAGGCTGGTGTCCGACTCGGACACAAGGGGGCGCCGCATGAAAGCATTTGCAAAGCAGTTCTACCGGTCCAAGGCCTGGCGGGCCTGCCGCGCGGCATACATCGCCCAGCGCCTGCGGATTGACGGCGGGCTGTGCGAGGAGTGCCGGGATCAGCAGGGGTACATTGTCCACCACCTGGTCCAGCTGACGCCGGAGAACATCGGCAACCCTGCGGTGACCCTGAATCATAGCCTGCTGGCCTACGTGTGCAAGGACTGCCACGACCGCTACGAGGGCCACGGCCTGGGCAGAGGTAAGCCCATGGCCTGCGCCTTCGACGCAAGCGGCCAGCCGGTGGACCGGCGCAGGCTCTGACCCGGGCCAGCGCGCCGCCGCCCTCCCCCCAGTAAGGCCCGGGAGAGGGTACCAGGGAGACCGATGAGCGGGAGGTAAAAAAGAGCGGGTCACACACAGGAGGGGGGTGTGGAAATGGCAAAAGGACCCAGCAAAAAAGAGCTGGGCCGGTTCGCGGACACATATAAAGCGGCCAGCCCGGAGCAGCAGAAAATCTGCCTCCAGCTGATTCTGAACGCGGTGTTCATGGAGGAGCAATTGACCGCCCTCCAGGCCCAGATTCGGAAAAACGGCGTGAAATCCGAGTATCAAAACGGCGAAAATCAGTGGGGTGAGAAGAAGTCCGTGGAGGTGGATGTCTACAACGCCATGATTAAAAACTACGCCGCCGTCATCCGGCAGCTGGGGGACATGCTGCCCCAGGCGCCACCTGCGGATGACGAGCTGATGGAGTTCCTGAAAACCGGGGGCGGTGGTGCCAGGTGACCGACCTGGAGCGCTACTGCACCGGGCTGCTGGACGGGACTATCCCGGCCTGCCGCCGGATGAAGCAGGTGGCGGAGCGGCTGCTGGAGGACCTGGCCAGCCCCGGGGAGTTCCACTTCGACCCGGACATCGCGGCCCGGCACATCGGCTTCATCCAGCGCTTCTGCAAGGTGCCCTCCGGCCGCATGGGCGCGCCCCTCCGGCTGGAGCTGTTCCAGCGGGCGCGGCTGGAGGCGGTGTTCGGCTTTGTGGATGACAACAACCTGCGCCGCTACAACGAGGTGCTGGTCATCGAGGGCCGCAAGAACGGCAAGACCACCGAGACCGCCGCCATTGAGCTGGACCTGCTGGTCAACGACGGCGAGGGCGCGCCCCAGATCTACAACGTGGCCACCAAGCTGGACCAGGCCCGCCTGGGCTATGAGGCGGCGGTGCGGATGCGGCAGATGTCGCCCATGCTGGCCAAGCACCTGCGCAAGCGGGTGTCGGACATCTACTGCCCCATGAACATGGGATTCATCAAGCCCATGGCCTCCAACACCTCCAGCCTGGACGGCCTGGACGCCCACGCCGCCACCATCGACGAGCTGGCGGCCATCAAGAACCGGGACCTGTACGACCTGGTCAAGCAGGCCATGGGCGCCCGGAGTCAGCCGTTGCTCTTTGTCATCACCACCAACGGCTTTGTGCGGGAGGGCATCTTTGACGCCCAGTACAAATACGCCTGCGACGTGCTGGACGGGAAAATCTCCGCGCCCCGGTTCCTGCCCTTCCTCTACGAGCTGGACGACCGGGCGGAGTGGGACGATCCGGCGTGCTGGGAGAAGGCAAACCCCGGCCTGGGGACCATCAAGAGCCGGGCTTACCTGGCCGAGATGGTGCAGAAGGCCAAGGACGACCCCAGCTTCAAGCCCACCGTGCTGGTAAAGGACTTCAACATGCCCCAGACCTCGGAGAGCGCCTGGCTGCGGTGGGAGGAGCTCAACAACGAGGCCACGTTCCAGATCCCCTTCGACTACGGCATCGGCGGCTTTGACGCCGCCGACACCACCGACCTCAACGCCGCCAAGGCCGTCTTCATGCGGCCGGACGACCCCAATGTGTATGTGCGGTCCATGTACTGGATACCGGAGGCGGTGCTGGAGGAGGCCCGGCGGACGGGCAGCCGCCGGGAGCGGGACAACGTGCCCTACTCCCTCTGGGTGGAGCAGGGGTACATGCGCACCTGTCCGGGCCGGAAGTGCGACAAGCAGATCTTCCTGGACTGGTTCCGGGAGCTGCGGGACAGGGAGGGGCTGTACATGCTCTACATCGGCTACGACCCGTGGCACATCGACGACAGCCTGCTGCGGGCCTTCCAGGCTGAGTTCGGCCCGGACTCCATGATACCGGTGCGCCAGGGCGTGGCCACCCTGTCCCAGCCAATGAAGGACCTGGCGGCCGACTTCCGGGACCACCGGGTCATCTACAACAACAACCCGGTGGACAAGTGGTGCCTGGTCAACAGTGAGGCCAAGAGCGACGTCAACGGCAACATCCAGCTGGTCAAGACCCTGGACCCCCGCCGCCGGGTGGACGGCACGGCCGCCCTGCTGTGCGCCTACACGGTGCTCCAGGACAAGAAGGACCTGTATATCAATCTGAACTGAGGTAAGCCCATGGGACTCTTTGAAAAGCTGTTTCCACAAAAAACCGCCGAGGCGGCGGTCTATACCTACTTCAAGACCCTGGGCGGGTACACGCCGGTCTACACCTCCTTTGAGGGCGGGGTCTATGAGATGGCCCTGACCAGGGCCTGCATCCACACCTTTGCCACCCACGTCAGCAAGCTCAAGCCCATTGTCACCGGCCCGGGCAGCGGCCGGCTGGAGCGGATTCTGCAATTCCGGCCCAACCCCTGGATGGACACCAAGAAGTACCTGTACCGGCTGGGCACCATCTACATGACCGAGAACACCGCCTTTATCGTGCCGGTGTACAGCGACGAGCTGATGCTGAAGACCGAGGGCTTCTACCCCATCCTCCCGTCCCAGGCGGAGATTGTGGAGCGGGGCGGCGGGCAGTACGTCCGCTTCCGGTTTCCCACCGGCCAGGTGGGGGTGCTGGAGCTGGAGAACACCGGCATCCTGACCCAGTTCCAGTACCGGAGCGACTTCTTCGGCGAGGGCAACGGCGCCCTGCGGCCCACCATGGAGCTGCTCAACGCCCAGAACCAGAGCATCCTCAACGGCGTCAAGGCCTCTGCCTCGGTGCGCTTCCTGGCCCGGCTGGTCAACGTGCTCAAGCCGGAGACCATGAAGGAGGAGCGGGACCGCCTGGTCCAGGACAACCTGACGGCGGCCAATTCCGGCGGCGTGATGATCTTTGACAGCAAGTACGCCGACATCAAGCAGATCGACAGCAAGCCCTACATTGTGGACGACAAGCAGGCGGCCCAGATCCGGGAGTCGGTGTTCGACTACTACGGCATGTCGGACGCCATTTTGCAAAACAAGTACACGTCCGACCAGTGGTCGGCCTACTACGAGGGCAAGATTGAGCCCTTTGCCATTGAGCTGGGGCTGGTTCACACCAACATGACCTTTACGCCGGCTGAGGTGGCCCGGGGTAAGGAAATTGCATTCTCGGTCAACCGCCTCCAGCACATGACCATGGACGACAAGCTGGAGACCGTGACCCAGCTCTTTGACCGGGGCATGATGAACATGGACGAGGGCCGGGAGGTGTTCCAGCTGCCGGCCCTGAACACGGAGGAATCCAAAAAATATTACATCCGGCGGGACTACGCCGAGGTGAACGTGCTGGGGAAGGAGCCCCAGGGAAAGACGGAGGTGAGCGGCGATGCCGGTGTGCAAGGACCGGGAGTACCGGGCAATGAGCCTGCTCCTGCCCCGGGAGGCGGCGGAGAAGCGGCTGGAGAGTGACTGCTACGTGGAGGGCTACGCCACCACGTTTGACGACCCCTATGTGCTCTATGAGTACGACGGCATAAAGTACCGGGAGCAGATTGACCGCCACGCCCTGGAGGGGGCGGACCTGTCCGACGTCATCATGCAGTATGACCACGCCGGGCGGGTGCTGGCCCGCAACAGCAACGGCACGCTGCTGCTGGAGCCGGACGAGCGGGGGTTCTTTATCGCGGCGGACCTGTCCAAGAGCGAGGCGGCCCGCAGCATGTACGAGGAAATCAGCAGCGGGCTGGTGACCAGGATGTCCTGGGCCTTCCGGGTGGAAAAGGACGCCTACGACCGGGCCACCAGGACCCGCACCATTCTGAAAATCGCGAAGGTCTACGACGTGTCGGCCGTGTCCATGCCGGCCAACCCGTCGACCGAAATATCCGCCCGTTCCTGGCTCCACGGAGTGATGGAGGCAGAAAAAGCGGAGCGACTTGCAGCCCAGGCTGCCGAGCGGAAAAGGCAGAGACTCAAACTTTATTTGGAGGTAATCAGATAATGAAAAACCACAAGAGCAAGCTCAGCGGCATCGGCATCCAGTTCTTTGCCGCCCCCAGCGCCCGCATGGGCGAGATTGAGAGCCGCCTGTCCGCCATCGCCCAGGAGCTGGAGCGGGACGACTGCGACGTGGACGCCCTGGAGCGGGAGGCCCGCGCCCTCAAGGAGGAGCGGGACACCCTGACCCGCAGCGCCGAGCGGCGCCGTCAGCTGCTCAGCGAGATTGGCGCAGGCCGCACCGGCCGGGTGGCCCATACCTTTGAGGACGGTACGCCCGAGCAGCGCACCTATGGCGTGGACACGCCGGAGTACCGCTCCGCCTGGCTGCGGAATCTCCAGGGCCGGGACCTGTCCGCCGAGGAGCGGGCGGCAGTCACCGCCACGGCGGCCATTCCCACCACCACCATGAACAAGATCATCGCCCGCATGGAGCTGACCCCCATCATCCAGGCGGTGGACGTGACCTACATCCCCGGCAACGTGACCTATCCCATCGAGAAGACCGTCAACGGCGTCAGCTGGGTGGACATGGGCACCGCTGCCACCGACAGCGCCGACGCCCTGGACGCCGTCACCCTGGGAGCCTACAAGCTCATCAAGACGGTGGAGATCACCGCCGACGTGATGGCCATGGGCATTGATGCCTTTGAAGACTGGCTGGTGGCCCGCCTGGGCAACAAGATGTCCGTGGCCGTGGCCGCCGCCATCGCCGCCGGCACCGGCAGCAACCAGGCCACCGGCCTGACCAAGAGCGGCGAGATCACCCAGACCGGCACCTACACCAAGGCGGGTATGACCTACAAGGACCTGATGACCCTCCTGGCCACCCTGCCCACCCAGTACATGGCCAACGCCAAGTTCGCCATGCCCCGGGCGGTGTTCTACTCCGACCTGCTGGGCATGACCGACTCCAACGGCAAGCCCGTGGTGGTGGCCGACGTCCAGAGCCCCGCCAAATTCAACATCCTGGGCTATCCCGTCATTCTGGAGGACAGCATCCCCAAGGACAACATTGTCTTCGGCGACCTCTTCGAGGGCTATAAGTTCAACTTCGCCATGGCGCCCACCGTGGAGAGCGACAAGTCGGTGGCCTTCCGCTCCGGCTCCACCGTCTACCGGGTCATGGCCCTGGCAGACGGCAAGCCCGCCGACAAGAAGGCCCTGTGCCTGTTCACCCGGGCCGCAAGCTGATACCCGCCTCAGGCGGCCCCACGCCGGGGCCGCCTGGGGGAATAGGAGGGATTTGACATGACCCATGTGCAGGACATCCGCACCGCGCTGCGCATCTCCGGCGCCGCGCTGGACGACGAGATACAGGACACCATCGACGCGGCGGTGCTGGACCTGAAGACAGCGGGGGTGGACAAGGGCGACGTGGACGCCCTGACCGGCATGGCCGTGAAGCTGTACGCCCGCTGGCAGTTTGACTACCGGGGCAAAGGGGAGGAGTACCACAGGGCTTACGAGAGCCTGAAGGCCGTCCTCTCCATGTGCGAGGAGTACCGGGGAGGCGACGGCTATGAATGATACCCTGGTGCTCATCGGCCTGACTTACGCCCCCAACAGCCTGATGGAGCAGGTGCCCGCCGGCGAAACCCGGACGGAGATTTTCGGCGAGGAGCGATCGGTCACCCGGGCGGAGTGGTACGAGGGCGGCCGGGAGGGCATGAAGCCCTCTGTCATGTTTGTCACGCCGTCCGTCAACTACACCGGACAGCAGGAGGCCGAGCTCCGCGGCAGGCGGTACGTGATCTACCGCACCTACCGCCGCAGGGACAGCGAGGAGACCGAGCTGTACCTGGAGGAGAAGGCGGGGGTGGCCCATGGGTAAGGTCAGAGTGGATGGAATGGCGGAGGCCCTGGGGGCTGTACTGGAGGACTATGGCCAGGAAGTCAGGGATACCGTAAAGCGCACTGTCAAAGCGGCGGGAGAGTCCTGTAAAGAGGACATCCAGCGCCGCAGCCCGGCGCGAAAGCAGCGGAGAGCCTACCAGAAAGGCTGGCGCTGCGAGACCGTGTACGACGGCCCCAAGGGCATCCGGGTCCGGGTGGGCAACAAGACCAAGGGCCAGCTCACCCATCTGCTGGAGCATGGCCACGCCAAAGTGGGCGGCGGACGGGTGGAGGGCATCCCCCACATCCGCCCGGCAGAGGAGAAGATGCAGCGGCAGCTGCTGCTGGACCTGAAGGAGGCGCTGGAGGAATGACCCAGGAGGAGCTGGCCCGCCACCTGGCGGACACCGGAGTGCCGGTGGCCTACCGGGCCTTCCGCACCAGGCAGGACCCGCCGTACATCTGCTATGTCTATGTGTACGATGCCCAGCTTTTCGCCGACGACGTGATGTACTACTCCGCCGGCCACTACCAGGTGGAGCTGTACACCTCCGCCAAGGATCCGGCCGCCGAGGCCAAAGTAGAGGCCGCCCTGGAGGGCCTGTGCTGGGAGAAGAGCGAGGAGTACCTCCAGGACGAGAAAGTCTATCAGATTTTATACGAAATTGAGGTGTAACAATGGCAACAGGCAAAGCCAACAAGGTAAAGTTCGGCCTGAAGAACGTGCATTACTCCCTCCTGACCATTGGGGAGGCGGGGGAAATCACCTTTGCCGCGCCGGTGCCCATTCCCGGCGCGGTGAGCCTCTCCATGGACGCCCAGGGCGACCAGAGCACCTTCTATGCCGACGACATGGCCTACTATGTGACCTCCGCCAACGACGGCTACAAGGGCACCCTGGAGATTGCCCTCATTCCGGACAGCTACCGCAAGGACGTACTGGGGGAGACGGAGGACGAGACCGACAAGGTGCTGGTGGAGAACGTGAGCGCGGAGCCCAAGCCCCACGCCCTGCTCTTTGAGTTTGCCGGCGACCAGAAGGCGGTGCGGCATGTGCTGTACAACTGCTCGGCCACCCGGCCCGGCGTCTCCGGCGGCACCACCACCAACACCAAGGAGCCCTCCACCGAGACTCTGAATCTCACCGCGTCCCCCCTCTCCGATGGGCGCATCAAGGCCCGCACCACCCCGGACACCCCGGAGGACAAGTACAACAACTGGTACAAGGCCGTGTGGCAGCCCGGCGCGGGGGTGGGCGGCTGATGGAGCGGATTATCACCATTGACGGCCGGGCTGTGCCCTTCCGGGCCACGGCGGCCATCCCCCGCCTCTACCGCATCAAGTTCGGCCGGGACATCATGCAGGACATGCGGGACATCCAGCAGGCCGTGGAGAAGGCCCAGGCGGGGGAGGAGCCCATCCCGGTGAAGCTGCTGGAGGTCTTTGAAAACGTGGCCTATCTCATGGCCCGCCACGCCGACCCGGACATGGAGGCGCACACCGTGGAGGACTGGCTGGACGGCTTCGACACCTTCTCCATCTACGAGGTGTTCCCCGAGCTGCTGGAGCTGTGGCGGGCCAACAACCAGTCCATCGCTGAGAGCAAAAAAAAACGAATCCCGTAGACCGGGAGCTGACCACGGCGCTGTTCCTCCTGCGGGCGGCCCAGCTGGGCATCCCCATCCGGGACCTGGAGCTGCTCACCATCGGCATGGTCACCGACATGCTCATCGAGGCGGGCAACGACGGCGCGGAGTATGACATGCTTCCCACTCAGGAAGACTTTGACGCATTTTAAGGGGGCGGACCAATGGCACGCAACAGAATCAAGGGCATCACCGTTGAAATCGGCGGCGATACCACCAAGCTGGACAAGGCCCTGGCGGGTACCAACAAGCAGCTGTCCGCCACCCAGCAGTCCCTCAAGGACGTGGAGCGGCTGCTCAAGCTGGACCCGGGCAACACCGAGCTGCTGGCCCAGAAACAGAAGCTGCTGGCCCAGGCGGCCAGCGGCACGGCGGACAAGCTCAAGACCCTGCGCCAGGCCGCCCAGAGCGCCGACCAGGCCCTCCAGCGGGGGAAGGACTACCAGGCCAAGTACGAGCCGCTGAAGGCCCAGCTGGACAGCGTGGCGGCCTCCATGCAGGGCCTGGAGGCCAACGAGGCGTCCATGCAGGCCAAGCTGGAGAGCGGCGAAATCTCCACAGAGCAGTACGACAAATTCAAGGACAAGCTGGAGGACACCCGGAAGGCCCACCAGGCCCTCCAGCAGGCGGTGAAGGACCTGGACAAGGAGTTTGCCGGGGCCAGGATGGACCAGAGCCAGTACGACGCCCTCCAGCGGGAGCTGGCCGAGAGCGAGCGGGAGGCCAAGGACGCGGAGAAGGCCTTCCAGGACTGCTCCAGCGGCCTGGATGAGCTGGGCCGGAAGGCGGGGGCCGTGTCCGACAAGGCGGGAAAAGTAGCCGGAGCCTTTGCACCGGTGACCGCCGCCGTGGGCGCCCTGGCCGGCGCGGCCCTGGCCACTGTCCCCGCTACCGATGAGCTGCGGGGCGACCTGTCCATGCTGGAGAACAACGCCCGGCAGGCCGGGGTGGGTATGGATGCCGTGCAGCAGGCCTTTCTGGACTTCAACGCGGTGTCCGGCGAGACGGACAGCAGCATCGAGGCCATCTCCAACCTGCTCCAGGCGGGCTTTACCGAGAGCAACCTCCAGCAGGCGGTGGAGGGCCTGGCCAACGCGGCCATCACCTTCCCCGACACCCTGAAAATTGAGTCCCTGGCCGACAGTCTCCAGGAGACCCTGGCCACTGGTGAGGCCACCGGCCAGTTCGGCGAGCTGCTGGACCGGCTGGGCATCGGCGCGGAGAACTTCTCGGCGGGGCTGGCCATGTGCACCACGGAGGCTCAGAAGCAGGACTACGCCCTCAACGCCCTGGTGGGCGGCCCGCTGAAGGGGGCCTACGAAGGCTGGGCGGAAAGCAACCAGGAGCTGATGAAGAACCGCCAGTCCAGCATGGAGCTTCAGACCGCTATGGCCGACCTGGCGGAGCCCCTGGTGCCAATTATCACCCAGCTCACCGAATTTGCAACGGAATTTCTGGAGTGGTTCACCTCTCTGGACGACGGCTCCAGAAACGCCATTATTGCGGTTGTCGGTCTGATAGGGGCAATTGGGCCTCTGGCTGGTCTGGTGAAGGGCGTATCGGATGTTATATCCCCGCTGGTAGACCTGTTTTCCGGCCTTGGAGCAAGGGGAATGGTTGCGGTGGTGGTGTTCGGCCTGTTGGCGGGACTGGCAACTCAGGTTATTGATGCATGGAGTGACATGACGGGGCTGGAAAAGGTCCTGTCGCTGCTCGGCCTTCTGACAGCTGCGGCATTTGCTGCTGCAATCGCCGTCGGAGCATTTCAGTCTGCATTGTCAATGGGCGTAGCTGCTGCGCTAATTGCGGCTGGTATTCTGACTGTCATTGCGATGGTTGATTCCGCTACCAAGCGCGCAAACGAGGCCACCCAGAACCTCAACCGGAGCATGTCCTCCGCTGGCGGCTCCATCCCCGGCTTTGCCACCGGCGGCGTGGTGCCGCCCAACAACCCGTTCCTGGCGGTGCTGGGGGACAACAAGCAGGAGCCGGAGGTGGTGGCGCCCTACTCCACCATCAAGCAGGCCGCCGGGGAGGCCCTGGCGGAGCGGGGCGGCTCCGGCGGAACGGGCCGGGGCGACGTATATCTGGACGGCACCAAGGTGGGCCGCGTGCTCTACTCCTGCATTGAGGGGGAGCGCACCCGCCTGGGCGTGAAGCTGACAGGAGGGAGACGGTAATGGTCACCATGGACGGGAGACAGTACAGGGTGCGGGTCAAAATCAGGACCCTGCGCCGGTCCTTCCGCATCGAGGAGGACGACCGGTCTGGTATGGTCAAGTCGGGCGCCTATTTCCGCTCCATCATCGGCACTTACTACGACTATGCCATGGAGGTGGAGCCCGACCCGGCGGCCCCGGAGGAGTACGACGATTTCTTCGAGGCCATCTCCGCGCCGGTGGAGTCCCACACCGTCACCGTGCCCTACGGACAGGGCACCATGACCTATGACGCCATGGTGTCCTCCGGCGAGGACACCCAGCGGGACAAAATCGGCGGCGTCACCCGCTGGACCGGCCTGACGGTCAACTTCTCCGCCCAGAAGCCCCAGAGGAGGCCTGTATGAGCACGATAAACAAGCTGGTATACGGGGACATCACCCTCACCGACGACGAGATAGAGGACGGCGAGGCGTACACCGCCCTGGCCCTCCTGTCCGACGCCCTGGAGATCGGCACCCTCCAGGTGCAGCTCGTTATCCGGGACCAGGCGGTGGGGGCGGCGCTGCTCGCCTTCCGCCGCAACGACAAGCTGCTCTACTTCCACCGGGACGCCCTTCGGGGCACATACTACATCGAGCGCATTCAGCGCACCGGGCCATACAGCTACGAGCTGACGGCCAACGACGCGGTGGCCCTGCTGGAGCAGTCCGCCCATTACGGCGGCATCTACACCGGCCAGACCGTGGCGGAGGTGGTGGCCGATATCTGCAATATCCCCTACCTCATCCAGAGCCGGTTCGCGGGCGTCAAGCTGTACGGCTGGCTGCCCATCGCCACCCGCCGGGCCAACCTGACCCAGGTGCTCTTCGCCGTGGGGGCCAGCGCCAAGGTGGACCAGAACGGCACGCTGCGCATCGAGTCCCTGTGGGACGGCGTGACCGCCGCCATCCCGGAGGACCGGGTGCTCCTGGGCGACAGCGTCGGGTACTCCGCCCGGGTGACCGAGGTGTCCGTGCTGGAGCACCAGTACATCCCGGGCAGCGAGACTGTGGACCTCTTCGACGGCACGGCGGTGGAGGGGGATATCATCCAGTTCTCAGAGCCGGTCCACACCCTCTCCGCCGAGGGCTTCTCCGTCCTGGAGAGCGGGGCCAACTACGCCCGGCTCTCGGCGGGCACCGGAAAGTTGACGGGACAGAAGTACGTCCACACCACCCGGGACGTGCGGGCCCAGGTGCTGCCCGACGACGTGCCCAATGTGGTGGAGGTCAAGGAGGCCACCCTGGTGTCCCTGGTCAACTCCTCTGCGGTGGCCCAGCGGCTGGCCCGGTACTACGCCTGCCTGGACACCCTGACCCACGATATCATCCACCAGGGCGAGGCCCCCGGGGACGTGGTGGCCTTTGAGCACCCCTTCGGCGGCGCGGCTGCCGGATGCATCCAGGACAGCGCCGTGGCCCTGGGCGGCCGCCCTGTGGCCACCGAGCACGTCCTGGTGGGCTACAGGCCGCCCAAGGCGGACACGGGCACCCTGGACCAGAGAGTGGTACTCACCGGCGCGGGGGAGTGGGTTGTGCCGGACGAGGTGCTGCCGGGCACGACTGCTCTGGCGGTGCTCATCGGCGGCGGCAGCGGCGGCTGGAGCGGCCTGCCCGGAGAGCCGGGCGGGGCGCAGAGTATTGTAAGCGACGAACAGATTGTTACAAATTACATGACCTTCTACAAGGACGTTTCCGTAGCGCTTGGCGGCGCCGGCGGAAAGCCTGGCGAACCGGGGACGGGAGGGAAAATACTCCAGGTCAACATTACCGTTGACCCGGGGCAGCGGATCTCCTACTCCTGCGGCAAGGGCGGCAAGGGCGGCGCGGCCGGAGAGGAGACGGCCCAGGGCGAGGAGGGCGGAGACACGGAGTTCGGCTCCTATTCCTCCGCCTCCGGCTCCCGCAGCCCGGAGGGCTATATGGACGTGACAACGCAGGATATTTTTGCCGCCGACGGCGTTTCCGGCGTGGCGGGCGGCTCAGGCATGGGGTTCCAGGACGGGGCGGTTGTGCCGGGCTCTGACGTTATCTATAAGGGCGTGACCTACAAGTGCGGACAACGCAACAGTGAGCCCCAAAGAGAGCAGTCTGCCGGTGTGACGGATGCTGACTACGGCGTGCGCACTGCGATATCCTCCGGGGGCTTTGGCGGCGGAGCAGCCGCCGGGGCCAATGGCGCGGACGGAGGGCCGCCGTCAAGCGCTTATGTATCCAGCAACAGCGCCACAGCGTACGGCGGAAGGGGCGCGGACGGCGCAGACGCCGCAGCGCCGGACAAGCCGTCCGCCTATGGTACCGGCGGCGCCGGCGGAAACGGCGGCGGAGGCGGCGGCATCGGCGGCTCAGGATATACATCCTGCCGCATCAGAACCGGGGCATGGGGTGAACCCAGATATGAAGTGGCCACCCTCAACTCCTATGTGGCCGAGCAGAGCGCGGGAGGAAGTCCCAGCGGCGGCGGTGAGGGAGGCGACGGGTGTGTACTGGTCTTTTTCGGCGTGCCCAAGACCTATGTGTCCGGCCCCGTCAAAGACAAAAACGGCAGGATGGTCCTGGACCGGCTGGGCCGGAGAATCATTGTGTGAGGTGAGAAAATGGCGACACTGGAGGAGCTGGAGGCGCGCATTGCGGCCCTGGAGCAGGCCCAGTCCCCCACGGAGTACTACACCAGCAAGTACTCCGGCGAGGAGATGGACGCCCTGCTGGACAAAGTCGCGGCCATGGAGGAGGGGGAGACGGGATGAGCATCCTGGTTGAGGGAACCCGGCTCCGCATGGTACGGGGAGACAGCGGACGCATCACCGTCAGCTGTACCGGCGCGGACGGCGCGCCCCGGCCCTTTGAGGCGGGGGAGACGGTGGTCTTTACCGTCAAGCGGTCCTATACGGACCTGGAGGCATTGGTGGAGAAGGAGATGGCCCTCCAGGAGACGGGGGAGGCGGTGGCGGACCTGCTGCCGGAGGACACGGCCGCGCTGCCCGTCCGGTCCTATGCCTACGATGTGCGGCTGAGAACCGCCGCCGGAGAGGTCCACACCGTTGTCCCCAGGTCGGAGCTGGTACTGGAGGAGGAGATTGGCCATGTCTGAGGCGCGTCTGGCCGCCAGTATCTCCGCAGACGTGCCCCTGGCCGGGCGGATACGGGCCCCTGCCCCCCTCAGCGGCAGCGTGACGGGGGGCGGCTCCGGCGGCGTCATGTGGCAGGTGGGCGACGGCCTGAAGCTGGAGGGCGGCGTGCTCTCGGTGGACACGGCCGACGCCGTGGAGGAGGACAACACCCGGCCCGTCACCTCCGCCGCCGTCTATACCCAGCTGGGCAACGTGGAGGCCCTCCTGGCCTCCGTATAAGAGAGGAGTACAGATATGAGCATACAGAGTGAGATTACCCGCATCCAGGGCCTGCGCAACGCCCTGCGGGCCAAGCTGGTGGCCCTTGGCCTGGCCCAGAGCTCGGCGGACCTGGAGGACTGCGTCACCGCTGTGGAGGGCGTGGAAAACCGGGGCGGGGTGACGGGGTCCATCGCGGACAAGAGCACCCCCTACTCCGTGCCCGCCGGATACCACAACGGCTCCGGCACCGTGTCCATCGCCCCGGCCGAGCAGCAGAAGCTGCTCCCGGGCAACATTAAGCAGGGCGTCACCATCCTGGGCGTGGCGGGCAGCTACTCCGGCGAGGGCGTCAACCTCCAGACCAAGACCGTCACCCCCACCAAGTCCCAGCAGAATATCACGGCGGACGAGGGCTATGACGCCCTCTCCCAGGTGACGGTGGAGCCCATCCCGGACAACTACGGCGACGTGTCCGGCGTCACCGCCGGCGAGGGCGACGTACTGGCCAACAAGATATTTGTGGACGCCAGCGGCGCGGAGAAGGCGGGCACCATGCCCAACAACGGGGCGGTCTCCGCCACCATTGACGGACTGACCACCAGCACCTACACCGTGCCCGCCGGGTACCACTCCGGTACGGGCACCGTCTCCCTCAACGGGGACATCGAGGCCGCCCTGGCCGCCATCTGAGGGAGGGCGCTATGAGCATCCAGAGTGAAATTGACCGGCTTGCCCAGGCTAAATTCAATATTGCCCAGGCCATTGGAGACAAGGGCGTGGAGGTTCCGGCAGACGCTACGCTGGACGAGTTTCACTCCTACATCGGGGCCATCCCGAGTCCCGGATCCACACTGGGGGAGCGGCTGGGCACCTACAACACCTTAGGGGGAGTCATCGACACACCGGTTTCCTTCGGGCAGCGTGCATTTTACGGCCTGGCGGCGGTGAGCGACGCGTACACCATTGTGGCTGTGGGAGCGCATGGACCGTCTGTCGGTGTCAACCACTGGGTCAGCAATGTGATTACCTCCAGTCTCCACGACCCGGCAACAGGCTGGCTCACATTTAAGGCAGAGTCCGGCGCTTACCGCATGACCTGGACCATATGCCCGGACGGCAGCATATCTGACCGGATGTTCACGCTGTACGGCCTGTGAGGGGGGAAATATGAACTATTACGAAGTGATTGCCGGCAGCCGGAGCTACGGCCTGGAGCTGCCGGAGAGCGACGTGGACTGCTGCCGGGTGGCGGACAGCTGGGACATGCACATGGAAGGGCAGAGCAACATAATTCAGGTGCCCAGAGCGGAGTTCCTGAACCGCGTTTTCTGCCGGCACGATAACGCCTATTACCTCCAGTGGCTCTACCCGGCCCAGGTGTGCAGCGACAACGAGGTATCCAGGTATCTGATGGACAGGCGGGAGACCATTACAGCAGCCCAGAAAGGCGCGGTCTACCGGATTCTCACCGCCCATGCCGGCCGCCTGGAGAAATATTCCGATATACTGTATGACCGCTATCCAAAGCGCGCGGCCTATGCTGCGCTGTTCTACGCCATCGCGGCCAACTACGCCCAGGGGATGCCCTTTTCCCAGGCTCACCGCCCTGATGAGGAGCTGCGTACCTTCCTCCTGGGCATCCGGCGTGGAGAAGTGCCGCAGGAGGAAGCTATGGCCCGGATCAGTGCCGAGAGAGCCCGTGCGCTGGCGGCCAAAACTTTTTACAGCGCCCAGCCGGATGATGCGCTGCTGAGGGACACCGAGGCGGAGCTCCGGAAACTCATGGCGTTGGAAGAGAACATGGAAGGAGCGGGATTGTGACACACGCAAGCACGTGCATCCAGCGTGTCCAACTCGGACACATCAAGCGCATGGCCCTGGTCACCGGCGGGGGCCGGAGCCTGGAGCAGGTCAAGGCAGCGGAGGGGCCGGACCTCATTTGCAACGCCGGATTTTTCGAGTACATCGGCAAGCCCACCCACCACCTGAAGGCAGACGGGGTGGTGCGGGCAAAAGCAGCCTGGGGCTGCTGGGGCTACGCCTGGGACTCTGGAAGCGATATCGCACTGACCGCGCTGCCCGCCGATGACCGGGCCAGCTACATCGGCGGCTATGAGCTGCTCACCCCCATGGTGGGCATCCATGACGCCCTGAGCTACGGCGGGGAGCTGGGGGACCGGAGGGGCCGCACGGCCATGGCCCTGGACGGGGAGAACCTCATCCTCTACTGCTCCGGCGACGGCACGGCGGACGCGGCCACCCCCGAGGCGCTGCGGGAGGAGCTGTACACCCTGGGAGCTGAGACGGCCATCATGCTGGACGGCGGCGGCAGCTCCCAGTGCGATTTTGGCAGCGGGCAGGTCATTGACTCCACCCGTCCGGTGGACAGCTACCTGTGTGTCTGGCTGACAGCAGAGGACGACGGCAAGGAGGACAAGCCTGTGGATGAGATTACTCAAGCTATTATGACAGACAGCGCCTGCTACAAGGCGGGACGCAAGATTACCCCCAAGGGTATCATGGTACACAGCACCGCCACCCCCGGTGCCATGGCCGACCAGATCCGCAGCGCATGGGACAACGCCCAGGCGACGGCGGCGGTCCACGCCATCATTGACGACGGCAACACATTGATGACCCTGCCGTGGAGTGCCCGCGGCTGGCACGCCGGCACCGGTACCAGCGGCAGGACCGCCAACGACACCCACATTGCCATTGAGGTCTGCGAGCCGGAGCAGTGCCGCCTGCTGCCGGTGGAGTGGGTCCCCCTGTACCGTGGGGCTGAGGGTATGAGTGCCTGGGCTGTCAAGCGCTGGCAGCAGGAGCTACAGCGGATGGGCCTGTACTCCGGGGAGATTGACGGCAGCTTTGGCCCGGCCACCGAGACAGCCACCCGGGCCGCCCAGGCCGCGCTGGGGCTCACTCAGGACGGCTCCTGCGGCCCCGCCACCCTGGCGGCGGCAGCGGCCCAGGAGGGCTCTCTTATGGCCTATGACCCCCAGGAGGCGGAGGACTACTTTGCCGCCGCCTGGGAGCGCGCCATGGCCCTGTGCGCCAAGCTGTGCAACGCCTACCAGCTCAACCCTGTGACGGACATCCTCTGCCACGCCGAGGGCTACCGGGCGGGCATCGCCTCCAACCATGCCGACGTGGAGCACTGGTGGCCCAGACACGGCAAGACGATGGACGACTTCCGCGCCGCTGTCCGGGCGCTCCTGTATGGTGAGACACCCCAGGAGCCGGAGGAGCCCACCGAGTGGTACACCGACGCGCAGAACTGGGTGACCGCTATGGGTATTGCGGACGGCAGCCGCCCTCTGGACAATGTCACCCGCGCCGAGGTGTGGGTTATGCTCCAGCGGCTCTACCAGGCCATTAAGGCCGGAAAGTGAGGAGATACATATGGAAAACATCTTCGCCGCATTTGCGGACAAGGCCAATCTTATCTGGGGCGCCGTCCTGACGGGCCTGTCCTATGCCTTCGGCACCCACTGGCCTCTGTTTGCCTTCTTCTTTGTGCTCAATGTGGTGGACTATGTCTACGGCGTTCTCAAAGCAAGGGCCACGGGCACCATGTCCAGCGCCAAGGGCGCCAAAGGCATTCTCAAGAAGGTGTCTTACTGGGTGCTCATCGCCCTGGCCTTCGGCGTCGCCTGCGTGTTCATCGACGTGGGCACCGTGCTGGGTCTGGACCTGTCCTTCCTCCAGCTCATCGGCTGGTTCGTGCTGGCCATTTACATCATCAATGAGCTGACCAGCATCGTGGAGAACATGGTGGCCCTGGGCGTGGACGTGCCGGACATCCTGCTCAAGGGCCTGGCCGCCGCTAAGACAGCAGTGGATGAGGCCGGCAACAAAGTGGTGCCTGCGGATGACAGCGCCGTCCAGGCAGAGAGTAAGAACAAATAAGGCAAGGCCCTGCCGGAACATTCCGGCAGGGCCTTGTTACTAATCCATTATTTATGTGAAATATAACGAATCATAAAAAGTTATATATTGATTAAAAACCTGCGAATATACGCCATAAAATCGAATGAAATGGTTGCAAGGAATACGAGTACATTAAAAAAGGCTTAAATCATATTGAGGGCTATTGCGCCGGGCAAGAAAAGAGGTTAAAATAAACCCAGATTCCGAAGAAGCGTCCTGTTGAATCGGATGAAGAAGTTGGGAAGACATGAGGAGGTTGTTTCCTATGGCATTTTTTGATGAACTGAAGGATAAAGCGATGGATCTGGGCCGGGCGGGCGTGGCCAAATCCCGGCAGCTGGCCGAGATTGCCAAGCTGAATCTGGCCAACTCCGCCGAGGAGGACGCAATTAAAAAGGCTTACATCGAGATCGGCAAGCTCTATTACGCCGAGCGGGGCATGGCTCCAGAGGCGGCCTATGTGGCGCTGTGCGAGAAGATCACTGCCTCCAAGGTGACCATCGAGGAGAACAAGAGCCGCATCGCTGAGCTGAAAGCGGAGGGCAGCCTGGAGGACACGGAGACGCCTCCTGTGTACACCAATATTCCGCCTGAGGAGCCTGGCTGCGGCGGGGACGACTCTGACGGAACCCTTTGAGAAGAAAGAGAAAAGCGCCGCTGTCCTGAAGAAGGACAGCGGCGCTCTTTTTCTGTTATGTATGGAGATTCAAAAATGATACTCAGATGATGTGGCGGCCGTAGACATAGACGCGGGAGTAGTAACCGCTGGAGAGATCATCAATCTGAACCATGTAGGCGTTGGTGGAGGCGTGGATAAACTTGCCGTTGCCGATGTAGATACCCACGTGGGACACAGGCTTGGAAGTGTATCCGCTGTTGAAGAACACCAGATCGCCGGGCTGAAGCTGATCCTTGGTTACAGCCACGCCGTTTGCCAGCTGGTCGGTAGCGGTGCGGTTCAGGGTGTAGCCGAAATGGGAGTACACATACTTGGTGAAGCCGGAGCAGTCAAAGGAGGAGGGACCGTTGCCGCCCCACACATAGGCGCAGCCCAGGAAGTTCTGAGCATAGTCGACAATCTGCTGGCCCAGGCTGGCGTTGGAGGAGACGGCGGTGCTGTCGCCGCGGGAACCGGCGGAGTCCTTTACGGTAATCATGTAATCGCTGCTGACGTAGCCGGTGGCGCCGTTATATGTAACCTTGTACCAGCCGTTATCAATGCCCACAATGTCCACCACAGCGCCGTCGCTGAGGGTGGCCACGCGGCTGTAGCTGGTGGCAGGGCCGCTGCGCATGTTCAGCGTGGAGCCGCCGGTGCTCACCTTGCCGTAGCCGATCTTCACATCGGCAGTTGCCTGCACGTCCAGATATTCCCCGGACATATAGCCCTCAATGGAATTGTAATCCACTTTGTACCAGCCGTTGCCCGCGTCCGCCAGGACGACGACTGTGTCGCCGCTGGGAGCGGTGGCCAGGATGGTGGAGTCGGTGCTGGCGCTCTCGCGGAGGCGGAGGGCGTCGGCGGTAACAGTGCCTACACCCACGCTGGCGGCAGAAGCGCCGGCGACGGTAATAGCGGAGAGGGCGGCGCCGAGAACTGCGACGCGCAGGAACTTTCCGGCAGGTATCATTGGTATCATCCTCCATACAGATTTGGTCCGGCTTGCGCCGAAAATGCTTTCTCTTTTGTAAAGTTGCGGTAATGGAGCCTCTTATTTAGAGGAGAGGCTGCGCTCCAGCCAGACGGAAGCCACATCCATGGCGTTGTACAGGCTGTCCTTTTCAGTCTTCTTTACCATCCGGTCCCGGCTCTTCAGGTCAGGGTCGGTGAGCTGCAGCTGCACGGACACGCGAGTGGCCACATCCAGGTCTTTTACCTTCTTGGTGTCCATAATCTGCATCATGATAATGTATTTATCCGCCATGCTGCCGTAGTAGATCAGATTATCTTTGCGGCGGAGCGGGTGACCTTTATAAACCAGAGGAATCTTTTCTTCAGCCATGAGGCCCTCCTTGTAACAACTAGAATCAAACTGTAACCAAATTGTAACACATTGTAGTCGCCGTGTCAAACTTTTTCCGGCAGAAAATCCTGCCAGGAGAATTATTATGTCAATCAAAATGACGAAGGGATTTTTTCGTAAAAATTGTTTGCAATTTTGCACAGCACAGGGTAAAATTGCGTAGATAGAGCGAAAAATGGATAACGAATGGAGTCGGTAGGAATTGAAACGGGAAAATATTATTGTAGCCGTAGTGGACGGACTGGGAGGCGGAATCGGGAAGAGCCTTGTGGAGAAGCTGAAGAAGAACTATCCCTGGCTTCATATCCGCGCCCTGGGGACCAATTCCGGAGCCACTGCCCGCATGCTGAAGGCGGGGGCGGACGACGGCGCCACTGGTGAGAACGCAGTCGTAGTCAACGCAGGAAAGGTGCAGATGATTCTGGGGGTGGTCACCGTGCTGGCCGCCAACGGCCTGCTGGGGGAGGTCACGCCTGCCATGGCTTTGGCTATCGGGGAGAGTGAAGCGGTCAAGATTCTCATCCCCATGGAGCGCTGCCGCATCCGGGTGGCGGCGGAGCCCGGCACAGTGGCGCAATACCTGGACCGGGCCGTGGAGCTGGCAGGGCAGGAGCTGGACCGGCTGACGCAGGACTGAACCTCATCCGGCGCGCCTCTGTCTGCTGTGCAGGCGGGGGCGCTCCTGCGCGTTCTGAGGCCTGTCCGCCGGAGAAGCCAGAGACCGGAACAGCCCCCAGGCGGCGCCCAGCAGTGCGGAGAGCATGAGCAGGGCGCCTACGGACATAGGAAAGGCGCGCTCTAACTTTAAATAGGTGTAGTAGGCGCCCAGAGAAGCTGTCTGGACCAGTGCCGCAAGGAAAACGCGCCGTCTGTCGGTGCAGGCCCAGAGTAAGGTGAGGACATCTGCCAGAAAAAAGTACCGGTCATGCATGTGGGGGAGGAGAAAGGGAATCCCGATGGCCAGTACCGCGCCGCCTGCCAGCAGCGCTTGCTGGGGGACCCGCCGCCGGTTGAGAAAAAGGGCCAGCAGCACGCCGGCCGCCAGCAGCCCGGCGGCGGCGGTGCCCAGCGCGGCCGGAAAAGAGGCCTCCGCAGGCACCGCGCCGGGGAACAGGGCATAGACCGAGGGGGCGTTAAGCGTGAGGGCGGAATAGGCCTTTGCCTGCGCTGCATATACCATTAAAATATCAGGCAGGGGTTTCCCGGCCAGAAGTGCCGGGAAGATGGCGGCCAGAAAGGCGGCGGGGAAGAGGGGCAGGTGCCTGGTTTTAACCCGTCCTGTAAACCAAAGGGCGGCCCACAGGGGCAGAAGGAAGACGGTCTGAAGCTTGACGGAGAAGGCCAGCCCGGCCAGCGCCAGAGAGGCGGCGCCCTGCTTCTCCAGGCCGCAGGCCAGTGCGTGGAGCAGAAGGGCGGCGTAGATGGCGTCGCACTGGGACCAGCAGGCGCCGTTGAGCACCACCGTGGGCAGCAGCAGGAGCAGGCAGAAGGCAACGGAAGGGCGGGGGCTGTCATCCGGGCAGAAGAGACGGCACAGCCGGAAGCCGCCCCAGGCCAGGACTATATCAAAGAGCACGGAGAAGAGTTTAATCAGGTAGAAATCGGGCACGTCCAGATAGGAGAGGGCGGCGAGAAAATAGAGATAGGGGACATTGTAGTTTCCCACGCTGTCCTTCAGAGCGGCGAAGCCGCCGTTGTTCCGGAAATAGGCCGTCCAGGGGCCGAGGAAGTCGTAATAATCATAGGAGCAGTAATCCAGGCACAGCACACGGTAGAAGAGGGCCGCCCCCACCGGCAGCAGGCAGAGCAGACACAGCTGCCAGCCGCAGCTCTCCAGGGCCAGCAGGGCCAGAGACAAGGCCGCCAGCATGAGCACCAGCATAAAAATCAGCCACCGGTCTGGTACGGTGGCATATTGCAGCCCCATCACCCGGACCAGAGCCAGCATCAGCAGCGCCGCCCCCGCCGCTCCGCACGGAATCGCCAGCCAGGCTCCGCAGGTGCGGGGAGAGTGCCAGAGCGTGTCAGGCATAAAATCCCTTCTTTCAGGAAGAATCTTCCATAATCCTACCATGGAAAGGGAAGAAAATTTCGGGAAACCGGGCGAAAGGAGCGGCGGAGCAAAAAAGAGCCTCTCCCGGTGGGGGGAGAGGCGTGAAAAGGGGAGAAATAAGGTTATGGTGCGGTCCAGACGACCTGTCCGGCCAGGGAGACGGAGACGATGTCCGCAGTGTCGGGGAAAATGCGGTTTCCGTCGTTGTCTACGGGCTGGAAGTGGGCGGAGGAGGGGCCGTTGGCTGCACCGGAGCCGCCCTGCCACACGGTGGCAACCTGACTGCCGTCCGCCATGGTGAGCACCGGGGCGATGTCCTGGTCAGAGAGGGTGCTCAGGTTGCCGATGCCGTTGGCTGCGGTAAAGGAGACATCCAGGGCGGAGAGCCGCAGGCTGGTGAGCTGGAGGGCTGTGCCGTTCAGGTCCACAGTGGTTTGGATATCCAGCGTCAAAGCTGCGCTCTGGTCGGCGGTAAAGGTGAGAGAGAAGGGTGCGTCGGACAGGACCTTGTCCATCTGATAGGAGACCATCAACTCCAGCCAAGGTAGGTCGGCGGCGGTAAGGGGACAGTCACGGAAGGTGTAAAGTACGCCTCTGATGCCGTCGGACAGGGTGACGCCGTCGCCGCCGAAGAGGGAATAGCGCTCACCAGTTCTGGTGTCCATCAGAGCCTCCGGGAGGACGCCGCTGCATACCAGTTCGCCGCTCTGGGCTGTGCCGTCGCTGAGAAGGATACCCAGCCCGTTTTCGGTGACCGCCGCGCCCAGTATCCGGTACTGGGGGAATTCCTCGTCCAGCGGCAGAGGGATAGAGACCTGTTCCAGGGCGGCGACGTCCTGTCCGGCGCTGTATTCCGGGATATCCAACTCCCCAAGGTCTGCCAGAGATACGGTCTCTTCCGGTTGATAGCCCAGGGCGTTGTCTGAGTAGAGAGGAATAACCACGCCGTCAGCCGTAAAGGTGAGCTGCTTGCCGGACAGGGTCACTCCGGCGGAGAGACGGTGGTCCTCCAGCTCACAGCGGAAGAAGAGCGTGGTTCCGTCCTCTGAGAGGACGGGGGTGTCCATACCTCCTCCGCCGAAGGACTGACCGTCGGCCAGAAGGCTGGCGTGCATGACGTGGCCGCTGAGCCGGGTGTTCGGGTCTATGGGGCCGCCGTCCGAACGGGAGATGGAGAGTAGCAGGATGATGCCGCTGTCGTCGGCCATCACATCCTCCAGGATGAGAGTGTAGTCTCCGGCGGTCTGGCTGACGCCGGGGGAGGTAACAGCACTGGAGGGAATATCAGCGCCGGGCCAGAAGTGCTGCCATAGGCCGGAGACGCCGGCAGCCGCGGCGCCAATAATAAAAAAGAGGGCCAGGGCGGCGGCCACCAGAAGGGTGCGCCGGGGGAGGGCGCGGCGCTGACGGTCGCTGTCCGCAGCCAGCCGCAGGCGGACGCCCTGCTCAATGTCACAGCAGGGCGTGTGCACCTGGGAGAGGGCGTCGTATATCAGCTGTTCATCCGGGGTTCGGTTCATAAACAATCCTCCTTTACACAGGATGGGTGAGATGGAGCAAGAGTCCTGGCCAGCTTCTTTTTGGCTCGCTGGTAGCGCTGCCGGGCGGTGGCGGCGGATATGCCGTGCCGCTGGGCCAGGACCTCAAAGGGCTGTTCCTCCATGACCCGGCCAAAGACCATGGCACGTTCCTCCGGCCTGAGGGTGAGCAGGGCACGGCGCAGGTCCTCGCCGATATAGTCCGGGTCTGATGAAGGCGGAGGAGGGGGCGCGAAGAGCTGCCGCTTCCGCCGCCGTATCTGGTCGATACAGGCGGTATAGGCCAGCCGGTACAGCCATGGCTGGAGCGGGGCGGCCTTGAGCCGCTCCCGGTAGCGCCAAGCTTTGAAAAAGGTATCCTGTACCGCGTCCTGAGCCTCGTGATAGTCACAGAGAATGTGGTGGCAGTAGCGCAGCAGGGACTGTCCATAGCGGTCGATGGCGGTGGAGAGGGCGGCCTCGTCCCCGGCGGAAAAGGCGTCCTGGAGCTGCTGTTCGTCCATGGTGTCCCTTCTTTCCTTATGTAATGCTGAAACCTGGTTTCACCCATGATAACGGCTGCAGAGACGATTTTGTGACAGATGGGCGAAAAAAGAAAACGGTTCGCCCGAATGAGGACGAACCGTTTAGAACCGGCAGGAAGGCAAAATAAAAATCTGGATTTCTCCAAATTTCACCTGCAAAGGGGATTGACTTATACAACTACACATGATATACTTAAATGCTCTCATAGCCGGAAAAGATACATCCCAATTCTCTCCCAGCTTGGGTACAGTTTAACACGGACATGAGAAAAGCGCAATAGGAAACCCAAATATCGTTTCAACGCATGCGGGCGTATCGGAACGTCCGCGGCGTACCCCTTTGTAGGATTTGACGAAGAAGAGGACAGAGAAAGCGGTTTTCGGCCTGATGGAACAGGCAAAAAATCGCGGCAGTATCAGAAAACGAGGTGTTATTTCTACGATGATGGTCAAGGACGTGTACTACGGCAAGACCCTGCGCAAGAGCTACGCCCGTCACGAGGAAATCCTGGACATGCCCAACCTGCTGGAGGTTCAGAAGAACTCCTACCAGTGGTTCCTGGACACAGGCCTTCGTGAGGTGTTCAAGGACGTGGCCTCCATCACCGACTACGCGGGCAACCTGGAGCTCTCCTTTATTGATTATTCCATGGACGAGCCGCCCAAGTACAGCATTGAGGAGTGCAAGGCGCGGGACGCCACGTATGCCGCCCCCATCAAGGTGCGGGTCCGCCTGCGCAACAAGGAGACCGAGGAGATCAAGGAGCAGGAGATCTTCATGGGAGACTTCCCCCTGATGACCGACTCCGGTTCCTTTGTCATCAACGGCGCTGAGCGCGTCATCGTCTCCCAGATTGTCCGCTCTCCCGGCGTGTACTACGCCCGCACCGAGGACAAGGCCGGCAACGTGACCTACGCCACCACCGTCATCCCCTACCGGGGCGCCTGGCTGGAGTATGAGACCGACCTGAGCGATGTGTTCTATGTCCGCATCGACAAGAACCGCAAGCTGCCCATCACCTGCTTTATCCGGGCCGTGGGTCCCCGGACCGACGCCGAGATTATCGACATGTTCGGTGAGGACCCCCGTATTCTGGCCACCCTGGAGAAGGATGCCTGCAAGACCTATGAGGACGCCCTGCTGGAGGTCTACCGCAAGCTCCGTCCCGGCGAGCCCCCCACGGTGGACTCCGCCGAGAGCCTGCTCAACGCCCTGTTCTTTGATCCCCGGCGGTACGACCTGTCCGCCGTGGGCCGCTATAAGTTCAACAAGAAGCTGGCTCTGTGGCACCGGCTGGCCGGCCAGAAGCTGGCCCTGCCCATCGCCGACCCCATGACCGGCGAGATTCTGGCTGAGCCCGGCGAGATCATCAGCCGGGAGAAGGCCCACGAGCTGGATGACCGCGGCGTCAACGAGGCCGTCATTGAGCTGGAGAACGGCACTCAGGTGAAGATGTTCTCCAACAACATGGTGGACATGTCCAAGTTCGTGGACTTTGACCCCGCTGAGTGCGGCATCACCGAGCGGGTCCGCTTCTCCGTCCTCCAGGAGCTGCTGAATCAGTACTCCGGCGAGGAGCTGAAGGAGGCTGTGGCGGAGCACGCCGACGATCTGGTGCCCAAACACATTATTGTGGACGACATGATGGCCTCCATCAATTACCTCAACTGCCTGGCCAACGGCGCCGGCACTGCCGACGACATCGACCACCTGGGCAACCGCCGCCTGCGCTGCGTGGGCGAGCTGCTCCAGAACCAGTTCCGCATCGGCTTCAGCCGCATGGAGCGTGTCATCCGGGAGCGCATGACCATTCAGGACCTGGATATCGTCACCCCCCAGAGCCTGATTAACATCCGTCCTGTCACTGCCGCCATCAAGGAGTTCTTCGGCTCCTCCCCCCTGAGCCAGTTCATGGACCAGACCAATCCTCTGGCTGAGCTGACCCACAAGCGCCGTATGTCCGCTCTGGGCCCCGGCGGTCTGTCCCGTGACCGGGCCTCCTTCGATGTGCGGGACGTCCACTACTCCCACTATGGCCGTCTGTGCCCCATCGAGACCCCCGAAGGTCCCAACATCGGCCTGATCTCCTACCTGTCCGCCTACGCCCGCATCAACCGGTACGGCTTCATTGAGGCCCCCTACCGCAAGGTGGACAAGGCCACCGGCTGCCTCACCGATCAGGTGGAGTACATGACCGCCGATATTGAAGACCAGTTCATCATCGCCCAGGCCACCGAGCCCGTGGATGAGAACAAGCATCTGATCAACGACCGTATTACCTGCCGCCGCCGCAATGAGATCATCGAGGTGGACCGGGAGCAGGTGGACTACATTGATGTCTCCCCCCAGATGATGTTCTCCATCGCCACCGCCCAGATCCCCTTCCTGGAGAACGACGACGCAAACCGCGCTCTGATGGGCGCCAACATGCAGCGGCAGGCCGTGCCTCTGCTCCGCCCCGAGGCGCCCATCGTGGCTACCGGCCAGGAGCACAAGAACTGCATTGACTCCGGCGTGGCCATCCTGGCTGAGGAGGACGGCGAGATCCTGAAGGTCTCCGCCCAGTACATCACCGTCCGCTACGACAGCGGCCGGGTGGTGGACTACAAGCTGACAAAGTTCATGCGCTCCAACCATACCACCTGCATCAATCAGCGCCCCATTGTGGACGCCGGCCAGCGGGTGGAGAAGGGGGAGGTCATTGCCGACGGCCCCTCTACCGCCAACGGCGAGATCGCCCTGGGCAAGAACATCCTCATGGGCTTCATGACCTGGGAAGGCTATAACTACGAGGACGCCATCCTGCTCAACGAGCGTATGGTGAAGGATGATGTCTTTACCTCGATTCATATTGAGGAGTATGAGACTGAGAGCCGGGACACCAAACTGGGCCCCGAGGAGATTACCCGGGATATTCCCAACGTGGGCGAGGACGCCCTGAAGGACCTGGACGAGCGCGGCATCATCCGCGTGGGCGCCGAGGTCCGCTCCGGCGACATCCTGGTGGGCAAGGTCACCCCCAAGGGCGAGACCGATCTGACCGCCGAGGAGCGCCTGCTCCGCGCCATCTTTGGCGAGAAGGCCCGTGAGGTCCGCGACACTTCTCTGAAGGTGCCCCACGGCGAGAGCGGCATCATCGTGGACGTGAAGGTGTTCACCCGCGAGGGCGGCGACGAGCTGTCCCCCGGCGTCAACCAGGTGGTCCGCGTCTACATCGCCCAGAAGCGCAAGATCTCCGTGGGCGACAAGATGGCCGGCCGTCACGGCAACAAGGGTGTCGTGTCCCGCATTCTGCCCCAGGAGGATATGCCTTTCCTGCCCGACGGCACCCCCCTGGATATCGTGCTGAACCCCCTGGGCGTGCCTTCCCGTATGAATATCGGACAGGTGCTGGAGGTCCATCTTGGCTATGCCGCCAAGACCCTGGGCTGGAAGGTGGCCACCCCCATTTTCAACGGCGCCGACGAGAAGGACATCGCCGAGACCCTTCAGCTGGCCGGCCTGAGCCCCGACGGCAAGAGCTGGCTGTACGACGGCCGTACCGGCGAGCGGTTCGATAACCGCGTCACCGTGGGCTACGTCTACTTCCTCAAGCTGCACCACCTGGTGGACGACAAGATTCACGCCCGCTCCACCGGCCCCTACTCCCTGGTCACCCAGCAGCCTCTGGGCGGCAAGGCGCAGTTCGGCGGCCAGCGCTTCGGCGAGATGGAGGTGTGGGCCCTGGAGGCCTACGGCGCCGCCTATACCCTCCAGGAGATCCTCACCGTCAAGTCCGACGATACCACCGGCCGCGTCCGCACCTACGAGGCCATTGTCAAGGGCCACAACGTGCCCAAGCCCGGCGTGCCCGAGTCCTTTAAGGTTCTGGTCAAGGAGCTGCAGGCCCTGTGCCTGGACATCAAGGTTCTGGACGCCCAGGGCCAGGAGATTGAGCTCAAGGACGACGACGAGGACAATTACACCCCCGACCACAGCCACGACGACGACTTCGGCTTTGGCTACGACCAGGGCGGCGAGGCCGAGTTCCAGGCCGCCGGCTACACCCTCAAGGAGGGCAGCGACGATGACGATCTGGCCATCTCCGACGGCGACGAGGATGATGATTTCTCCGACGGCGGCGACATGGACTTCCTGTCCGATGACGGCGACGAGGAATAAGAAAGGGAGGACGACAGAGTTATGAGTTACGCTGAGTTTGACGCCATCCGCATTGGCATCGCCTCCCCGGAGCAGATCCGCGAGTGGTCCTACGGCGAGGTCAAGAAGCCGGAGACCATCAACTACCGCACGCTCAAGCCCGAGCGGGACGGCCTGTTCTGCGAGCGCATCTTTGGCCCCACCAAGGACTGGGAGTGCCACTGCGGCAAGTATAAGAAGATTCGCTACAAGGGCAAAATCTGCGACCGCTGCGGCGTGGAGGTCACCCGGGCCAAGGTGCGCCGTGAGCGCATGGGCCACATCGAGCTGGCCGCCCCTGTGTCCCACATCTGGTACTTCAAGGGCATCCCCTCCCGTATGGGCCTGCTGCTGGACATCAGCCCCCGCATTCTGGAGAAGGTGCTCTACTTCGCCAGCTATATTGTCACCGACCCCGGCTTCTCCCCTCTGGCCAAGAACCAGATTCTCTCCGAGAAGGAGTACCGCGACATGCGGGAGAAGTACGAGGATGATTTTGAGGCCGGCATGGGCGCTGAGGCCGTAAAGAAGCTCCTTCAGGATATCGATTTGGAGCAGCTGTCCGAGCAGCTCCGCGCCGAGCTGAAGGACGCCTCCGGCCAGAAGAAGGCCCGCATCGTCAAGCGCCTGGAGGTGGTGGATGCCTTCCGTCTCTCCGGCAACAAGCCTGAATGGATGATCATCGACGTGCTGCCTGTGATTCCTCCTGAGCTGCGCCCCATGGTGCAGCTGGACGGCGGCCGTTTCGCTACCTCTGACCTGAATGACCTGTACCGCCGGGTCATCAACCGCAACAACCGTCTCAAGCGCCTCATCCAGCTCAACGCGCCCGACATCATCGTGCGCAACGAGAAGCGGATGCTCCAGGAGGCTGTGGACGCCCTCATCGACAACGGCCGCCGGGGCCGCGCCGTCACCGGCGCCAACAATCGGGCGCTCAAGTCCCTGTCCGACATGCTCAAGGGCAAGCAGGGCCGTTTCCGTCAGAACCTGCTGGGCAAGCGTGTGGACTACTCCGGCCGTTCCGTTATCGTGGTTGGCCCCGAGCTGAAGATCTACCAGTGCGGCCTGCCCAAGGAGATGGCCATCGAGCTGTTCCGCCCCTTCGTTATGAAGAAGCTGGTGGAGGACGGCCTGGCCAACAACATCAAGTCCGCCAAGAAGATGGTGGACAAGGGCAAGGCCGAGGTGTGGGATGCGCTGGAGTTCGTCATCAAGGAGCACCCCGTCATGCTCAACCGTGCGCCTACGCTGCACCGTCTGGGTATCCAGGCCTTCGAGCCGGTGCTGGTGGAGGGCCGGGCCATTAAGCTGCACCCCCTGGTGTGTACCGCCTTCAACGCCGACTTCGACGGCGACCAGATGGCCGTCCACGTGCCTCTGTCCGCCGAGGCTCAGACTGAGGCCCGGCTGCTGATGCTCTCCGCCAACAACCTGCTCCGTCCTCAGGACGGCGGCCCCGTCACCGTGCCTACTCAGGATATGGTGCTGGGCTCCTACTACCTGACCTACGAGAAGTACCCCGAGCACACCGAAGGCGAGACCTATGAGGATGTGGCCGCTGTCAAGGCCGCGCTGGCCGAGGGGGTCATCCAGGCCGACGACTACATCTGGGTCAAGCACCCCGGCTCTCTGGACGATATCCCCACCTACGCCGGCATCTGTGCCGAGACTCCCGACGGCGAGCTGCCCCGGGAGGTGCTCCACGCCTTCTCCAGCGACACCGAGGCCCGCCTGGCCTACGACGAAGGCGAGCTGGAGCTCCATGTGCCCATTCTGGTCCGCCGCAGCCGCGAGGTGGACGGCGTCACCAAGAGCAAGCTGGTGCGCACCACCGTGGGCCGCCTGATCTTCAACGAGGGCATCCCCCAGGACCTGGGCTTTGTGGATCGCAGCGATCCCGAGACCATGTTTGACCCGGAGATCAACTTCGTCACCGGTAAGAAGCAGCTGGGCAAGATCATTGACAAGTGCATCACCAAGTATGGCTTCAACTACTCTGCCGGCGTACTGGACACCATTAAGGCCCGGGGCTATAAGTTCTCCACCCGCGGCGCCCTGACCGTCTCCATCTACGACATGACCCTGCCCAAGGAGAAGGAGGGGCTCATCGCCGCCACGGAGAAGAAGATTGTGGAGATTGACAACCTGTACAAGCAGGGCTTCCTGGCCAACGACGAGCGGTACCGCCTGGTGGTTGAGGCCTGGGAGAAGACCACCAAGGACGTGACTGACGCCCTGATGGCCTGCCTGGACCGGTATAACCCCATCTGGATGATGGCCGACTCCGGCGCCCGCGGCAGCTCCGCCCAGATCCGTCAGCTGGCCGGCATGCGCGGCCTGATGGCCGATACCTCCGGCCGTACCATTGAGATCCCCATTAAGTCCAACTTCCGTGAAGGCCTGTCCGTCCTGGAGTACTTCATCTCCTCCCGAGGCGCCCGAAAGGGTATGGCCGATACCGCTCTGCGTACCGCCGACTCCGGTTACCTGACCCGCCGTCTGGTGGACGTCTCCCAGGAGGTCATTATCCGTGAGGAGGACTGCGGCACCCACGACGGCATTATCGTCTCCGAGATCTCTGAGAACGGCCAGGTCATCGAGAGCTTCGGCGAGCGCCTGAAGGGCCGCTATCCTGTGGAGGATATCTGCGATCCCGTCACCGGCGAGGTGCTCATTGACCACCACACCATGATGACCGCGGACCACGCCAAGCTGCTGGAGGCTCACGGCATCCACCAGGCCAAGATCCGCTCTGTCCTCACCTGCGAGGCCAGAAGCGGCGTGTGCTCCAAGTGCTACGGCATCAACCTGGCCATCGGTGAGCGGGTGGGCGCCGGCGAGGCGGTGGGCATCATCGCCGCCCAGTCCATCGGCGAGCCCGGCACCCAGCTGACCATGCGTACCTTCCACACCGGCGGCGTTGCCGGCGGCGATATCACCCAGGGTCTTCCCCGTGTTGAGGAGCTGTTCGAGGCCCGCCGTCCCAAGAAGATGGCTCAGTTGGCTGAGATCTCCGGTCGGGTTTCCATTGAGGAAGCCAAGCGCGCCACGCTGCTCAACGTTACCATCACCGCCGACGACGGCGAGGTGGTCACCTATGCCATTCCCAACTCCGCGGGCATCCGCGTGAAGGACGGCGACACGGTGAAAAAGGGCGACGCCCTCACCGACGGCGCTCTCTATCCCCAGGATGTTATCCGTATCCGGGGCGTCCACGCGGTCTATAACTACCTCATCCAGGAAGTGCAGAAGCCCTACCGTCAGCAGGGCGTTGACATCAACGACAAGCACATTGAGGTTATCTGCCGCCAGATGATGCGCAAGGTCCGCGTTGAGGACGCCGGCGACTCCAATCTGCTCTCCGGCTCCACTGTGGACATCATTGAGTTCAAGGACGCCTACAAGGCGGTCCAGGACCGCATCGCCGCCGGCGAGACCAACGACGGCATGGAACTGCGGCTGCCCACCTGCACCCGTCTGCTGATGGGCATCACCAAGGCCTCTCTGGCCACCGAGTCCTTCCTGTCTGCCGCCTCCTTCCAGGAGACCACCAAGGTCCTGACCGAGGCCGCCATCAAGGGCAAGGTGGACCACCTGCTGGGCCTGAAGGAGAATGTCATCATCGGTAAGCTGATTCCTGCCGGCTCCGGCTTGGCCGCTTACCGCAAGTACGACAAGCAGGAGGAGGCTCAGGCCGAGTCCGCCTCTGCGGTCCACGCCACTCAGGAGCTTATGCGCTCCAGCTTCTAAGCAAATCCTGCAAAACACAGTGCTCCGCCGCCTCTCAGAGGGCGGCGGAGCACATTTTTCTGTCCGGAGCAGTCAGGGTAGGGGAGTAATCTGTACGTTTTCCATAGAAAGGAAGCCGGGGTGTGGGGGTAAAATTGTTATCAGTGCCCGAAAGGGAAGAAAACTGCAAAAACACCGCGTTTTCCGGTATTTTTGTGCTTGACTATCCAATCCGCCTATGCTATAATCTCAAATTGCGCAGGTATGTCTGCGCAAGGCGTATCAATGCACTGTTTTTTGCGTAAGAAAACGGGAAGAAGGAGGCGCACAGATGCTCTCGGAGCTGAAAAATGGCCCCAAGGTGGCCGGTGTCAAGCAGACAAAACGGGCGATTGGGGACGGGAGAGCGGTGCGCGTCTTTCTGGCAGAGGATGCCGATCCCCGTGTAACCGAGCCGGTGGAGACGCTCTGCCGGGAGAAGGGGATTGCTGTGGAGCATGTCCCCGCCATGAAGGAGCTGGGCGCCGCCTGCGGCATTGCCGTAGGGAGCGCTGTGGCGGCTCTGATCCGTTGATTTTAGCGGAATAATCTTACGGTTATTCTGTTAAAATATATTCTATCATCGTCTAAGAAAGGAGGAAAACCATGCCTACGTTTAACCAGCTCGTCCGTAAGGGCCGCGAGAAGGTGACCTATAAGTCCACTTCTCCCGCTATGCAGCATGGCCTGAACACCCTGACCAACCGCGAGACCGACCTGCCTTCCCCCCAGAAGCGCGGCGTGTGCACCGCTGTGCGTACCTCCACCCCCAAGAAGCCTAACTCGGCTCTTCGTAAGATTGCCCGTGTTAAGCTGACCAATGGCTACGAGGTCACCGCCTATATTCCCGGTGTGGGCCACAACCTGCAGGAGCACTCTGTGGTCATGATCCGCGGCGGCCGTGTCAAGGACCTGCCCGGTGTGCGTTACCACATCATCCGCGGCACTCTGGACACTCAGGGCGTCAATGGCCGTATGCAGGGCCGTTCCAAGTACGGCGCCAAGCGGCCCAAGGCCGGCAAGGGCGGCGCGAAGAAGTAATTTCCCCGCTGCAACTTACCCCAGCAACATTGAAATGACACAATGCGCATGAGCGCAAGGCAGTTGTCCTTGCAGAAGCGCTTCCTTATATATAGGGGCGTTTCCGGCAGGGCACTGGACAAGCAGGCACTTGTCTTACACGGGGGCGTATGAATCGCCTTCGAGTACCTATGAAATCATACTATGAAGGAGGGAAGCAAAGTGCCCAGAAGAGGAAACGTACCCAAGCGGGAGGTTCTGCCCGACCCGCTGTATAACTCCGTACTGGTTACCAAGCTGGTCAACAGCATCATGCTGGACGGCAAGAAGGGCGTGGCCCAGAAGGTGGTCTACGGGGCGTTTGACATCATCAAGGAGAAGACCGGTAAGGAGCCCCTGGATGTGTTCACCGCCGCTATCGAGAACATCATGCCTTCCCTGGAGGTTAAGGCCCGCCGTGTGGGCGGCGCCACCTACCAGGTGCCCATCGAGGTCCGTCCCGAGCGCCGTCAGACCCTGGGTCTGCGTTGGCTCACCACTTACTCCCGCGCCCGCAGCGAGAAGACCATGAAGGAGCGTCTGGCCGGCGAGATCATGGACGCCGCCAACAACCTGGGTTCCGCCGTCAAGAAGCGCGAGGATACTCACAAGATGGCCGAGTCCAACAAGGCGTTCGCTCACTACCGCTGGTAAAGGAGTTAAAGTATGCCTAGAAAAGTTAGCCTGGAGAATACCCGGAACATTGGTATCATGGCCCACATCGACGCGGGCAAGACCACCACTACCGAGCGTATCCTCTACTATACCGGCGTCAACTACAAGATTGGCGAGACCCACGACGGTACCGCCACCATGGACTGGATGGCCCAGGAGCAGGAGCGCGGCATCACCATCACCTCCGCCGCCACCACCTGCTACTGGAAGGGGACCAAGAATCAGTTCCCCCAGACCCGTATCAACATCATTGATACGCCGGGCCACGTGGACTTCACCGTCGAGGTGGAGCGCTCCCTGCGCGTGCTGGACGGCTCTGTGACCGTCATGTGCGCCAAGGGCGGCGTTGAGCCCCAGTCTGAGACCGTTTGGCGCCAGGCGGACCACTACAAGGTCCCCCGTATGATCTATGTCAACAAGATGGACATCATGGGCGCCGATTTCTATAACGTGCTGAACATGATCCATGACCGCCTCAAGTGCAACGCCGTGCCCATTCAGCTCCCCATCGGCAGCGAGGATACCTTCAAGGGCATCATCGACCTGGTGGAGATGGACGCTGACATCTACTATGATGAGATGGGCAAGGACATGCGCGTGGAGCCCATTCCCGAGGACATGATGGAGCTGGCCCAGGAGTATCGCACCAAGCTGATTGACGCCTGCGCCGACCTGAGCGACGAGATCATGGAGCTGGCCCTGGAGGATCAGCCCATTCCTCAGGACCTGATCCGCAAGGTTCTCCGCCAGGGTACCATCGACAACAAGGTTGTGCCCGTCACCTGCGGCACTTCCTACCGCAACAAGGGCGTGCAGAAGCTGCTGGACGCTATCGTGGATTACATGCCCTCTCCCGTGGACATCCCCGCCATCAAGGGCATCAATCCCGACACCGACGAGGAGGAGGAGCGTCACTCCACCGACGACGGCCCCTTCGCCGCTCTGGCCTTCAAGATTGCCACCGATCCCTTTGTCGGCCGTCTGTCCTTTATCCGTGTCTACTCCGGCACCCTGAACACCGGTACCGCGGTGCTCAACTCCACCAAGAAGCAGAAGGAGCGCATCGGCCGTATCCTGCAGATGCACGCCAACCACCGTGAGGATATCGAGACTGTGTACTCCGGCGACATTGCCGCCGTCATCGGTCTGAAGAACACCACCACTGGCGATACTCTCTGCGACGAGAAGGCCCCCATCATTCTGGAGTCCATGGAGTTCCCCGACCCCGTTATCCGCGTGGCTATCGAGCCCAAGACCAAGGCCGGTCAGGAGAAGATGGGCATCGCCCTCGCCAAGCTGGCTGAGGAGGACCCCACCTTCAAGACCTATACCGACGAGGAGACGGGCCAGACCATCATCGCCGGCATGGGCGAGCTCCACCTGGAGATCATCGTGGACCGCCTGCTCCGCGAGTACAAAGTGGAGGCCAACGTTGGCGCACCCCAGGTCGCTTACAAGGAGACCATCCGCAAGGCTGTGGATCAGGACACCAAGTATGCCCGTCAGTCCGGCGGTAAGGGCCAGTATGGTCACGTAAAGATTCATGTGGAGCCCAATGAATCCGGCAAGGGATACGAGTTCGTCAACGCCATTGTGGGCGGCGCCATCCCCAAGGAGTATATTCCTGCGGTTGACGCCGGCATTCAGGGCGCCATGCAGGCCGGTGTTCTGGCCGGCTACCCTGTTGAGGACGTGAAAGTCACCCTGTACGACGGCTCTTATCACGAGGTCGACTCCTCTGAGATGGCCTTTAAGATTGCCGGCTCCATGGCCTTCAAAGAGGCCTGCCGCAAGGCTGATCCCGTGCTCCTCGAGCCCATCATGAAGGTGGACGTCATTGTCCCCGAGGACTATATGGGCGACGTTATCGGCGACCTGAACGCCCGCCGCGGCCAGATCCAGGGCATGGAAGCCCGTCCCGGTGCTCAGGCCATCGACGCTCTGGTGCCTCTGAGCGAGATGTTCGGCTATGCCACTGACCTGCGTTCCCGCACTCAGGGCCGCGGCCAGTATTCCATGGAGCCCCACAGCTATGTGGAGATTCCCAAGAACATCGCTGAGAAGATCATCGCTGAGCGCGGCCGGAACAACGCCGACTAAGCTGCAAAACAGCCCAAAGGCCCCTCTTCGGAGGGGCCCGCGGGATGAGTTTTTCCGGATGCGGAAGAAAGTATTGCAATTTCTCCGTCAATGCTATACAATATCTACGCATTCATTTAAAACATCAAACATGTTAACATGTAATTAAGGAGGATACCCAACATGGCTAAGGCAAAATTTGAGCGTACTAAGCCCCATGTCAACATTGGCACCATCGGCCACGTTGACCACGGCAAGACCACCCTGACCGCTGCTATCACCAAGTATCTGGCTCTGAAGGGCCAGGCTCAGTTCGAGGACTATGCCAGCATCGACAAGGCCCCCGAGGAGAAGGAGCGCGGCATCACCATCAACACCGCTCACGTGGAGTATGAGACTGACAAGCGTCACTATGCCCACGTGGACTGCCCGGGCCACGCCGACTATATCAAGAACATGATCACCGGTGCTGCTCAGATGGACGGCGCCATCCTGGTCATCGCTGCCACCGACGGCCCCATGGCTCAGACCAAGGAGCACATCCTGCTGGCCCGTCAGGTGGGCGTGCCCGCCATCGTGGTCTTCCTGAACAAGTGCGATCAGGTTGACGATCCCGAGCTGCTGGAGCTGGTGGAGATGGAGGTCCGCGAGACCCTCGACAAGTATGAGTTCCCCGGCGACGAGATCCCCATCATCAAGGGTTCCGCTCTGAACGCTCTGGTGTCCGAGTCCACCGATCCCAACGCTCCTGAGTATGCCTGCATCAAGGAGCTGATGGATGCTGTCGACGAGTATATCCCCACTCCCGCCCGTAACGACGACCTGCCCTTCCTGATGCCCGTCGAGGATGTGTTCACCATCTCCGGCCGTGGTACCGTGGCTACCGGCCGTGTTGAGCGTGGCATCCTGAAGGCCGGCGAGACTGTTGAGATCGTTGGCCTGACCGAGGAGAAGAAGTCCACCGTCGTCACCTCCATGGAGATGTTCCGCAAGACTCTGGACTACGTTGAGGCCGGCGACAACGTGGGCTGCCTGCTCCGTGGTATCGCCAAGACCGACATCGAGCGTGGCCAGGTGCTCTGCAAGCCCGGCTCCATTCACCCCCACACCAAGTTCAAGGGCCAGGTTTACGTGCTGACCAAGGACGAGGGCGGCCGTCACACCCCCTTCTTCAACAACTATCGTCCCCAGTTCTACTTCCGTACCACCGACGTGACCGGCATCATCACCCTGCCCGAGGGCACTGAGATGTGCATGCCCGGCGATAACGTCGATATGAACGTGGAGCTGATCACCCCCATCGCCATCGAGAAGGGCCTGCGCTTCGCTATCCGCGAGGGCGGCCGTACCGTTGGTTCCGGCGTCGTCATCGAGATCGACGAGTAATTCGCTTCTCGCTGCGCGCAGCTGACGTGTGATCTCAGAGAGGTCCTGTCCGTTTTGGATAGGACCTCTCTTTTTTGTGCGCAGGGAAAATTCGAAAAACGAAGGAACTGACAGGAGATGCAGGATATGCTTCACATTGACAGCTGAATATTGTATAATCATTATGAGCGTCCTGCGGATTTTTGCGCGGTGTGCTGTATGAATGCGACTGTGGAAGGGGGGCGGACCTGTGGATGGTAGTATTGATGTGAACAGCGCGGTAAGTGCTGATTCAGAACAGGTCGTAGATGCATTTACAAAGTTTTTTCAGGCGCCCAACCTCTGGCTGAGGGTGCTGTATGTGGCGCTGCTGCTGGCGGCCTGCCTGATTGTGATGAAGCTGCTGATGTCCATACTCAATCGGGCGCTGGACCGGCTGAACATTGAGAAGGGACTCCATACTTTCATCAAATCTGTGGTCAGAATTCTGCTCTGGTTTTTGACCATTATCATCGTTCTTGGATACATTGGCATAGAAGTCACGTCCCTGATTGCGCTGCTCTCTGTTATCGGCCTGGCTATTTCTCTGGCAATTCAGGGCACGCTCTCCAATCTGGCGGGAGGGATTCAGGTGCTGGTATCCAAGCCCTTTAAGGCCGGGGATTATATTGAGACGGAAAGTGTGAGCGGTACCGTAAGTGAAATTGGCCTGGTGTACACAAAAGTCAAAACTTACGATAACAAGCTTATTATGATTCCCAATGGTCAGATCTCCTCGGCCAAGATTACCAACTATACCGCCGAGGAGCGGCGGCGGGTAGATTTAAAGTTCAATACCTCCTATGACGCGCCGGTGGAGCTGGTGAAGGAGACGATTCAGGCGGTCATTCGCAGCCATCCCAAGGCGCTCCGGGAGCCTGCTCCTTTTGCCCGGGTCTCGGCCTATAATGACAGTTCCATTGAATACGCTGTGCGGGTCTGGTGCGCCACCAATGACTACTGGGCGCTCTATTCCGACCTGCTGGAACAGGTCAAGGCGGCCTTTGATCAGAACGGGATTGAGATGACCTACAACCATTTGAATGTCCATATGATGCAGGATTAAGCGCGCACAGGAGGCGGTTGCCGATGGAAAAGCAATTTTCTGCGGTAGGACAGGGCCTGATGAAGGTGTTTTTCGGCGTGTGTCTGTCCGCAGCCTATGTGCTGCTGAACACCACGGGGCTGGTCCTGGGACTGATGCCGCTTCGGGTGCTCTCTGCCATTATGTGCCTGGCGGTCTTTTTTATGGTATTTGTGGGGCTGTCGGCCTCCTCTATCGTGGAGAGCGGCTACTGGCGGGCCATATGGTGCGCGCGGGGAAGCGCTGTGGTGGGACTGCTGGCCGCATTGATTATGGACAATGCACTGCTGATTTTGCTTCTGGCAGTAGTCAGGCAGCTGATGGAGATAGCGGGTATTGCGGTAGTCTGCCGCCTGTCCAGCCGTCTGATGGCAGAGCGGGACGGAGAGAGAGACGCAGGCCGGGGAAAATGGACCTGGCGGCTGTGCACACTGTGCGGATGCGGTGGCATTCTCTGTGCCGGCGTCATCTTCTATATCCGCAACACGAAGATGATGCCGGCCTTGGTGCTGGCCTATCTGGTGCTGCAGCTGCTGAATCGCCTGATTTTCATGGTATTTCTCTACCGAAGCAGGGGCGTGCTGAAGGAACAGCGATAAAGAGAGGCGCGCCGGGCGCCTCGACGTGCGCGGCGCCGCAGACAGCGCTTCTCAGGACTGTGGAAGAGACAGACCGTGGATAAAGCCGTCCAGCTGGCTGGACAGCACCTCTCCGCCGATGACCGTATTTTTATAGACCAAGAGGCCGGCCTGGACGCCGCTCTCGCCGGTGGGGTAATTGGTGATGGCGTAGGCATAACGCTTCACCCGCTTGCCGCAGTATTTGGTCAGGTCAAAGCCCTGGCTGGACTGGAGCTCCAGATATTGGTCGTAGGTCTCGTCAAAGGTTTCCGGGATCAGGAGCTCCTCCACTGCGATGGGTTCCGGCTCCACTGTCCAGCCGTACTGCTCCAGGTAAGCCACCCGGTCCTCGTTGGTTCTGACGCTGCTGGACCCCACTGGGGCGGAGACAGCTGTTTCCCTCCCGCCCAGGAGGAAGAACAGGGCCACCAGTGCGCCGCAGAAAATCACCCCGGCCACAGCCGCGGCGGTGAGCTTTCTGCGGTCTATTTTGGCGGTAAAGATAAACACAGCACAACGCTCCCTCCGTTTTATGTCGTGGTAATCCATATGTGAGCGGGGCAGAGGTTATGCCAGGAAACGGCGGCAAAACAGAGGGACAGGAGAGAACAATATGGAGCGACTGGATAAAATTCTGGCCTCGACGGGACGGTGGTCACGCCGGGAGGTGAAAGAGCTGGTGCGGGCCGGCCGGGTAACGGCCAACGGCGGCGTGGTCCGCAGTCCGGAGGAGAAATACCAGAGAGAGGGCCTGGACCTGCAGGTGGACGGACAGAGCGTGCTCTGTGCGCGGTATACCTACCTGATGCTGCACAAGCCGGCAGGATTGGTTTCTGCCACAGAGGACCCCAGGCAGCCTACCGTTCTGGAGCTGCTGCCGGAGCACCTGAGGAGGATTGGCCTCTTTCCCGCCGGCCGTCTGGATCGGGATACGGAGGGGCTGCTGCTGCTCACAAACGACGGGGCTCTGGCCCACGACCTGCTCTCTCCCCGCAAGCATGTGGATAAGACCTATTTCGTCCGCGTGGAGGGGAAGCTGGACCAATCAGACGTGGAAGCATTTTCCGGCGGGATGACGTTGGGGGGCGGGCTGGCCTGTCTGCCCGCGGGGCTGGAGCTGCTGGAAGAACCTGACGAGGCGCTGGTGACGCTGCGGGAGGGAAAGTACCACCAGATTAAGCGGATGCTGGCGGCCCGAGGCAAGCCGGTACGCTATCTGAAGCGGCTTACCATGGGACCGCTGGCACTGGACAAGGAGCTGGAGAAGGGGGACTGGCGGCCTTTGACAGAGGCGGAACTGGCCAAACTGCGGTCCGTTCCGGGCGCTGTGTCAGAAAATCCACAAAAAAATTTGCCTGATAAGTGATAGAAACGGCGAAAAAACAGCAAACTTTCCCTGATATCGTCACAAATTTAGGAAGTGACAGACCTGGTTCGGCAATTTTCACAAAAAAATTTGCGTTTGCTATTGAAATGCACAAAAAAATCCGCTATACTGTAAAGGAAAATGTGCGTTCCCATGATAATAGAGTTTGAGGGAGGCTGTCGCCTATGTCCAGCAGGATTTTCCAGAGCGTCGTACTACAGATGAAAGAGAGCTCAGACAGAGCCGTTGGCGTTATCGATTCCGAGGGGACGGTAGTGGCCTGCAATGAGCTGACCAATATTGGAGAGCGTTGGCCCGGCGCGGTGGAGGCGGTAAACGCCGCGGGAAATGAGATTGTCACCTTTGAAGGAAAGACGTTTAAGCCTTTGACCGGCTGGGGCGCTCAGTTTGACTATGCCGTATTTGTCCGCGGCGAGGATGACCAGGCCCGGCTTATCTGCGCCATGGCTGCCGTGGCGCTCAACGGAGCAAAGACCTACTACGAGGAGAAGCATGACAAGGCCACCTTTGTCAAGAACATTATCTCCGACAATATCCTGCTGGGAGATATCTATGTCCGGGCCAAGGAGCTGCACTTTACCTCTGAGGTCCCCCGGGCTGTGTTCCTGATCCGCCAGGTGGGTTCCACCGATGTGGGTGCCATCGACGTGGTCAGGTCGCTGTTCCCTGAGAAGCAGGTGGACTTTGTCCTCTCCATCAGCGAGACCGATGTGGCTCTGATCAAGCAGCTGTCTGACACCACCGAGAGCAAGGACTTGTATAAGGTGGCCAAGCAGATTGAGGACGCCCTGGCCGAGGAGCTCAATGTGAAGGCGGTTATCGGCATCGGCACCATTGTTACCCACATCCGGGATCTGGCCCGGGCCTACAAGGAGGCGCAGGTGGCCATTGACGTGGGCAAGGTGTTTGACACCGAGAAGTCCATCATCAACTATGAGAATCTGGGTATTGGGCGCTTGATCTATCAGCTGCCCACCACTCTGTGCGAGATGTTCCTCCAGGAGGTCTTTAAGAAGAATCCTATCGACGCCCTGGATCAGGAGACCCTGTTCACCATCAATAAGTTCTTTGAGAACAACCTGAATGTGTCCGAGACGGCCCGTAAGCTCTTTGTCCACCGGAACACCCTGGTGTACCGCCTGGAGAAGATTAAGAAGCTGACGGGTCTGGACCTGCGGGAGTTTGACGACGCCATCACCTTTAAGGTGGCCCTCATGGTCAAAAAGTATCTGATCTCCCGGGGCATTGATTCCTGAACATGACAACCGTATAGGGGACGCCGGTTTCGGCGTCCCCTATACGCAGTTGAATGGATATGTATTGGTACGCATGATAACTATCAGGCAGACGAGGTAGCTATGATTCGACTCATCGATATCTATAAGACCTATGACAACGGTACAAAGGCCCTGAAAGGGATCAATCTGCGGATTGATGACGGCGAATTTGCCTTTTTGGTGGGCCCCTCAGGCTCCGGCAAGTCCACCATTATCAAGCTGCTGACCGCCGAGGTGGCGCCCACTGAGGGGCGGCTGATGGTGAACGGCTACAACCTGAACACCATCCGGCCCCGGCAGGTGCCCTATCTCCGGCGTACGCTGGGGGTTATCTTCCAGGATTTCCGTCTGATCGAGAAAAAGACAGTGACGGAGAACCTGACCTTCGCCATGCGGGTGGTGGGCGCTTCATCCCGGGAGATCCGCAAGCGGATTCCCTATGTGCTGGAGCTGGTGGGCCTGTCCAAGAAGAAGGACATGTGTCCCAACCAGCTCTCGGGCGGCGAACAGCAGCGTGTAGCCATCGCTCGGGCGCTGGTGAACAACCCCAGCATGATCATTGCCGACGAGCCCACCGGCAACCTGGACCCTCAGCGATCTTTGGAGATTATGATGCTGCTGGAGCGCATCAATGAACTGGGCACCACCATGCTGGTGGTCACCCACGAGAAGGAACTGGTCAACCGCTTCTCCAAGCGGGTGGTGGCAATTGAGAGCGGCAGGATTATCAGCGACGAGACAGGCGGGTATTACAACAATGAGACAACGTTTTAATTTCAGCTATTTTGTTTCTGAGGGCTTCCACAGTATTTTTACCCACGGTCTCATGTCTTTTGCCGCCGTGTGTATGATCGTGGCCTGCCTTCTGATTATGGGCTCCTTCTCCCTGGTGGCCGTCAACGTGGGCAATATGCTGGGAGAGCTGGAGCGGGACAACGAATTTCTGGCCTATGTGGACGAGACCATCCCGGAAGAGGAGGAGGCCGCCCTCCAGAAGACGCTGGAGGCGGTGCCCAATGTGGCCTCGGTGGAATTCATCAGCAAGGAGACCGCCAAAGAGAATTATGTGGAGCAGTACGCCAACGGCGAGGATGCCGAACTGTTTCTGAATCTGCCTGATGAGGTGTTCCGGGACCGGTACAGCATCAAGGTCAGGGACATTGAGCAGTTCTCCGCCACAGTATCAGCTGTGGAGTCGGTGCCCGGCATAGTGAATATCCAGGCCATCCCGGAGATTGCCCAGGGCTTTGTGGTCATCAGCAACGTGGCCAGCGGCGTCGCTATTATTCTGGTGGTCATGCTGGTGGTCATGTCTCTGTTCATCATCGCCAATACCATCAAGCTGGGAACCTTTACCCGGCGGGATGAGATTGCCATCATGAAGATGTGCGGCGCCACCAACAGCTTTGTGCGCTGGCCCTTTGTGGTAGAGGGCATGATCCTGGGCCTGGTAGGCGCCGTGGTGGCCTTCCTCCTCCAGTGGGGCGTGTACAGCCTCATCGGCCAGGCTATTGAGACATCCGACACCATCCAGCTTATCACCATCATCCCCTTCCAGACCTTGGCGCTGAAGGTGTTCGGCATCTTCTGCGGCACCGGTCTGGTGGTGGGCGTCGGCGGCAGTATGGTGGCCATCGGCAAGTTCCTGCAGGTATAAGGGGCGAGACAAAAAGGAGATACTCATGGCAAAGAAACAGCAAAACCAGAGGTCAGGAAAGAAAAAGGTGTGGGACGCCAGAAGAATTCTGATGGCAGTCCTGGCCTGCACAATGGTGCTCCTTTTGCTCCTGCCTATTCTAACCATGGCCATGCCTGCGGCGCGGGCCGTGACCGAAGATGAACTCCGGCAGCAGATTGAGGACCTGAAGGGCAGCGCCTCCGACGTGGAGAGCAAAAAGGAGGAGCTGCAGAGCCAGCTGGAGCAGGTCCAGGGCCAGAAGGACAAGGCCATGCAGGAGAAGCAGCTCCGGGACCAGGAGCTGGCCTACATCGACCAGCAAATCGCCAACACGGAGAGCCAGATTGCCTACTACGACCAGCTCATCGAGCAGGAGACCGCCAATCTGGCTGAGGCCCAGGCCAAGGAAGAGGCCCAGTATGAGCTCTTCTGCCAGCGGGTGCGGGCCATGGAGGAGGCGGGCAACGTCTCTTACTGGGCCATTCTCTTCAACGCCAGCAGCTTTTCCGACATGCTGGACAAGCTGGTCTTTGTTCAGGACGTGATGGACTACGACAACGCGGTGATTGAGCAGCTCAAGGCGGACCGCCAGGCGGTGGCCGACGCCCTTACCGCGCTGGAGAGCTCCCGTACCGAGCAGGCCAATCAGAAAACTCTGCTGGACCAACAGCGGGCGGATCAGGCCGTCAAGGTGGAGGAGGCAGCCCAGGTGCTGAAGAACCTGGAGAGCGACGTGGCCGAGTATGAGCGCCTGCTGGAGGCCCAGGCCGCCGAAGAGGCGCGGGTCAACGACGCGATTGCCCAGAAGGAGGCGGAGCTGGAGGAGCTGATCCGGCAGAACCAGATCCAGTTTACCGTCAGCAACGGCTGGCTCTATCCGCTGCCCACCAGCTGCATGACCCTGACCTCCGCCTTTGGCTACCGGATCCATCCCATCACCGGCCGGCCCCACAGCCACACCGGCACGGATATCGCCGCGCCCTACGGCACGCCCATCAAGGCGGTGAAGAGCGGCGTGGTCACCATCTCGGAGTACGGCAGCTCTTATGGAAACTATGTGGTCATCAGTCATGGCGACGGCACCACCAGTCTCTACGCCCACATGAGCAGCCGGGCGGCCAGAGTGGGCGATGTGGTCAGTCAGGGCGATATCATCGGCTATGTGGGCTCCACGGGCAATTCCACCGGCAACCACCTGCACCTGGAAATCCGGGTCAACGGCACACGGGTGGACCCGGAGCAGTACTGGCCCGACCTGCCCTTCTATCGCCAGTACAATACCTGATAACCAAAGAATGCATGAAAGACGGGAGCGGGCGGGGGAGACACCCCCTGCCCGCTCCCGCCTTTGATAAAGCAGCCGTACAAACTCTGCCTGGAAAGGAAGCATCCCAATGAGAAAAAAGCGATTTTCCCCCCTGGCCCTGATTCTGGCCGTGGTGATTACCCTGGCTGTCGCCTTGGGCGGCGTTGCCCTGGCGGCCTGGGCGCTTATCGGTCCGCAGGCCCTTACTCTGCTGGAGGGGCTGACACTGATCAACACCCGCTTTGTGGGTGAGTATGAGGAGAGCGATGTGGTGGACGCGGCCATGGCCGGCATGGTGTCGGCGCTGAATGACCGCTGGTCCTACTATCTGGATCCGGAGAGCTACGCCGCCACGCAGCAGCGCCGGCAGAACATGTATACCGGCATTGGCGTGACCGTCAACTATACCAGTGAGGAGGGCCTCACCGTCATCGGCGTCACGGAGGACGGACCCGCTGACCAGGCCGGCCTTCAGGTGGGAGACATTATCATCGCCGTGGACGGCACCTCTTTGGCCGGTGACGCCCGATACGACGGCGCAGACCTGATTCAGGGCGAGGCAGGCACCAGCGTGGAGCTGGAGATTCAAGGGGCCGACGGCGCGGTGCGTACCGTGACCACAACCCGGGCCCAGATGGAGACCGACCCGGTGGAGTATGAGCTGCTGGAGAGCGGCGCAGGCTATATCCAGGTGAAGAACTTCTATCGCCGCAGCGCCGACCGGGTGAAGGAGGCGGTGGATGACCTGGTGGCTCAGGGGGCCACGGCGCTGGTGTTTGACATGCGCAACAACGGCGGCGGCTACCTGGACGAGCTTACCGAGATGCTGGACTATCTGCTGCCCGAGGGCCCCATTTTCCGCCAGCAGGATCGGGAGGGCAATGAGACTGTAACCAACTCGGACAGTCACTGCATTGACCTGCCCATGGCCACCCTGGTCAACGCAAGTACTTACTCTGCTGCCGAGTTCTTTGGCGCCGAGCTGCAGGAGCAGGGGGTGGGGGTCATCGTGGGAGAACCCACCTCCGGCAAGGGCTACTCCCAGCAAACCTTCCCGTTGCCCAGCGGCGGAGGGCTGGGCATCTCCACCGAGAAATACTTTACCGGCAACGGCATCTCGCTCATTGGAACCGGCGTTACCCTGGACCGGGAGGTGTACCTCTCTGAGGAGGAGGGTCAGCTTCTGCAGGCGGGCCGGCTTCCTTACGAGGAGGACGCTCAGCTTCAGGCCGCGCTGGAGCTGCTGGGCAGGACGCAATCAAATGGATGAGATTGATAGAGCCCGGAGACTGTCCCGCCTGGGATGGCCTCCGGGCTTTTCTGTGGCATGGAAGCCGAGAGGGAGGAATATACTGCCCTGACCGGAGCGGCGGCTGCGCCGCCCCAATACAGGAGCGGCGGGGGAGCGGAACATGCTGGGTTATATGGCGCTGACAGGGGAGAGGGGCCGAAAGACCATCCTGGAGCAGACGGAGATTATGGGCCTGGCGCTGGCGCGGGCGCTGGTGCCGGGCACCGGCGGGCGGCGGGAGAAGCGGCTGGCGCGGCGTGTGGAGCGGGCCGCCAGGAGATTGAGGGAGGGAGGCATCTGCCGGGTGCTGACCGGGCCGGACTTTCCGTACTGGGATCTGCTGGATGCCCAGGGGCTGCGGGGTGTCGACCCGGGCCCCATGTGCCAGGCACTGGCGGCTCCCCTGGCACTGGCGGCGCTGGAGAGGCTGCATCCGCCGGGGCGGGCTGTGGTGGCGCTGCGCGGCGGCCGGGTGTCCCGCCCGCTCTTCCAGGCGGCAGCGGCGCTGTGTGCCCGCGTGTGGGGCGTGGAAGTGGATGTGCCCGGCGGCGGGTCAGAGCTGGCGGACTACCTGCGCCGGGAGTATGGCCTCCCGGTGCTGGAGCGGGAACGTCCGGATCTGATTGTAGAATTTTCACCTGTCTCAGGCAGAAGGCCGAATTGTCCCGCCCTGGTGCTCCACGGCCCGGCGCCGGACCTGCTGGGGTTGACGCTGCGGCCGGCCGGGGCTATCCCGGAGGGGTTTGCGCCGCTGCCGCTGACAGCCGCCCTGTGGGAGGCCGGCTGCCTGTCCCAGCCGCCGCAGATTGTCCGGGAGCAGGAAGAAAAGATGGCGGCCGGGGGGATTTCGGAGCGGAAAGGCCCTTGACAGAACCAGACAAACTACATATAATACGTAACGTCACTATTGCGAGATAGTGGGTCTTTTATTATACGCAAAAATAGGGACCGACCGGCTGCCGGCGCCGGCCCCTTCACGGTTGAATGAAATTTGTTTGAAACGGAAAGGTGTGCGCAGCAATATGGCGAAGGAATTCAAGCTCAGCCCTGAGCGCTGGAAGGCGTTGAAAGATGAACTGGTCTATCTGAAGACGGTCCGGGAGAAAGAGGTGGCCGATCAGATTAAGGAGGCCCGCTCCTTCGGCGATCTGAGCGAGAACAGCGAGTACGATGAGGCCAAGAACGAGCAGGGCAAGCTCTACTCCCGGATTGCCGAGGTAGAGAACATCCTGGAGAACTGCGTGGTTATTGAGGAAGATAACCACGACGGGAAGACGGTCCGCCTGGGCAGCCAGATCAAGGTGCTGAATGTGAAGCTCAACCAGGAGCTGGAGTATGAGGTGGTGGGCTCTCAGGAGGCTGACCCCATGAACGGCCGCATCTCCGAGGACTCCCCCTTTGGCCGGGCCCTGCTGGGCAAGAGCGTGGGCGATGACGTGGTGGTGGAGGCGCCTGCGGGCACCATGCACTACAAGGTGCTGGAGATCAGCAAGTAAGCTGGGGCGCGGCCCCCAGCGGAACAACATAAGAGAAGCCGGGATTATCCGGCAACAAGATAAGGAGCAAGGAGTATGACAGAGAATACCAACGCCCCCCGCCAGGAGGAGCAGTCCCTTTCGGAGCTTCTCCAGGTTCGCCGGGACAAGCTGAAGGACCTGCAGGACGCAGGAATGGACCCCTTCCAGCAGACCAAGTACAGCGTGACCGCCCACTCCCAGGAGATCAAGGACAACTTTGAGACGATGGAGGGACAGACGGTCTCCGTTGCTGGCCGCCTCATGTCCAAGCGCGGCATGGGCAAGGCCATGTTCTGCGACCTGCAGGACGTCCAGGGCCGCATTCAGCTGTACGTCCGCATTGACGAGCTGGGAGAGGAGCCCTTCGCCCGGTTCAAAAAGGTGGACATCGGCGACATTGTGGGCGTGGAAGGAGAGGCCTTCCGCACCAAGCGGGGCGAGATCTCCGTCAAGGCCAGGCAGGTCACTCTGCTCTCCAAGTCCCTCCGGCCCCTGCCTGAGAAGTTCCACGGCCTGACCGACAAGGAGACCCGTTACCGCCAGCGGTATGTGGACCTGATTGTCAACCCCGAGGTGCGCCAGGCCTTTGTGGTGCGCTCCCGGTTCATTAAGCACGTCCGGGAGTTCCTGGACAACCGGGGTTATATGGAGGTTGAGACCCCTGTGCTCAACACCATCTCCGGCGGCGCCACCGCCCGGCCCTTCATCACCCACCACAACACCCTGGACATTGATATGTACATGCGCATCGCCACCGAGCTGCCCCTGAAGCGGCTGATTGTGGGCGGCATGGACCGGGTATACGAGCTGGGCCGTATTTTCCGCAATGAGGGCATGGATCCCAAGCACAACCCCGAGTTCACCACGGTGGAGCTCTATCAGGCCTTTGCCGATTTCAACGACATGATGGATCTGTTTGAGGACCTGCTGTCCTCCGCCGCCCAGAAGATTCTGGGCACCTACGAGGTGGAGTGGCAGGGCGAGAAGCTCGATCTGACTCCTGGCTGGCCCCGGATGCCCATGCACGAGGCGGTGAAGCAGTACACCGGCCTGGACTTTATGGCCATCACTTCTGATGAGGAGGCTGTGGCGGCCGCCAAGTCCATCGGCGTGGAGCTGCCTGAGACCGCTGATAAAACTTGGGGCAATGCCCTGTACGAGGTGTTTGACCAGCGTGTAGAGGAGAAGCTGATTCAGCCCACCTTCATCACCATGCACCCCGTGGACGTGTCCCCTCTGGCGAAGCGTTCCCCCAAGGACCCCCGGCTCACCGAGCGGTTTGAGCTGTTTATCTGCCACAGTGAGATGGGCAACGCCTTCTCCGAGCTCAACGACCCCATTGACCAGCGCCAGCGCTTCCAGAAGCAGGTGGAGCTGCGGGACAAGGGCGACGACGAGGCCGGCATGATGGACGAGGACTTCCTCAATGCCCTGGAGTACGGCATGCCGCCCACGGGCGGCCTGGGCATTGGCATTGACCGCTGTGTCATGATGCTTACCAACTCTGATACCATCCGGGACGTGATTCTGTTCCCCACCATGAAGCCCCTGGACTAATCTTACAAACAGCATACCGGAGGAGATCCATCCCTTCGGTATGCTGTTCTGCGTAAAACGGGGAAAATGGCGGAACGAATCACGCCCCCGCTATACTGTGGAGGCGTTAGTTTGAAAAAATATATCGGTATCTGGTTCAGAGACATGCTGATCCGGAGGAAGAGTATGAATGCCACCCGCATGGTGGCTGGGAGCTTCGCTATCATTATTCTGCTGGGAACGCTGCTGCTGATGCTGCCCATTGCATCCCAGAACGGCCAGAGCGCCGGATTTCTTACCAGCCTGTTCACCGCCACTTCCGCCACCTGCGTGACCGGACTTGTCCCGGTGGATACGGGGATGAGCTGGACCTTCTTTGGACAGGTGGTCATCATTCTGCTGATACAGGTGGGCGGCCTGGGCTTTATGACCGTGCTGTCGCTGTTCTCACTGCTGCTGCGCCGCCGTATCGGCTTGTCTGAGCGGCTGATCATAGCATCCACGCTGAACCTGAACGACATGGACGGCGTGGTCCGGGTGGTACGTCATGCGCTGATGGTGACATTCACCATGGAGGGTATCGGCGCAGTGGTGCTCTCTACCCGGTTTATTCCTCAGTTTGGCCTTCTGGGCGGCATCTGGCGGGGAATTTTCCACGCCATTTCCGCCTTCTGCAACGCCGGATTCGATTTGGTAGGTGGAAAGTTCGGCGCCTTTACAAGTATGGAAGGGTACAACAACGATCCGCTGGTGCTGGGCACGATTATGGTGCTGATTGTATCCGGCGGTCTGGGCTTTTTCGTATGGGAGGATATGCTTCGGGTCAAAAGATGGAAAGGCTTTTCCTTTTACACGAAAATGGTGCTCACCATTACTGCCGGGCTGCTGATTTGCGGCGCTGTGTTCTTCCTGTGCGTGGAGTACAACAACCCCGCCACCTTTGGAGCCATGCCGCTGCCCCAGAAGGTGCTCAACGCGATGTTCCAATCTGTGACGCTGCGTACGGCGGGCTTTGCATCCTTTAATCAGGGCGGTCTGCAGGACAGCTCCATTGTGGTCTCCTGCGTCCTGATGCTGATCGGCGGATCCTCGGGCTCCACAGCCGGCGGACTGAAGACGGTGACGGCGGCGCTGCTGCTGCTGAGCCTGCGGGCCAATCTGGCCGGCCGGGAGCAGGTGACCATCCGGGGGCGGGCCATCTCTTACCGAAAGGTCATCGACGCCATGACACTGGCGCTGATCATCGTATTCCTGTTTATGACAGGCTCCATTCTGATCTCTCTGGCGGATGGGGTACCCTATCTTCATGCCGCCTTTGAAACAGCGTCGGCACTGGGCACGGTGGGCGTGACCGTGGGCATTACGCCTTCCCTGAGTCCTGTTTCTCACGTGATTCTTATCTGCCTGATGTATCTGGGCCGTATCGGTGTTCTTACCTTCTCCATGGCATTCCTGACCAGGAGCCGCTATCCGGCAAAAATCAAATATCCGAATCTGGACGTTATGATCGGCTGACGGCAGATAGAGCCGTCGATTCTGCATCCGCCAACAGCGGAGAAAGGTGAATTATCATGAAGACTTTTGTTGTTATTGGACTGGGACGTTTCGGCACTGCCGTGGCCACTGAGCTTTGTGAGCTGGGGCACGAGGTGCTGGCCATTGATGCCAGCGAGGAAGGCATACAGCAGGTGGCCGACCGGGTTACCCATGCCGTGGCCGGCGATGCACGGGATCCCGCCGTGCTCCGTGCCCTGGGTGTGCGCAATTACGACTGCGCCATTGTGGCTGTGGGCGACGACGTGGGCAACAGCGCTCTGATTACGCTGAATCTGAAGGAGATTGGCGTCAAGCGGGTCATCTGCAAGGCCCAGAGCCATGTCCACCGGAAGGTGCTGGAGAAAATTGGCGCCGACCGGGTGGTGTTCCCCGAACATGAGATGGGCGTCAAGCTGGCCCAGGGGCTGTCCAGCTCCAGCGTGCTCAACTTTATTGAGCTGTCCGAGGACTTTGGTATTGTGGAACTGGAGATCCCCAAGAGCTGGCAGCACCGATCCATTCGGGATCTGGACGTCCGGGCCAGGTACCATGTCAATATTATCGCCGTCCGCAGGGGAAGCACCGGTCAGCTGACCGTGGCTCCCGGCGGCGACTACGTTCTGGAGGGCAAGGACGCGGTGGTCACCCTGGGCCGGAACGAGGACATCAACCGTCTGCACGACCTGTAAGGGTCAGGCAGCAGAGAGAAGGAGGCCCCCTATGGAGCACATCACCAGCCGGCAGAATCCCCTGATGGTCCGGATCAAAAAGCTGGCGCACAGCCGCGCCCAGCGGCGGGAAGAGGGCGCGTTTGTCTGCGAGGGGCCGAAGCTGATTGAAGAGGCCCTAAAGTGGGGGGCTGATGTGGAAACCATTCTGGCGGCGGAGGGCTGTTCCGTGCCCCAAAGCCTGACTGGCAGGACCCGTCAAGTGGAGGTGCCTGACAGCCTGCTCCGAGCGGTCTCCTCGGTGGAGACACCTCAGGGGCTGCTGGCGGTGTGCCGCACTCCGGCGCTCGCGCCGCCGGACAAGCTGTCCGGCGGGCGTTACCTGGTGCTGGACGGAGTGCAGGACCCGGGAAATCTGGGCACCATCTGGCGCACCGCCGACGCCTTCGGCGCCGACGGCCTGCTGCTGGTCAACGGCTGCGCCGACCCCTGGAGTCCCAAGACCATCCGGGCGACGATGGGAGCCTGCTTCCGCCTGCCCGCCTGGGAGACGGAATTAGAGACGGTCCGGGCACTGCTGGACGGGGCGGGTATCCCGCTCTATGCAACTGCCCTTCGGGCAGATACGGCGGACGTGCGGGAGGTGGACCTGAAACGGTCGGCTGTGGTGATTGGCAGCGAAGGCAGGGGCATCTCGGAGGAGGCCCTGGCCCTGTGCCGGAGGACAATCAAAATCCCCATGCGGACGCGCTGTGAATCCCTGAATGCAGCTATGGCGGCAGGGATTGTACTGTGGGAGATGTGCCGGTAAGAGAATAGGAGGGGATGGCTGTGGCAGCGCTGAAATATTGGATTTGGCTCACCACGCGGCGGGGACTTACGCCCCTTCAGACCTTCCAGCTGCTGGATCATTTCGGCACGCCGGAGGCAGCCTACTTTGCCGACCGGGAGGAATACCGCCTGTTCGGTCTCAATGAGTGGCAGCAGAAGTCCCTGCTGGACAAGAGCATGGATGGGACCGAGCGTATCCTGGCCGAGTGCGACCGGCTGGGCATCCGCATTCTCACCATCCAGGACGCAGAGTACCCGGAGCGGCTCCGGCAGATTACAAATCCGCCTTGCCTGCTCTATGTGAGGGGAAAGCTGTTCCCCTTTGACGAGCTGGTGACCATCGGTGTGGTGGGCAGCCGGCGTCCCTCGGAGTACGGGAAAATCATGGCGGGGCGGCTGGGCATGGACCTGGCAAGAGGGGGCGCGCTGGTGGTCTCCGGGATTGCCCGGGGCCTGGATGCGGCAGCCCTCCGGGGCGCCCTCAAGGGCGGCGGCAGTGTGGTGTCCGTGCTGGGCGGCGGAATTGACGTGGTCTACCCGGCGGAAAACCGCTGGCTCTATGAGGACGTGGCGGCAGCCGGGGCTCTCATCTCCGAGTACCCGCCGGGGACAGAAAACAAGGGCGACCATTTTCCCGTCCGCAACCGGATCATCAGTGGATTGTCCCTGGGCGTGGCCGCCGTGGAGGCGGAGGAGCACAGCGGAACTCTGATCACGATGCGCCTGGCCCTGGATCAGGGACGGGATGCCTTTGCGGTGCCCGGTAATGCCGACGCGCCCATGAGCCGGGGCACCAATCTGCTGATTCAGCGGGGCGAGGCCAAGCTGATCATGTCCGGCTGGGACATTTTGTGTGAGTATGAGTATCTGCTGCCGGGACGGGTAAGCCGTCCCGAGCCTCTCCCGGCTCAGGAGGAGGCAGAACGGCTGGAGACGCCCGCGCCTCTGCCGGAGCCGGATCAGACCCGGGCCGCCGCGGCTGAAACGGTTGACAACCTTGAAAAAATGGCATATATTACCTTACAAGATGGGGAAGGAGGATTTACCGACGATGAGCGGGACATTCTTCTGGCCCTGGAGGGGCGGGCGCTGCGGACAGACGACCTGGTGGAACTGACCCAGATTCCTGCCCGCAGGGTGTCCAGCGCCCTGACCATGCTGCAAATCCGCGGATATGTGGAGGAGAAGGCGGGCAGGCGCTTTGAGAGCACCGTGAGACTAAAGCGAGAATAAGCGAGGGGAGCCGGGCCTGGTGGAGCGGCCGCTCCTCTTTTGGAGGTATATCGTGGCAAAGACAAATCTGGTTATCGTGGAGTCACCGGCCAAGGCCAAGACCATTACGAAATACCTGGGCCCTGGGTATCAGGTGAAGGCGTCGATGGGCCACGTGCGCGACCTGCCCAAGAGCAAGCTGGGCGTGGACGTGGAACATGGCTTCACTCTGGACTATCAGCCCATCAAAGGCAAGGAAGAGGTCATCGACGACCTGAAGAAGGCCGCCAAGAAGAGCGACCAGATCTTCCTGGCCACCGACCCGGACCGGGAAGGCGAGGCCATCTCCTGGCATCTGAAGGAGCTGCTGGGGCTGCCCGACGAGCGAACCCACCGGGTTACCTTTAATGAAATCACCAAGAAGGTGGTCAACGAGTCCATCGCCCACCCCCGGGCCATTGATATGGACCTGGTGGACGCCCAGCAGGCCCGCCGGGTGCTGGACCGCATTGTGGGCTATCAGATTTCCCCCCTGCTGTGGAAGAAGATCCGCCGGGGCCTGAGCGCGGGCCGGGTTCAGTCCGTGGCCACCCGGCTGGTGGCTGAACGGGAGCGGGAAATCCGGGACTTTAAGCCCGAGGAGTACTGGACGCTGGAGGCTGAGCTGGAGCGCATCGCCCCCGCGGCGGGTAAGTTCAAGGCCGCCTTCTACGGCCGTGAGAAGAAGATGGAGCTCCACAGCGCGGAGGAGGTCAACGCGGTGGCGTCCGCCGTAGAGCACGCCCCCTTTACCGTCCGGGGTGTGAAGCGGCAGGACAAGCAGCGCAACCCCGCGCCCCCCTTCACCACCTCCACCCTCCAGCAGGAGGCCTCCCGCAAGCTGAACATGACCCCCCGGCGGACCATGTCCATTGCCCAGCAGCTCTATGAGGGCGTGGACATCGCGGGAGAGGGCACCGTGGGTCTCATCACCTATATGAGAACCGACTCCCTGCGCCTGTCTGACGAGGCCACTGCGGCCGCCAGAAGCTTTATCCTGGGCCGTTACGGCCAGGAGTACTATCCGGGCAAGGCGCGGGTTTACAAGGCCAAATCGGGCGCGCAGGACGCCCACGAGGCCATCCGCCCCTCCGACGTGAACCTGACCCCCGAGGACGTGAAGAAGGATCTGACCAGTGAGCAGTACCGGCTCTACAAGCTGATTTGGAGCCGTTTCCTGGCCTGCCAGATGGCCGCCGCTGTGTACGACAGCGTGACCATTGACGTGGAGTCCGCCGGATACACCTTCCGGGCAAACCACTCGGCCATCAAATTCTCCGGCTATATGGCGGTGTACGTGGAGGGCAAGGACGAGGAGGAGGACGAGTTTCAGTCCCCGCTGCCCGACCTGAAGGAAGGGGAGTCCCTGGACCTGCGGAAGCTGAACCGGGACCAGCACTTCACTCAGCCCCCCGCCCGGTACACCGAGGCCACCCTCATTAAGGCACTGGAAGAGAAGGGGATCGGCCGCCCTTCCACCTACGCTCCCACTGTGTCCACCATTCTGGACCGGGAGTATGTGGTGAAGGAGGGCAAGTACCTGCGCACCACTCCTCTTGGTGAGGTGGTCACTGACCTGATGAAGGACAAGTTCCCCGACATTGTGGACACCGCCTTCACCGCCCACATGGAGGAGCAGCTGGATGAGGTGGAGACTGGCAAGGTCAACTGGCGGGAGCTCATCAGCAGCTTCTACGGCGGCTTTGAGAAGGAGCTCCGGCAGGCGGAAAAGGACCTGGACGGCGAGCGCATCAAGGTGCCCGACGAGGTGTCTGAGGAGATCTGTCCCAAGTGCGGCCGGAACCTGGTCATCAAGTCGGGCCGGTTCGGCCGCTTCCTGGCCTGCCCCGGCTGGCCCGAGTGCGACCATACCCAGCCCATTGTGATTGAGATGCCCGGCCGCTGCCCCAAGTGCGGCGGACGGATTCTGAAAAAGACTTCCAAGCGGGGCTTTGCTTACTACGGCTGCGAGAACAACTCCGGCCGCAACGGCGTGAAGTGCGATTTTATGACCTGGGATGTGCCGGTGAAGGACAACTGTCCTTCCTGCGGCCATACGATGTTCAAGAAGTCGGGCAGAGGCTTTAAGAAGCCCTTCTGCATCAACCCTGAGTGCCCCAACTTCCTGCCTGAGGATCAGCGGGGCTACAAGAAGAAGCCCGCCGCCGAGGGCGCGGCTGAGGCCGCTCCTGCCGAGGGAGAGGAGAAGGCCAAAAAGACCGCCGCCAAGAAGACGGCGGCCAAGAAGCCTGCGGAGAAAAAGACGGCTGCCAAGAAGGCAGCCGAGAAGAAGCCTGCGGCGAAGAAGACCACCACGAAAAAGACGGCGGCCAGGAAGGCCGCCAAGACCGAGGAATAACCCTGGGGCAGGGGCGGGGAAGCGCCCGCCCCTGCCCTCTTGCGATACAAAGGAGATACGATGGAACCAGTGATTGTAATCGGCGCGGGCCTGGCCGGGTCCGAGGCCGCGTGGCAGCTGGCGCAGCGGGGCATCCCGGTGGAGCTGCGGGAGATGAAGCCGGAGAAGATGACCCCCGCCCACCACACGCCCTGGTTTGGCGAGCTGGTGTGCTCCAACTCCCTGCGGTCCGACCAGCTGGAGAACGCGGTGGGCCTGCTGAAGGAGGAGCTGCGCCGCATGGGCTCCCTGATTCTGTCCTGTGCCGATGAGCACCGGGTGGAGGCGGGGGGCGCCCTGGCGGTGGACCGCCACGGCTTTGCCCAGGCCGTTACAGAGAAAATCCGCAGCCACCCCCTGATTACCGTAGTGGAGGGGGAGGTGGAGCACCTTCCGGCGGAGGGGCAGGTCATTGTGGCCTCCGGGCCGCTGACTTCGGACGCCCTGGCCGAGGACATCAAGGCATTTTTCCCCGAGAGCCGCTACCTGAACTTCTTCGACGCCGCCGCGCCCCTGGTGACCTTTGAGAGCGTGGACATGGACAGCGCCTTCTTTGCCTCCCGGTACGACAAGGGCACCCCGGACTATATCAACTGCCCCCTCACTGCCGAGGAGTACGAGGCCTTCTGGACCGAGCTGTGCGCCGCCCAGGAGGCGGAGGTCCACGGCTTTGAGGACAGGAACGTGTTTGAGGGCTGCATGCCCGTGGAGGTCATGGCCCGCCGGGGCCACGACACCCTGTGCTACGGCCCCCTCAAGCCCCGGGGCCTGAAGGACCCCAGGACGGGTAGGGAGCCCTTTGCAGTGGTGCAGCTGCGCAAGGACAACGCCGACGGCACCATCTATAACCTGGTGGGCTTCCAGACCCACCTGAAGTGGCCTGAGCAGAAGCGGGTGTTCTCCATGATTCCCGCCCTGAAGAACGCCGAGTTCGTCCGCTACGGGGTCATGCACCGCAATACCTACCTGGATTCCCCCCGCCTGCTGGACCGGTATTACCGGGTGAAGAAGGACCCCCGCATCTGCTTTGCCGGACAGATTACCGGCGTGGAGGGCTATGTGGAGTCCACCGCCTCCGGCTTCCTGGCGGCGCTGGAGCTGTCCCGCCGCCTGCGTGGCCTGCCGCCCGTGGATTTTCCCCAGGAGACCGCCACCGGCGCCCTGGCGCTGTATATCAGCAACGAGAGCGTCACCGACTTCCAGCCCATGAACGTGAATTTCGGCATCATCCCGCCCCTGGGCTATAAGGTGAAGGGCAAGCGGAACAAGAACGCCGAGCTGTCCAGGCGGGCGCTGGAGAAGCTGGCGGAGCTGGACACGGAGTAAGGTAACGACCGCTTGCCCTGCGAGCGGGAGCGAGCCGCGCCGGGGGCGCGTCCAAGCGTTTTCGCAATGCGAAAACCTTGCCGAAGGGGCGATTCACTCGCCCCGAGGAGATGGAATCAAGGGGCCCCCACGAAATTATAATTTCGTGGGGACAAGCGGAACAAGAACGCCGAGCTGTCCAAGCGGGCGCTGGAGAAGCTGGCGGAGCTGGACACGGAATAAGGTAACGGCCGCTTGCCCTGCGAGCGGGAGCGAGCCGCGCCGGGGGCGCGTCCAAGCGTTTTCGCAATGCGAAAACCTTGCCGAA